>CAYRHS010000137.1:0-8667 GCA_964424125.1 uncultured Burkholderiales bacterium
TAGACCGCGAGCAGGTCGCGAGCGCCGGTGTCGGCCGACGGGTGGCGCAGCTTCGACATCGCCCGGGCCTCGATCTGGCGGATCCGCTCCCGGGTGAGGTTGAAGTACTCGCCCACCTCCTCGAGGGTGCGGGGCTCGCCGCGGTCGAGACCGAAGCGCAGCGCCAGGATCTGACGCTCCCGCTCGTCGAGCGGCCCGAGGAGCTTCTCGATCTCCTCGGGGAGCAGCGCCGTGGCCGCGACCTCGAAGGGCGACTCGGCCGAGCGGTCCTCGACGATGTCGCCCAGCTCGGCGTCGCCGTCCTCGCGCAGCGGCTCGGAGAGCGAGAGCGGCTCAGCCGCGAAGCGCAGGGCCTCGGTGACCTTGTCCTCGGGCATCTCGACCTCGGCCGCGAGCTCGGCGAGTGTCGCGGGCCGGCCGAGCTTCAGCTCGAGGCGACTCCGCGCCTTCTGGAGCCGCGCGAGCGTGTCGCCCGCGTGGACCGGCAGACGGATCGTCCGGCCCGTGTTGGCGATCCCGCGCGTGATGGCCTGACGGATCCACCAGGTCGCGTACGTCGAGAACTTGAAGCCCTTGCGCCAGTCGAACTTCTCGACCGCGTGCATCAGGCCGAGGTTGCCCTCCTGGATCAGGTCGAGGAGCGGCAGACCCGAAGCCTGGTACTTCTTGGCGATCGAGACGACGAGGCGCAGGTTGGACTGGACGAAGGTCCGTTGGGCCTTCTCGCCTTCGCGGGCCCGGCGCCGGGCCTCGCGCTTCTTCGCCGGCGTCAGGTCGCCGGGCGGGTCGGCGAGGAACTCGCGCGCCTCGTTGCCAGCCTCGATCTGCTGGGCGAGGCGGACCTCGTCGTCCTTCGTGAGCAGCGGATACTGCCCGATATCGGTCAAATAGAGTCGGACAAGGTCTTCCTCGTCCCGCTCGACGCGCTCCTTGGCCACGGTGGTTCCGACTTCCTCTCGCGCTCGCGCCCGGACAATGTTCCAACGTGCGACCGGGCCCCGCTGTTCCGGCGGATGTGTTGCCCGGGCGCAAGCCTCGGGCCGTGTTGGCGGATGGGGACGCGTCGCTCTCCGTACGATACCGGTGCCGTCAAGCCCGCCCGCAGGGAGTTTCCGCTGGTCGCAGGGCTGCTCGGGCGGTGCCCCCGCCGCCACTCACGGCGACGAGCGCTCGACCAGCTCCGGTCCGGCGAGCGAGCCTGCGGCTTCGGCCAGGGGTCCGAGCGCCCCCCCTCGGACCGGCGCGCCCGCGAGATCGGCGGGAAGGGTGCGCAACACCGCCTCGGCAGCCTCGGTGTCCGCGGCCGCGTCGGCGAGGAGGTGACGCAGGACGCGTCGCAACGGTCCGTCCGACGCCCACCCGCTTCGCTCCAGGTGCACGCGGTACGTGCGCGTCGCCAGCGCATGGAACCCCCTCGTCGCGCCGACGAGCCGGTCGCCGGGCGCCTCGGCTGCTGCGACCGCGTCGACGAACGTAAGCACGTGTTCGTGACCGGGCCGCACGAGCTCGTCGGGGTCGCAGTCGTGGGTGCGCGGCGCAACCTGCTCCAGCCAACCGACGTGCTCGCCGTGGTGGCGCGCCTGCTGCTCCAGCAGGACCCGCACCGTCGACGGGCCCACGTCGCTGCTCGCCCACCGCCCGAGGTCCTCGAAGCAACGGCCTTCGAACCACCGGTACGCGCCGACGAGCGCGGCCGTCTCGTGCAGGGTGAAGCCCGTGGTCGACGAGCCGTCCGTTCCGTTCGTGGCCGTGGTCATGCCGGTGCTCCGTGCCGTCAGTCCGACCAACGGTTCGTGATGGGGAGGCGCCGGTCCTTGCCGAACGCCTTCGGCGACACACGCACACCGGGGGGCGCCTGACGCCGCTTGTACTCGTTGCGGTCGACGAGTCTCGCGATCCGTCGCACGGTATCGGGGTCGAAGCCTTCGGCGACGAGGTCGGCGACCGAGCGGTCGCCTTCCACGTAGCCCTCGAGGATCGGGTCGAGGACCTCGTACGCGGGAAGCGTGTCGGTGTCGCGCTGGTCGGGTCGGAGCTCCGCGCTGGGTGGCTTCTCCAGGATCGCTTCGGGTACGAGGTCGCGTTGTGCGCGGCGGTTGCGGTCGCGACAGAGCGCGTACACGAGCGTCTTCGGCACGTCCTTGATCACAGAGAACCCTCCGGCCATGTCGCCGTAGAGGGTTGAGTAGCCGGTGGCGAGCTCGCTCTTGTTGCCGGTCGTGAGCACCAGTGATCCGAACTTGTTCGACAACGCCATCAGGATCGTGCCGCGGATGCGGGCCTGGAGGTTCTCCTCGGCGACCCCGGGTTCGGTGCCCGCGAACGGCTCCGCCAGCATCTCGAGGAAGGCGGCGTGGGCCCGCTCGACGGGGGCGGTCCGCGAACCGATGCCGAGGTTGGCGACGAGGGTCTCGGCGTCGGCGATGCTGCCCGGCGTCGAGAAGCGAGACGGCATCAGCACGCCCGTCACGCGGTCGGGCCCGAGTGCATCGGCGGCGATGAGCGCCACGAGCGCGGAATCGATCCCGCCGGAGAGCCCGACGAGGACGTGGGCGAAGCCGTTCTTCTCGACGTAGTCGCGCGTGCCGAGCACGAGCGCCTCGTAGACCTCTTGCACCGGGTCGAGCACGTCCTCGATCCGGGGGACCGCGTCGCCCTCCCGCAGCAGCGGCTCGCTCACGTGGAGCTCGGACAGGCGCTCACCGGCCCCGGGCCGCGTCCGGGCGCTCGGGACGTCGACGTCGACGACCAGCAGGTCCTCGACGAACTGCCGGCCCCGCGCGACGAGGTTGCCGGACTCGTGCACCATCAGGGACCCGCCGTCGAAGACCAGCTCGTCCTGCCCTCCGACGAGGTTGACATAGCAGATCGGCACGCCGATCTCGCGAGCCCGCTCGCCGAGCATCGCCTCGCGTTCGACGAGACGCCCCGCGTAGTAGGGCGACGCGTTCAGGTTCACGATCAGACGCGCGCCCGCCTCGGCCTGGCGGCGCGGTGGCCCCAACGGGTCCCAGACGTCCTCGCACACACTCACGCCGACGGGAACGCCGCCCACGAGGAACAGGGGCCCGGCATCGTCGCCCGGCTCGAAGTAGCGCTCCTCGTCGAAGACCGAGTAGTTGGGCAGCCGCTGCTTGCGGTAGACGCCGACCACCTGGCCTTGTGCGCAGACCGCGGCCGCGTTGTGGATCGGGCCCTGACCCGCGTGGCGCTCGGGGAAGCCGACGACCGCGGCGGTGCGACCGGTGCGGGCGGCGATCTTGTCGAGGGTCTCCGAGGCACGCGTCACGAACGCCGGCCGGAGCAACAGGTCCTCGGGCGGGTAGCCGGTGACCACCAGCTCGGGGAAGGCCACGAGGTCGGCCCCGGCGGCCTCCGCCCGTTCGTACGTCTCGACAATGCGGCGCGCGTTGCCGTCGAAATCACCCACGACGAGGTCGAGCTGCGCGGCCGCGAGCCGAAGGGTTGCCACGGGCTCAGGATAAGTGCGGCACGGCCGTGCTCGGGGCAAGGACTCCGCCGGGCCCGGGCCCAACCGGGGCGACGCATGCGACACTGCGTCGATGAGCAGCGAGATCGCCGGCCGGCCCGCCGTGGCGAGGTCCCTCGGCCGCGCCGCCGATCCGGTGCTGGCGAGCGAGACGATCCGGCGCCTGGCCGAGGCCCATCCGGAGATCGGCAAGGAGCTCGTCGAGGATTCCCTGATCCGCGACGCGGTGATCGCACTGTCGGCCGCGTCGCGATCCCTGACGAGCGCCCTGGTTGCCGACCCTTCCCTGCTCGACCCGCTGCACGACCACGCTCGGTTCACGCTCGAGCAGAACGCCCCCGCATACGGGAGGTCGTGGGACCTGGCCACGCGGGAACGAGGAGGCTCCCCGCGCCAGGTGCTCCGCTGGTGGAAGCGGCGGGAGCTGCTCCGCATCGCGGTGCGTGACCTGCTCGGCGTCGCCGACCTGGACGCGGTCGGTCGGGAGCTCGCCGGTCTCGCCTCGACCGCGCTCCACGCGGCCCACGACATCGCCGCCGCGAGCTTCGACGACGTCAGGTTGGGCATCGTCGGGATGGGGAAGCTCGGCGGCACGGAGCTCAACTACGCGAGCGACGTCGACGTGCTGTTCGTGCACCAGGGTGATAGCACACGCGCGACCCGTTTCGCCCGGGAGGTGCTCGACGTGATGAGCGTTCCCGACGACGGCGCGATCGTCTTCCGCACTGACGCCGACCTGCGCCCCGAGGGTCGCGACGGTCCGCTCACACGCAGCCTCGACTCGTACCTGACCTGGTACGAGCGCTGGGCGCAGCCGTGGGAGTTCCAGGCCTTGCTCAAGGCTCGTCCCGTGGCCGGTGACGTCACCCTCGCCGAGGAGCTCGTCACCGCGACACGAACCTTCGTGTGGCCCGAGGTACTCGACGCGGACGCGATTCGGGAGATCCGCGCCATGAAGGCCCGCTCCGAGGAGGAGACCCGGCGGCGGGGGCTGGCCGACCGGGAGGTCAAGCGGGGTCGCGGCGGGATACGCGACGTCGAGTTCTCGGTCCAGCTCCTCCAGCTCGTCCACGGCCGCCACGACACCGAGATCCGGTCGCCCAACACACTGACGGCGCTCTCCGAGCTGGCGCGCGCCGGCTACGTCGACGAGGAGGACGCGCGACGGCTCGCGGGCGCGTACCGGCATCTCCGCGCGGTCGAGCACCGTCTCCAGCTCCGGGACGAGCGCCAGACTCACACGCTGCCCGAGGAGCCCGACGAGCTGCAGCGCCTCGCCCGCATACTCGGCTACCGCGACGACCAGTACGCGAGCGCGAGTGAGCAGTTCCAGCAGGCCCACACGCGCCACCAGTCGATCGTCCGCGAGATCCACGAACGGCTCTACTTCGCACCGTTGCTCGACGCGATCGCCGGCGTGGGTCCCCTCACGACGGGTGCCATCGAGGAACGGCTGGCGGCATTCGGCTTCACCGACGTCGGGGCCACCGAGGCCGCGCTCAAGGAGCTGACCGCGGGGCTGACGCGCCGTTCTCGGCTCATGGAGCAGGTGCTCCCGGTCGTGTTGCAGTGGTGCTCCGACACCCCCGACCCCGACCTCGCGCTCCTTCAGCTCCGGCGACTCACCGACGGCCCGACACGAGCCACGGCCTTCGTCGAGGTCCTCCGGGACACGCCGTTCGCGGCGCAGCGGGTGTGCCGGATCCTGGGGTCGAGCCGGATGATCGGCGACGCGCTCCTGCGCCGCCCCGACTTCCTCGACGAGCTCGCCGACGAGCAGGCGCTCGCGGCACCGCGGCCGGTCGAGGCCGTGCAGGCCGAGGCGCTCGAGACGTTGCGGTGGCGGGACGACGCCAGCCACCGCCACGATGGCCTGCGCCGGTTCAAGCGGCGCGAGCTGTTACGGGTCGCCGCCCGCGACCTGCTCGGGTTCGCGACCGTCGAGACCACCGGGGCGGAGCTCGGCACGATTGCCGACGGCGTCATCGAGGCCGCCCTCCGCTGCCTCGACCCGGAGGTTCCCTTCGCGGTGATCGCCATGGGCCGGTTCGGAGGCCGCGAGCTCTCGTACGCGTCGGATCTCGACGTGCTGTTCGTCTTCGATGGCGAAGGCCCCGAAGCGTTCGCTCGGGCCGAGCACACTGCGACCGCCCTGATCCAGGAGATCAGCGCCACCACCTCGGAAGGGCAGGCCTTCGCCATGGACGCCGATCTCCGCCCCGAGGGGAAGCAGGGCCCGCTTGCGCGTTCGTTGACCGGATTCCGCCGGTACTACGAACAATGGGTGATGACGTGGGAGCGCCAGGCGATGCTGCGGGCGCGTGTTGTCGCGGGTGATCGCGACGTCGGCCAGCGCCTGCTCGAGCTGGTCGAGCCCCACGTGTACCGCGACCCGCTCACCGACGACGACGTCCGCGAGATCCGCAGGATGAAGGTCCGCGTGGAACAGGAGCGGATCCCGCCGGGTGAGGACCCGCAGTTCCACCTCAAACTCGGGCGCGGGTCACTGTCGGACGTGGAGTGGACGGTGCAGCTTCTCCAGCTCCGTCACGGCGCAACGGATCCGTCGGTGCGCAATCCGTCGACGATCGGCGGGCTGCACGCGCTGCGGAGGGCCGGGTACCTCTCCGAGGACGACGCGGACGCGCTCGAAGCCGCGTACCGCTACTGCGAGCGGGCCCGGAACGCCCGCTACCTCCTGACCGGCGCGCCCGGCGACTCGCTCCCGACCGATGCGCGTGTCGCCGAGCGACTCGGGCGCCTTCTCGGTTACGTCCACCGCCCGCAGACCTCGCTGCGGGAGGACTACCGCCGGCTCACTCGCCGAGCCCGCGACGTGGTCGAACGCGTCTTCTACGAGAAGGCGTGAGGCCCGTCTCTCCGCTTGTCGCTCCCGGCGGACCGACGTAGGTTCCCGAGATTCATGCTCGCGAGCCCGGGTTCCCGGAGGGGTGCGGTATGCGCAGGAAGCTGACGATGGCCGCCGCGTTCGCCACGTTGGTGGCCCTGGCGTCGGTACCAGCCGGGGCGCAGGAACTGGAGAACACCATCAACGTGACGAAGGTGATCGAGGGCACGCCCCCCGAGCGGGGCGAGTACGTGGTGCAGATCGACTGCGTGTCGACCTTCGCGACCCCGGACGCTGGTGAGGCCGGTGGCATCGGCGCCAACCTTCAGCCCCCGGTGTCGGACGGAGCTCCCGAGCTGACCTTCCACGGCGAGGGAACACAATCGCTCGGCGGTTTCGTCGAGGGCACGACCTGCACCATCAGCGAGACCCAGGACGGGGGCGCCGCAGACGTCAGGATCGAGCCGGCAACCGTCGAGTTCCAGCAGAGCGGCGAGCAGGTCGACGTCACGGTCACCAACACCTTCGCGGCGGAACCCGAGCCGGAGCCCGAACCCGAACCCGAACCCGAACCCGAGAGCGAACCGGCCGCGCCGCTCGCGGTACAGCCGACGTTCACCGGCTGATTCACCTCAGGGAAACGAGACCCCTCACGCGAATCGGCTCCGAGCCCCGAGTACGAGGCGGGCGCGCTCCTCCTCCAACCACCATGGAGCGTGGCCTCACCTCGCGGCCGACTCGGCGAGCGTGCTCAGGTCGGCCGCCAGCTGCTGCTGACCGTCCTTCACGTCACGCAGCTCACTGAGCACCTGTTCGAGCAGCTCGACGATCTGCCCGTTCGTCGGTCTCGGAGCCTCTGCCATGGTCACCTGCTTCCTGCATCCTCCTGCCTCGGCGGACGACACCATCGTGCCACCGCCGAAGAGGACTTGGCCCCGGCGACGTTGCCCGCGACGATGCGGCGATGGGCTACCACCCGATGACCGACGACGAGCGTGCCGCGTTCCTCCGCCACCCGGTCCGGCCGGCGATCGCCGCCACGACCCGCGGCGACGGACGCCCCCACGCCGTGCCCGTCTGGTACGACTTCGACGACGACGTGATCGTCTTCACGACCCACGCCGACACCGTCAAGGGACGCAGCCTTGCCCGCGACCCGCGGATCACGCTCTGCGTCCAGGACGACCAGCCGCCGTTCTCGTTCGTGACCGTCGAGGGCAGAGCGGAGCTCGTCGACGACCCCGCCCTGGTTCGTCGGTGGGGGACGCAGATCGGCGGTCGCTACATGGGCGCGGACCGCGCCGACGAGTACGGCGAGCGCAACGCCGTACCGGGCGAACTGCTCGTGCGCGTCCGCGTCGAGCACACCGCAGCCGCGAAGAACCTCGCCGACTGAGGGGCAGACGGGCCGGAAGCCCCCGTCCGCCTCCGGCCGCTGCTCGACGATCAGATGTCGTAGAACTGAAGGGTCGGGTTCGGGACCTGCAGTTTCGCGCCAGCATGGCGTTTGACCAGCACATATGGCGTTCGTCATTTCCCGCTGTCTCGCGCCGTCTTCCGTGCTCTCGCGGACTCGCGGCGGACTATGGAGGGGACAGCCAGCCATCAGGAACTGTGGCGAGATGACGCTGCCTACCGAACGTCGCCGCATCGTCGACCTTCTGCTCGCCGAAAGAAGCAAAATCATCAGGTGGCACAGCCCCCACTGAAGGCGCTCGAGCGCGTACACGCCCAGGGGACGCCGGACGCCGGCGACCAGAGACTGGCGTCGGTAGATGGGGGCAAGTTCCGATCATGAACCCCGATGGCGGCCAGCCCGCGGCTCACCGATCGAGGCCGGGATCGACACCCGACGTTGCCGACAAGTTGAGATCCCTGCCAGTGGCGGAAGTGACGAAACGTTTGGGGTCATCGCCGGAGGGCCTGAGTCAAACCGAAGCGCAGCAACGGCTGACCCGATACGGGCCAAACGAGATCGAAGAGGAGCAGACCAATCCGTTCCTGAAATTCCTCACCTACTTCTGGGGCCCGATCCCATGGATGATCGAAGTCGCGGTGATCCTCTCGGGCGCTTTGGGGCATTGGCCGGACTTCTTCATCATCCTCGTGCTGCTGGCTTCCAACGCCGTCATCGGGTTCTGGGAAGAACGCCAGGCCGGCAACGCCATCGCCGCCCTGAAAGCCCAGCTGGCGATCCAGGCCCGTGTCAAACGCGACGGGAACTGGATCACCTCGTCGGCACGGGAGTTGGTGCCAGGTGACGTCATCCGCTTGCGGCTGGGCGACATCGTGCCGGCGGATGCGCGCTTGTTAGCGGGCGACCCCGTGG
>CAYRHS010000138.1:0-5266 GCA_964424125.1 uncultured Burkholderiales bacterium
TCGACGGCGACCCCCGCCCTCGCGAATGCCTCGAGGCCAGTGCACGACGAGGGGGTCGGCCACGCCGCCCTCATGGACCTCCCGCTTCCAGCGCCGGAACGGCGTGTTCCCGGCGACCGTCCATCCCCACGGGTAGTTGTTGTGGATCGTGGGACCCCCGATCTCGTCGAGCCGGGTATCGGCCTCCTCGAGCGTCCGCGGCACGACGTTCCACGCGCGTGCGTCATTCAGCGAACCCACCGGGCCGCCTTCGGAGCTCGCCCCGTTGTCGGAGACCAGCAGGATCAGGGTGTTGTCGAGGTCGCCGGTGCGACCGAGGAACTCGACGAGGCGGCCCAGGTGGTGGTCGGTGTGGGACAGGAATCCGGCGAACGCCTCCATGTAGCGCGCGTAGACACGGCGGGCACGGTCTGAGAGCTCGTCCCAGGCCGGGACCCACTCAGGACGGGGTGAGAGCTCGGTGCCCGGCGGGACCACACCTGCCTCGAGCTGACGGGCCAGCGTCTCCTCACGCCAGACGTCCCACCCTCGGTCGAAGCGACCGCGGTAGTGCTCGATCCATTCGCGCGGCGACTGGTGCGGGGAGTGGCACGCCCCGGTGCAGAAGTAGAGGAAGAACGGTTTGTCCACCGAGATCGCGCGCAGGTCGGTGACGAACTCGATGGCCCGGTCGACCAGACCCTCCGTGAGGTGATAGCCGTCCTCGGGCCCCGCCGGTGGCCGGGTCTGGTGGTTGTCGTGCCAGAGCGCGGGCGCGAACTGGCTCGTCTCCCCGCCGAAGAATCCGTACCAACGCTCGAAACCCCGCCCAAGCGGCCAGCGTGCCCGGCTGGCGGCGAGGTGGCACTCGGCTTCGGGCGTCAGGTGCCACTTGCCGACCGCCCACGCCGCGTACCCGTGCGGCACGAGCATCTCGGGAAGGAAGCCGGCCGACCTGCCGATGCGCGCGTCGTAGCCGGGGAAGCCCGTCGCGAGGTCCACGATCCGGCCCATGCCGACCGAGTGATGATTGCGACCAGTCAGGAGGCACGCGCGCGTCGGTGAGCAGAGCGCGGTCGTGTGGAAGTTCGTGTACTGCAGCCCATCGGCGGCGAGGCGATCGATGACCGGCGTCTCGAGATCGGACCCGTAGCAGCCGAGTTGGGCGAACCCGACGTCGTCGAGCACGACCAGTACCACGTTCGGGGCCCCGTCCGGCGGGCGAGGAGGGTCGGGCCACCACTGCTCCGATTCCCAGTGGTAGCGCCCGATCGTCCCGCGGAACTCACCGCGTTCCATGATGCTCCTCCTTCAGATCGTCTTCGGGGTCAGCGCGACCTCCGTCAGCACTCGAACGCCGACCTCGATCGCACGTTCGTCGACGTCGAAGTGGCTGGCATGGAGGTCGAGCCGTTCCCCTCCTTGCGTCGGGTCGTGGACCCCGAGCCGCGCGTACGAGCCGGGGACTCGCTCGAGGTACCAGGAGAAGTCGTCACCACCCGCGCTCTGCTCTGTCGCGACGACGGCATCGGGCCCGAGCGCGCGCCGGACGGCTGCCGCGAGCTCGCCCGTGGCTCGTTCGTCGTTGACGACCGGGGGAACTCCGCGAGTGTGGACGATCTCCGCTCGCGCTCCGGTCGGATCGACGACCGACTTGACTGCCGCCTCGAGGGCCGACGGGCCCGCATCCCAGGCCTCCCGGTCAGGACTCCGCAACGTGCCTTGGAGCACGGCGAACGACGGGATCACGTTGGGCGCGTCCCCGGCATGCACGGAACCGAAGACCAACGACACCGCGCCTCGGCCGCCGATCCCGTCGGCCACGAGTCCCGGTAGCTCGGTGACCAGACGACCCGCCAGGTCCAGCAGGTCGACCGTACGCTCAGGCCGCGCGGTGTGCCCGCCGGGGCCGTGCAGGCGGACCTCGACCATGTCCGCGGCCGAGGTGATCGCCCCGGCGCGCACTCCGATCTGGCCGACGTCGATCTTCGGGTCGCAGTGCAGGCCGTAGATCGCGGCGACGCCGTCGAGGGCTCCGGCCGCGATCGCGTCGAGCGCGCCACCGGGCACGGTCTCCTCCGCCGATTCGAACACCAACCTGACGCCCCGCGCTCCCACCTCGCCGCGATCGGCGAGGTGGCAGGCGAGCGCGAGCCCTGCGCCGAGCACCACGGTGGTGTGCACGTCGTGGCCGCAGGCGTGGGCGACTCCCGGAACCTGGGAGACGTAGTGCACGTCCTTCTCGTCGTTCATCGCGAGCGCGTCGAGGTCGGCGCGCAATGCCACGACCTCGCCGTCGCTCACCGGACCAACGTCGCAGAGAACGCCCACGCCGCCGGTCAGGATCCTCGGCTCCAGCCCCGCCACCTCCAGACGGGCCGCGACGAGTTCACTCGTGTCGCGCTCCTCACCGCTGAGCTCTGGATGTGCGTGCAGATGACGTCGGAAGGCGACGAGCTCCTCGATGTGCGCGGCCACGAACTCGTCGAGCCACGCCGCGGAGTCGCGCCGTTTCATGCTGTCGACAACCGGTCGGTCGCGAGCTCGTCGACGAGGGACGTCACGACCTCCTCGAGCGACGCTCCTTCCCGCACCAGCTGGCGCTGGCGCCGGTAGCTCGGACCGCGCGCCAGGATCTCGACCACATCGGCGAGCTCCGTGGCGCAGTCGAGGTCCCGCGCGACGGGAGCCAACGTCTCCACCAGCTCGGTGATCTGCTGGACGGCGGGACGGCGGCGGCCGCGCTCGTCGACGATGAGGCTGGCGTCGATCCCGTGGCGTGCCGCGAGCCACTTGTTCTCCCGGACCACCCATTCCCGGGGCGGAGACGGAAGCTCGCCGCGGTCGATGAGCCGGTCGAGCCAGGTGACGAGACTCTGCGCCAGCGCCGCCAACGCGATCAGCTCGTGCATCGTCGGGGTCGCGTCGCAGATGCGGAGCTCGACGGTCCCGAAGACGGGGTGGGGACGGACGTCCCACCACACCTCCCGAATCGTCTTGATCGCCTCGGCGGCCACGAGGGTCTCCATGTACTGCTCGAACTCGGTCCAGCTGTGGATCTGTGGCGGGAGCCCGGCCGTCGGCAAGGCCTCGAAGACCTTGATTCGCGAGGACGCGAGCCCGGTGTCGTGGCGCTCCCAGTACGGGCTCGACGCGGACAGGGCGAGGAAGTGCGGGAGCCAGCCCATGAGCTGGTTGGCGATCGCGATCGACTTCTCGGCGGAGCGGACGCCGAGGTGATAATGGATGCCGAAGATCTGGAGACGGTGCGCCGTCCACTGCATCTCGGCCACGAGCTCCTGGTACCGGGGCGGCGGGCTGATGCGCTGGTCCCGCCAGCTCGAGAACGGGTGGGTCCCCACGCAGATCACGTCGAGACCGCGTGCGTCGGCGCAGGCGCGGACCTCGTCGAGGGTTTGCTGCAGGTCGGACCGGGCCTCCATCGCGGTGCCGCAGATGCCCGTGATGATCTCGACCGTGCACTCGAACAGCTCGTGCTTCGCCTTCGGGTGGACGTCGTCGGGATGTCCCTGTCCGAGCTCGGCCAGGATCTCGGACGCCGCGCTCACGAGCTCTCGGGTGCTGCGGTCGACGAGCGTCAGCTCCATCTCGACGCCGAGGCTGGTGTGCTCGGACTCCTGGAACTCGATACGCACGCGTCTCCCTCGGCGCCGTTCTCCTCCGGTCAGTCCCCGTACATCTCCGCGGCGCGCCTCGCCATCTCGTCCGGCGACACGTCCTCGATGTGCGTGGCAACGCTCCAACGGTGACCGAACGGGTCCTCGAACTGCCCCGAGCGGTCGTCGAAGAACTGGTCCGCCACCGGTCGGAGCGCGGTCGCGCCCGCCTCCACGGCCCGGTCGAAGGTGCCGTCCACGTCTTCCACGTAGACCGCGATCATGCACGGCGTCCCGCCGACCGATTTCGGGCTTCGCACGCCCATCTCCGGGTACTCGTCGGAGAGCATGATCAAGCCGTCGCCGACGGCGAGCTCGGCGTGACCGATCCTCCCGTCGGGTGCGGGCATGCGCACGCGCTCCTCGGCGCCGAGAACCCGGGTGTAGAAGTCGATCGCGTCGGCCGCGCCCTCGACGCAGAGGTACGGAGCGACCCGCGGGTAGTTGTCCGGGATGGCCGGTACAGAAGCACTCATGGGGCACGCGCCTCGTCTCGGGGGCGGTTCAGCGGGCGATTGTCGCGCGCCAGTCGCCCTCGCGGACGGCCATGGTGACGGTGGTCTTCGCGCAGAGCCTGCCTTCCTCGTCGGTGGCCTCGACCTCCCAGATCCAGGTCGTTCGGCCGCGGTGGAGCGGACGAGCCCGCGCGTGGAGGACCCCTCCGAGGCGCGCCGGGCGCAGGAAGTGGGTGAGATTGGACTGCCCCACGCAGAACTTCCCGTCCGAGTGGACCAACCGAGCGGTTCCCATGCTCGCGAGCTCCTCGGCGACGCACGCGTAGATGCCGCCGTGGAGCAGCCCCATCGGCTGGCAGACCTTCTCGGTCACGGGCAACCGGGCCGCCGGGAGTCCGTCTTCGGTGTCGAAGATTTCGAGTCCGACCGTTGCCGACCACATGCGGTCCACGGGGACGGCCAGGTCCCGGTGATCCAGATTCCCGGGCAGCTCGACCTCCGACATCCGTCGCTCCTCCTCGGCCCGCGTTCAGCTGGCGGCCAGCTCGGGCATGACCTGCGCGACGAACTCCTCGACGCGCGCTCGACCTTCGCTCGGCCACCCGCAGACCAGGTAGCCGAAGCCGACGTCGCGGAGCGCGTCGGCTTGGCGTCGCGCCTCGTCCCAGGGCTGCGAGAGATCGAGTGACGCGGCACGCAGGATCGATGCCGGGTCGCGCCCGTCGCGTGCGGCGAACTCGTCGAGCAGCTTCGACTTGCGGCTCATGGCTGCGACGTCGCCGAACGCGTGCCACGCGTCCGCGTACCGGGCCGTGAGCGGCAGCATGCGCTCCTCGCCGCTGGCCCCGACCCAGATCGGGGGGTGGGGCTGCTGCACGGGTCGGGGTCGCAGGGTGGCTTCGTGGAGCTGCCAGTACCGCCCCTCGAAGCTGAAGCCGTCCTCGGTGAACAACCCGCGCAGGATCGTCAGCGCCTCGGCCAACATCTCGATTCGTGTACCGGCGGCCGGGAACGAGATGCCGAGCGCCCGGTGCTCGGGCTCGAACCAGGCTGCACCGATCGCGAGCTCGAGGCGACCCTCTGATGCGTGGTCGATCGTGATGGCCTCCGCCGCGAGCACCGACGGATGCCGGTAGGTCACGCCGGTGACAAGCA
>CAYRHS010000138.1:5276-8592 GCA_964424125.1 uncultured Burkholderiales bacterium
CCGAGCCGGACCCGCTCGGTGATCCCGCTCAACGCCGCCAGCGTCGTGTTGCCCTCGAAGCACTCACCGGGCCCGGACCCGTACATGGGCTGGAAGTGATCGAAGCCCCAGATGCCGTCGAAGCCGGCGTCGTCCAGGAACTGCGCGCGCGCCGCGAGCTCCTGCCACGGCATCCGCTGCTGCGCGAGATCGATCCCGAGACGCATGCCCGGAGTCTGGCACCTCTGCCCGGCCGACGCTCAGCCCGGAACCCCCGCCGCCCCCTCCACCATCCGTTCGGCGTCCGCAGCGAGCAGGAAGCCGGCCTCGACCGCTTCCGTGGCCGAGGACCGCACGGCGTCGACGTAGTCCTCGTGCGTCGGGTAGAGCGCGCGCAGCGTCGCCTCGTCGAAGGGAATGGTCGAGCCGAACAGCAGGCAGACCACGCCCCCGTCCGAGGCGTTGATGCCGGTGAGGGTCGCGATCGGGGCGTCGACGGCCGGCGTTCGGACCCCTCGGAGCGCGTTGCCGTATTCGTCGCGCGCGATCTCGGTCCCGTCGACCATCTCGATCGGCGACCCGTGCGCCGGCGGTGTTCCGTCCGCGACCCAGGTTCGCAGCCCTTGCAACGCACGGCGCACCACGGGGCCTTGCGGTCCGGTGTTGACCGGTCCGCACAGAGCGGTGAAGTCGGGGCCCGAGGCGCCGCTCCACTCCCGGCCCGACGCGGTGCCGTAATCGAGCACGCCCTGATCGGCGTGGGCCGTGCCCGCGACCTCCCACGTGCGGACCTCGTCGGTGTCGGGCTGGCGGGCGTCGGCGAAGCCGAGCAGGACGAGATCGGTCTCTGTCTCGAACTGGAGGACGGGCTGGTCGAGATCGGTGCGGATGTGATCCGTGCCGGCCGCTTCGGGGCGGGCAGCGGTGCCGATCGGTGCGCCACCGCCGCCCCGGCTGTGGATCAGGAACCCGTCGTAGATCTCGCCGAGCGGCTGCACCGCGTTGACGTAGGTCACGAGACGGATCGCGGATTGGGACTCGCCGACCGCGAGAACGCGCTCGACGTCGAGGCCCTCAAGGGGATCGACGCCTTCGGGGCGCCGGATCGCCTGGGCGGCCTGGGAGAAGATGTCGTAGGAGTACTGGTCTCCCGGATGCTCGAGCGCGCCATAGCGATCAGGATCCCAGGTCTGCAGCGGCGTCACGCCGATGCCCGGGACGTCGATGATGGCTGCGGACCCGCCCACGATCCCGACGGCCTGCGCCGAGACGCCGACGTAGACCGATCCGTGCTCCAACAACTCCGGGTAGAGCTGACCGAAGTCGGGGTCGGCGTCCATTCCCGCGGTGACGTTCAGCCATTCGATCACGACCGTGCCGTCGAAGCGTTCGGGATCGATCGGGCGGCGCACGACGATGCGGGTCGTGTACGGCGCCGTGGTCGCCGCCACGGCGTCCCAGTGCCCGTCGCTCCCCCAGGCACCTTCGGCTTCGTACGCGGTGGCGGTCCCCCCGACGAAGAACTCCTCCTCCGTGTAGCCGTACTGGTCGGCGAGCTGTGCCGGCATAGCGTTGAACGGTCGGTCGTATCGCCCACCCGTGATCGGGCCCGTGACCGTCGGGACCGCGACGTTCTCGCCGGGGACTGCAGCCGGACGCGTCGTCGTCTCGTCGACCGCGTCCGCCCCGGTGCCGCCCGACCCGTTGTCCGACCCGCTGCAACCGGCGCCGAGCAACCCGACGACGACCATCGTAAGCAGCGCGCCGCGCCGCAGTTCCATCCCACCCCCGTTCGCTCCCGCGCTCGTCACGTCGGAGTCCGTCGCACCCTACTGTCGGGAGGACTTGCCGGAGCGTCGCCCTCTGCGCTCGCTCCCCTTCCCCGTCGCGCCGACAGCTCCATCGCTCCGTGCGCGGCGTAGAGCGCGACGATCGGCATCACCGGAGCACGGAAACGCTCGCCTCGCGTGCCGAAGGCCTCGGGTCCTGCGGAGGCGACGAGCACGTAGAGCGCCGTGCCCACGACGAACGCGTGCGCGAACAGCGCGCGGCGAGCTCCGATCACCCGGATGAGCCCGAACGCGGCGGCGAGATAGAAGCCGACGAGCAACGCGAGCGCGATCGCGGCGGAAGGCCCGGACAGCGGTGCGATCCGCAGGTACCGCGCGACCTTGCCGCGCACGTGGAAGAGCTCGTCCCAGAGGCCGTGCACGGTCACCTCGAGCGTCTCCACCGGATGCGCACGCAGGATGGCCAGGCCTTCTCGATACTGACGCCCGTAGTACGCCCCCTCGCTCTCGTCGCCGATCGGGCCGAACCGGGCTTTGAGGCGGCGCCGGGCCTCTTCGAGCGTGATGCCGTCACGCTCGGCCACGACGCCCGCGGCGCGCCACTGGTAGATGTTCTTGCCCTCGACGCCGCTGAGCCGCCACGAGTCGACGCGTTCATGGTTGCGAAGCTGCCAGCCGCCGACGATCAGCACCAACGGGAGCACGAAGGCCGCCACGATCACCGCCCCCCTTCGAGGGTTCACGCCCTCACGGACCAGTCCCGTCACGAGCAGCGCGCCACCGAACAGCGGCAGGTAGTACGTGAGCGGTCGCACCATCGTGGCGGCCGCGAGGGCAAGACCGAGACCTGACGCCAACAGGACGCGGCGATGCTTCGCCGTGAGGAGCGCGAAGCCCAGGAGGACGACGAGCATCAGGAGCAGCGCGCTCAGACACTCGGTGAGCAGGGTCCCGGTGGTCGAGAACTGCAGCGGTTCGAGCGCCACCAGGGCGGCGGCGACGAGTCCGGTGTCGACGGACCACATGCGCGTCGCGAGCACGAACGCGAGGAAGACCGTCATCGCGCTCAACAGAACCTGCACGAGGAGCACCGGCGTCACGCTCGACCCGAACACCTCGCGAACGGAAGCGAGGAACAACGGGTATCCGGGGGTGCGTACGAACTCGGGGGTTCGGTCGTCGGCCGCGTCGTCGAAGCGATGGTGCTCGACCAGCGCTTCGGCGGAGTCCGCGTAGCTCGCGGTGTCCGGCTCGAAGGCCAGGTCGGGATTGACGTGTGCGACGTAGAGCACGTAACCACCGCGAGAGACGACGCACAGGAGCAGGATGGCGAGCAGCACGAGCCTGCGCGCGCGGTCGGCGGGCACCAGCAGCGGCCGGGAGGATGCCCCTGACGCGTTCGTCGTTCGTTGGCGCAAAGTGCCCTGACGCTCCGGGCGGGTGGGTTCGACGGCAGCGGACGCGTGGTCGGTGGCCTTCGTCCCCTCGCACGCGACCCGGGCGCACCGTAACGTCGATATGGGCCGCGGGCGCGCTCCCCGTCCGAG
>CAYRHS010000139.1:0-8523 GCA_964424125.1 uncultured Burkholderiales bacterium
TCCCGCGACGAGCGCCGATGATCTCCACCGAAACCGCCGACCGAGCACGAGGCCCCGCACCGACGGCGCTCGAACTCCTCGCGTCGGCGCTAGCCGGTTGCCGGGTCTCCATTACCGTCGACGCTCGCTCGGCCCGTGTTTGGTCGGACGGGCTCGTGATCCACATCTCCGACGGCTCGGCACGAGTGCATGTACTCGCGCAGGCCGCGCTGATCGCAGCCGGGTCGCTCGAGCCCGACATCATGGCCGAACTCGTCGGGCGGCCGCGTTTGACCGTCCGCTACCTGTCGCTCGAGGTGCGCCGGGCCGCCCCTCTGGCCGCGTCCCTGCTCCCGCTGGCCGGCGCAAGCTTGCTCGACGGCCTCACTCCACCATCCACGTCTTCCGCAGCCGAGTCCCTCGCGGTGGCGAGACGGCAACGACGAAACGCGACGCCTCCGAGCTGGTGGGGACGGCTGCGCCCCAGTGCGATCCTGAGGCGACAGGCACGCGACACCGCGCCGGCGGACGACAACGGGGCACGCAGCCAGGCGGCGGAATACGACCGGCGGGAGGAACGCCGCCACAAGAACTCCGACACCCTTCTCCTGAGCAGCTTCACCCGCCTCCGAGCTGCACCACATTCCTTCAAGCGTGCGACATCGTGGACGTTGACACCGTCATCAGGTCCTCCGCCGCCATCGGCCACGGCACTCACACCGGTTCGCGCGCGGCCTCGGTCCTCCCGATGGGCGAGCCCAGGCCGATCGAGCCACACCGCTCCGCCCGAGCTCACACACGCGGCCGCCTACCCGGAATGGGACGAGCATCGGGAGCGATATCGCGAGGACTGGTGCCACGTTCGACAGGGCGCTGCCCCTGCCGGTTCTTCACGACACGCCCAGCCGCCGGAGCACCCACGCCTCAGGAGAGAGCTCGCGCTCCTGGCGCGGCAGCGTGCCACCGTGCGCCGACAGGCGTGGGGCGACGACGTCGACCTGGACGCGGCCGTCGAGGCGCACGTCGAGCGGTCGGCCGGGGTACCGACAAGGGCGCTGAGCTACCTGGATCGCCTTCCCCGGCGCAGCGATCTCTCGATCCTCGTGCTCCTGGACGCGTCCGGCTCTGCCCTGGACGTCGGCCCCGACGGGCGGACGGTCTACGACCACCATCACGACGGCGCGGACACCTTGGTCCGTGTCGCCGAACAGGTGGGTCACCGCGTCGCCCTCCATACCTTCCGATCGCACGGTCGAGGCGCGATCGAGATCCTACGAGTCAAAGCCTTCGGCGACCCCTACGACGCGGAGGCTCGAGCACGGCTCGCCGGAACCGAGCCCGACGGACACACGCGACTCGGCGCGGCGCTCCGCTGGGCGGCCTCGTACCTCGAGTCTGAGGGGAGCAGCCAGCGAAAGCTCGTTCTCCTGCTCTCCGACGGCTTCGCCTACGACCTCGACTACGAGGGCCATTACGCAGTTGCCGACGCGCGGAGAGCGATCAACGAGGCGCTCGGCAGCGGAGTGGGTGTCCTCTGCGTGAGCCTCGCCGTGCCCGACCCTGATGATGACCTGGAGCAAGTCTTCGGCTCGACGACACACGCCCGCGCCGACGACCTTGCGATGCTCGCCCCCTACATCGGCAGGTTCGTTCGCTCTGCGCTCGCCCTGGCGCAGATCCGCCGAGGCCTCCGCCACCGCTGCTGGTCCGACAGTGGGCAGCGATGAGCGACCACGACCGTTCCGTTCGCCCCTTCTACCTCCCAGTAGGTGCCGAGGAACACCTCTTCAAGGCCGCGCACCGCCAGCAGATTCCCATCCTGATCAAGGGACCTACAGGCTGTGGGAAGACTCGCTTGGTGGAAGCCATGGCCTACGACCTGGGGCGACCGCTCGTCACCCTCGCCTGCCACGAAGACCTCACAGCCGCGGACCTCGTCGGCCGGTTCTTGCTCGAAGAGGGCCAGACACACTGGGTAGACGGTCCGCTGACCACGGCCGTCCGGGTGGGCGCAATCTGCTACCTCGACGAGGTCGTCGAAGCACGCCAGGACACCACGGTGGTCCTGCATCCTCTCGCCGACTACCGCCGCCAACTTCCGATCGAGCGGCTCGGGACGACGCTCGATGCGGCGGACGGGTTCACCCTCGTTGTGTCCTACAACCCGGGCTATCAGAGCGTCCTGAAGGACCGGAAGGACTCGACGCGCCAGCGGATGGTCGGAATCGAGCTGGGCTGGCCACCGGCCGAGATAGAAGGGGCGGTCATCGCCCATGAGGGAACCGTCGATGAGCACGTCGCGGCGTCGCTGGTCACCCTCGGGGGCACGCTGCGCCGGCTGCAGAACTCAGAGCTTCGAGAGGTGCCCTCCACGCGCACCCTGATCCACGCCGGTCGGCTGATCGCCGACGGCGTCGAGCCCCGATTGGCAGCGTACGCCGCGGTCGCGCTCCCACTCTCCGACGATCCGAGCGTCCTGGCGGGGTTGCGCGAGATCGTGGAGTCCTGCGTGTCCGGTTGACCGCGGGTCAAGCAGGTCCGAGCGACGACAGGTACGACGCCTCGATCTCGGTGATGCGGTCGGCCATGTCCCCACCCTTGCCGCTGAGCACCACCGACCCGCGTTGCAGGACGTGGACGTGATCGGAGATCGTCAGCGCCTGGCGCACGGCCTGCTCCACCAGCAGGACGCCGACGCCATTGTCCGCTGCGTCACGGATAGCCCGAAGCAATCGGTCAACCACGAGCGGCGCGAGCCCCATTGACAGCTCGTCGACCAGCAGCACCTTGGGCCGGCGAGCCAGCGCCACTCCAAGGGCGAGCATCTGCTGCTGCCCGCCGGACAGGAGCCCGACGGGTCGACGGAGGTGCTCCGAAAGCTCCGGGAACAGCGCGAGCACGCGCTCAGGGTCGGCACCGAGGACCTTGAGGTTCTCGATGCCAGTCAGCTGGCGGAGCACCGCCCGGCCCTCCGTGACGAACCCGAGGCCGTTACGGCACCGCTTGTACAACGGCGCACGCGTCGGCCGCCCCTCCCACAGCACCTCGCCCGCAGCGGGCCGGAGGTCGCCACTGAGGCAGCGGAGGGTCGTCGTCTTCCCTGCGCCGTTCGGTCCGAGCAGGGCGACCACCTCGCGTGGCCCCACGTCGAGATCGAGCTCGCGGACGGCGATCGCGGAGCCGTAGCGAACGGAAAGGTGCCGTGCAGCGAGCAGAGAGCTCATGCCGGAAGGCCCGTCGGCTCGATGACGGCTTCGCTCGCTCCTAGGTAGGCATCGAGCACTCGCTGATCCTGACGGATCTCGGCAGGAGTTCCTTCGGCGAGCACCTTGCCGAAGTCGAGAACGACGATCCGGTCGCAGATCGACATGACCAACGGGACATCGTGCTCGATGAGGAGCACGCCGATGCCCCGGCGCTCGGCGATCCTGCGGACCGCGATGCCGAGCTCTCGGCTTTCTTGCTCGTCGAGGCCCGCCGAGGGCTCGTCGAGAAGGAGCACACGAGGCTCGGTGCAGATCACCCGGGCGATCCCGACGAGTCGCGAGAGCCCATGTGGGAGCGACGAGGGCCGTTCGTCGAGCGCGTCGCCGAGGCCGAACTCGTTGATGACGTCGACCATCGATCGCGGCACCGCCTGGCGGCCGGGGTGGACCAGATCGAGCACGTATCGATGCGCGTTCTTGAAGTCTGCAGCGACGTACAGGTTCTCGCGCACCGTGAGCTCTTCGAACAGCTCGACGGCCTGCCACGATCTGGCGATGCCGGCGCGTACCCGCCGTTCAGGGCTCCAACGGTCGATCGTGACATCTTCGAAGTGAACCGCGCCCTCCGTCGCACGCGTGAATCCGCTCACGACGTCGACCAGCGTCGTCTTGCCCGCGCCGTTGGGACCGATCAGACCCAGCACTTCGCCGGGATGGACCTGCAGGCTCGCGTCCTCGAGGGCCGTCACACCACCGAAGCGCACAGTGACGTTTCGCACTTCGAGCGACGCCGGGGAACGGGCGCTTCGGGACTCGACGATGACGGGCGCTCTTGACGCAGCACGAGGCCACCGGACTCTGAGGCGCGACGCGAGCCCGTCGGGCGACCATCGGAGCACTGCCAATACCACCACGCCGCCGATGACGAGCGTCCAGGCGCCGGCCGAGGGGCTGACCTCCCGGAGTTCGTGCTCCAGCAAGCCCCCGGAGGCAATAGCGCCACCGAAAAGAGCGCCTGAAACCCACGCAACGCCTCCGAGCACGGCGTTCTGTACGACCGTGATCGAGCCGAACACGTCGAACTGACGAAAGAGCACGTTCTCGCGCCGGAACGCCAGGAGAACGCCGGCGAGAGCTGCGACCGCCGAGGAGAGGGCGAACGCGTAGAGCTTCGCGCCGTAAACGCCGACACCGAGGGAGGCAGCGGCCCGCTCATTGCTTCGGACGGCCAGGAGCCGTCG
Organism: uncultured Burkholderiales bacterium; assembly: GCA_964424125.1. Taxonomy (GTDB): domain Bacteria; phylum Actinomycetota; class Acidimicrobiia; order IMCC26256; family JAOSJL01; genus CAYRHS01. Next base: position 4,427 of record CAYRHS010000139.1, read on the forward strand.
GCCTGCTCGCCCGCGTCGGAGGTTCGACACCAGAAGAGCGCAAAGGAGGAAGCAGGCTGCCACGAAGAACCCATAGCGCCTCGGCTCGAGGATGGGCTGCAGATCGATACCGAAGAATGCTGGAGGTTCGACCTTGGTGCCCGTGAAGCCACCGGTCAACGCGCCGTTGTTGAACACCACAGCCTGGAGCATCAGCGCCAAGCCGAGCGTGGCGACCGCCAAGTCAACGCCTCGGCTTCGGAGCGCGGGGAGAGCCACGATCAGCCCCACCGGAACCGTCGCGATGACCGCGACCAGCAGGCAGACCTCGAAGGGGAGTCCGAAGAGATCCGAGCACCGCGCCGCCACCCACGCCCCGAACCCCGCGAGCGCCAGCTGGGCCAGGGAGAGCTGCCCCGCGTAGCCGGTGACGACGATCACCGACAGCACGAGGATGCCCATGATGAAGGTCGTGACGAGCGCGTCTGTCCAGGTCGCCGATCCCACCATCATGAGCCCGGTACCGGCGAGGACACCGGCCACGATCCACACAGGGCGTAGCTGCCCGGATCCTGGGAGCGGCAGCTTGCTCTCGACGTCACCTCTCGCCAGGCGGGCGCGACCCCGAACGACGGTGGCCGCGATGATCACGATCATCGGCACGGCGAGCGGCAGCCCGGAGAGGGAAGCGGGGTCCATGTGCAGAGCCTCGGCGATGTCGGGTTGGTAGAACCCGAGTTCCGACTGCATCACTGCGATCCCGAGGGCGGCGACGGTCGTGAGGAAGAACGAGGAGAATTGCCCCACCAGCGCGGCGGCGAGCGCCGGAACGAACACGAGTGCCAGCGCGACGCCCTGCAAGCCGACAATCGGCGCCATCAGGATCACAGCAAGGGCGGTGAGCGCACCGGCGAGAGTGAAGTTGACCAGCTCCACATGGCTCGGCGACCAACCGCCGATCGCGGCAGCCTGGCGGTTCTCGGCTACCGCGGATGTCGCGAGTCCGAATGTCGTCCGCGAGTAGAGGAGCTTCAAAATCACCGCGATGATCAGACCCAGGCCGATCAGCATGAGCCTGTCCGAGCCGATCACGATTTCGCCGAAGAGCGTGATCCGCTCCGTCGGGAGGATCGAGTCGGGCTGCCCGCGGCTCTGTGAGCCCCAGATCACGTTTATCGCACCCAGGATGACTGCCATCACCCCGAGGGTGCCGATGAGCTTCACGAGCACCGACGCCCGCCTGAGCGAGCGGAGCACGACCAGCTGCGTCAGCGCACCGAGCAACGCGCCGGTGACGAGCCCGAGTGGCAGCGCGAGCTTCCACTCCAAGCCCTGTTCGTCACGCAGAAAGTAGAAGACGTAGGCCCCCGCGGCACCGATCGCCCCAGCGGCGATGTTCAGAACACCCGAGGCCCGATAGGCGATGACGATCCCGAGAGCGATGAGGACGACGAGGCTGCCGCTGGCCAGGCCCAACAGTGCGAACCGCAGGGCATCCATGTGATCTCCCTGGCGCGGCCCTCGCGCTCAGGAGCCCTCGAGATCGAACGGAACGTTCAGGTCGAGGAAGGTGTCGGAAACGGGCTCGATCTTCCCGTCCACCACCTGGAACACGCCTATGTAGTGGGAAAAGATCCGAAGGTCGCCGAAGACCGGGTCGTCGGGGAACGCAGGCTCACCGTAGGTGAGCGGCGCGATCTCTGGTCGGTTCACCTCCAGTCCTTCGAGCGCGGCGGCGAGCGACTCGGGAGTGACCTGTTCGAGCGACTTCGCCGCCTCGGCGACGACGTGGACACCCGACCAAGTGAGAAGCCCTGGGTCCTCGACCTCGGCGTCAGGGTCGGCGGCGTGGAGCTCCTGGACGTACTGCGCGACGCCCTCGTTCTCCTCGTCGAAGACGGACCAGCCCTGGCTGGCGATGTACAGGCCGTCGACCGCGCCGTCGAACTCGTCGACAGCCTCTTGTGTGAGGACCGCCGCGGCGACGACTGGCGTCTCCTCGAGGTCCGTCCCCTGGTCGACGAGGGCGCCGAGGAACCGCTCCGCCAGGTCGCCAGTCAGCGCGAGCGCTAGCGCCCCGTTCTCTTCTGCCTGAGCTGCGTACTGCGCGAGGTCCGTAGCGTCGGGCGGGATCAGAACCCGTCGGCCGACGTCGACTCCCTCGGCGGCGGCGCGGGCCTCAGCCGCTTCAGCCACGCCAGCGGCCGCGGGCGTGTCGATGGCGACCACTCCGAAGCTCTCCGCCCCGGTGGCCGCGGCGATACTCGGGCCAGCGAAGAAGACCGGCACGGCCCCGACGATCGGGAAGGAGACAGGGCTGGTCACCCCGGCGGCGGTATTCCCGGAGGTGATGAAGGGGATGCCTTCCTGATCGAGGATCGCATCGGCGTCGTCCTCGACTGCGCTGAAGACGAACGCGGCCACGGCACCCTCGTCGACCCCTTGCCTGGCGCAGTCGGCGGCCGCGTTCGGGTCACCGCGGTCATCGCACGTGAACAGCTCGATCGGTCTCCCCGCCTCGCAGGTGCGATTCGCTTCCTGCACAGCTGCCTCAGCCCCGGGGACGTCGTTGAAGACAAGGGGACCGGAAAGGGAGCCGACCACGGCGAACGTGACCGGCTCGCCGTCACACGGCACTGCCGGAGACGTCGCCTCGGTGCTCGCCACCTCGTCCGAAGCCTCGCCCGCACCCTCGTCGTCGTTGTTGCACGACGCACCGACCAGCAGAAGTAGGGCGAGCAGAGCCGCGACCGCCGAATGCTGACGCATAAGCCCCCCAGACGGTAGTTCCACTTGGAACAGTACTGGTCCGTACGTTGCTGTCAAGCCGGAGCGGGGGAGCCGCGCCTCCGCGCCTCCAAGCCGACGAGTCTTCTCCTCTGCTCTTCTCCACAGACGTCTTTTGTTCTAGGTTGAAGGAATATTTTCGAGCCAGATCTGGGTCGTTAAGCGCCCCGGAGCGATTGGCGACAGCCACAGGCACACGTGAGATCGAGGACAGGGGGCCCGATGGCGGACGTCAGCACCACGAATACGGTCTCGGCCCTACGCACGGCAAAGGAACGACCCCCGGAACGGACGATGGTCGTCCGTTGGTGGGCGGTCTTGGGCGCTGCGTTCATCCTCTTCGAGCTTTACCTCTACACACGGTGGATCGTCTCGGGGAACGCAACGCCGAACCGGGGTGGTGCGTCGGCCGCACCGGGCTGGATGCACGCGGCCGTGTGGATCCACGTCGCTCTCGGGATCGTCGCGCTCGCTGGGTGGTTCTGGTGGTACCTCGTTCGGCCGTGGCGGCGGGAGCGGAGAATCACGAGCGACGGCTTGCTGATGCTCGGCTGCATGACCGCCTTCTGGGGCGACCTCGCGGCCAACTACTTCCGGTACTGGGTCGTCTACCCGACCGTCTGGCCGAACCTCGGAGCCTGGTACAACTTCATCCCCTTCTGGCAGACGCCGCGAGGACAGCTGCAGGTCGAGGCGACCATCTTCTTCCTGCCGATGTACGCGGTGTGCATGTTCGGCTTCACCAGCATCGCGTGTGCAGCGATGCGTCGGATCAAAGTACGCCGCCCACAAACCTCCAAGATCGCGCTGTTCCTCGTCGCCTGGCTGATCATGGCCCTCGTCGATCTCGTTCTCGAGATCTTCTGGGTTCGCTTGGGGCTGTTCATCTATCCGGGCACGATCGACGCTCTGACCCTCTTCAACGGCCACTACTACCAGTTCCCGATCTACGAGGCCGTGTTCTGGGGACTCGGGTGGGCGATCCTCTCCTCTGTGCGCTTCTTCCGCAACGACCGCGGCGAGACGGTGGTCGAGCGGGGCGTGAGCAAGCTCCGAACCTCGCAACGCCAGAAGACCGTGCTCCGGTTCCTGGCGCTAGCCGCCGTGGCCAACCTCTCCCTCCTCAACTACAACCTGATCACCGCACTGATCGCGACCCAGGCCTCCGACTGGCCCAAGGACGTCACGTCACGTCCCTACTTCGGGTACGGCCTGTGCGGACCCGACGCCGAAAACGCCTGTCCCGACGGGACCGCCGAGGAGAGGTAAGCGGCCCGTCCATCACCGTGGGGGATCTTCCGGGTCAGCCGTTGACGGGACGCGATTGAACC
>CAYRHS010000140.1:0-8481 GCA_964424125.1 uncultured Burkholderiales bacterium
GTTGGCGCGCGCGAGGTTCCGACCCTCCTCGGCCGCGTCCCCGATCACGCGCGCCATCAGCTGGGCGGCGCGGATCGCGTCGTCGTTGCCCGGGATCACGAAGTCGATCACGTCGGGATCGCAGTTCGTGTCGACGACCGCGACTACGGGGATGCCGAGCCGGTTGGCCTCGGCGACCGCGATGTGCTCCTTCTTGGTGTCGATGACGAACACCACGTCGGGGAGCTTCTCGAGGTGGCGGATCCCGCCGAGGTTCCGCTCGAGCTTCGCGAGCTCGCGCGTCACGCGCAGCGCCTCCTTCTTGGGCATCTGCTCCGTCTCGCCGGTGACCACGAGTTGCTCCAGCTCACGCAGCTTCGAGACCCGTGAATGCACCGTGCTGAAGTTCGTGAGCATCCCGCCGAGCCAACGGAAGTTCACGTACGGCATCCCCGAACGCCGCGCCTCGCGTTGCACGGCCTCCTGCGCCTGCTTCTTCGTCCCCACGAAGAGGACCGTGCCGCCGCCCTCGACGGTCGAGCGAACGAAGCGGTACGCGGTGTCGATCGCCTGGAGCGTCTGCTGAAGGTTGATGATGTAGATGCCGTTGCGTTCCCCGAAGAGGTAGCGCTTCATCTTCGGGTTCCAACGGCGGGTCTGGTGGCCGAAGTGGACCCCGGCCTCCAGCAACTGCTTCATCGTGACGACGGCCACGTCGCACCTTCCCTTGGTTGTCCTCCGCCCGCCGCACCCTGCGCGAGCGGGGCACCATGGGAGGCGAGCGTGCGAGATCGAGTGAGTTCGTACGTCGGTTCGCTCGGAGTGTACCCGTGGCTCGCTCGTTCACCCCCTCGGAAGTGGGCCATGGCCGATCACGGCAGCCGGTACGCCAGCACGCGGCCGGGGTCGGTCAGCCGCAGCGCCACGAGGAGGCGCTCGCCGACCAGTTGCGCCGCTGCCGGGAAGCCGCCGAGCCTCCAACGTGCGACGGGCCCCGACTCCGCACGGGGCGCCACCACGACCGTGCCGTCGGCGGCGGTGACCACGATCGACCGGCCACCGACCTGGGGCGAACCTCGAACCACCGGGACGTCGAGCTCGAGGATCCGATGGTCGGCGCCCGTGGCGGCGTCCAGGACGTGGAGCCTCCCTTCGGCGTCGACGACCACGACATCCGAGCCCGCCGGTGCCGCCCCGAGATCGGGTGTGAACGGTCCCGCACCCGACGCCGCCCACACCTCCACACCGCCGTCAAGCGAGAAGGCCCGGATGGCTCCTCCGCCGCCGCCCACCACCACGACGTCGCCGATGAGGATCGGCGCCGATGCGGCCTCCCCGAGCGGCTGCTCCCAGCGCAGCGTGCCATCCCGAGGGTCCACGGCGGCGAGGGTGGAACGGTCGGCGCCGTGCCACGCCGCGACGACAGTGCCGGGCGCGGTGGCGGGCACGGCCCGGATCGCCCCGGGCTGCTCGATCGTCCACCTCCGCGAGCCGTCGTCCGAATCGAGCGCCGTGAGCTCACCCGCCCAGCTCCCGACGAGCGCGAGCGTCTCGTCGCCGCTACGGACCCACGCGACGGGGCCTGCGCGGCCCGTGACCGGAGCCGCCCAGCGCCGCTCACCGGTCGTGCGATCGAGCGCGACGACGCGGTCGCCTGCGCTCACGAGCACACCCGCGGTCGAGACGGCGGGCGGTTGCGACCAGATCCCCGGGACGTCGGCCGTCCACCGGACCGAGCCGTCACCGGTCGCCAACGCCGTGACGGTCCGGTTGGCCGATTGGACGACGGCCTCGTGGCTCTCGGCGTCGACCACGAGCGCGGCGGCCCATCCGGCCAGCGATCGCGCCCAGTCCTCCGATGGTGGCTCGAACCCGCCGGCGCGTCCGCCGCGCGCGTCGGCACCGGCGCCGGAGTCCGCGCTCGGGCGCGCGACGGCCACGACGAGTGCGCCGCTCACCCCGATCGCGAGCACGACCACGAGCACGGCGAGGCGCCTCACCGCCCCGCCGTCCCGGGCTCCGTCGCGCTGTCGGCCGCGGTCCCGAGCGCCGACGCGGCCCGGCCGACGCCCTCCTCGAGGGTCGTGATCGCGACCGGTTCCAGCTCGGACCGGAGGTGCTCGAGGAAGGAGCGGCATGCCGGTCGCCTGCCCTCGAGGGCGAGCCGGACCTCCCGCATCGCCTCGGGGTCGTCCACGATCCCGGAGTGGTCACCCGCACCGGTGGGGTCGACGACGACCTTGGTCGCGCCGGGGACGCCGATCCGGTTCGCGGGCACGATCGCGTCGTCGACGGCGCCGATGCTCGTGAACTCGATCTCGTCCGGCAGGCGCGTGGCGTCGAGGCGGCGCATGAGGTCCGATCCCGCCGCGACCTGGCGGGCGGCGGGCGCGTCGGGGGGTGGGACGGGCGCGAGCTCGGAGACGAGGTCCCCCGCCCGTGATCCGCTGCGAGTGGCCCGGAGCCACTTCCCCGCCGTGGCTGCCGGCGCCCCCTCGTGTGGGGAGGACAGCGTGACGACTCGCCCGATCGGCGGGAAGCTCGGATCGTTCGGGTCGTAGACGAGCTGCAGGAACGTTCGGACCACGACGCCGCCGAGCGAGTGCGCGAGGAGATCGACCGTCCGTCCCGGGTCGCGCCGGGCGCGGTCGCGCAGCTGGGCGCCGAGCCGGTCCGCCGCCGTCACCACATCGCCCCAGGTGTCCTCGCGGGCGTAGTCGTCGCCGGTGGCATACGAGTAGTACTCGACGTCGTCGGAGCGGTAGCCGAGGAGCTCGGTCGGGATCCCGACCGGCGCCGCTCCGTCGTGCGACGAGCTGTCGATGCCCGCCACCACCGTCACCGCGTTGCCGGATCCTCCGGTCCCGTCGGCCGGCGGGGCATCGTCGGTGCACTCCTCGGTCAGGGACCGCCGCGCTGCCCGGAGCCCGGCGCGGCCGAGCTCACTCGCGGTCCCGCCCGCGGTGGCGACCCCGCCGAGGGTGAGCCGAGCCCGATCGACGGTCGGGGCGAGCCGACCGATGGACTCGGCGACCGCGAGCTCGGAAGCCCACGCCCCCGCCCGGAACCCAGCCCGGCCCACCCCCCGCCCCGCGTCCGCGAGGACCTCGAAGAAGCCGTGGTCCTCCTCGAGGCCGTGCAGCTCCCGCAGCCACCCGGGCCAGCCCTCGGGGCCGGCCTCGGGGAGCTCGGGGGGGTCGGGCAGGTGGGGCGGGCCCGGGAGCTCCGGGGGATCCGGGAGTCGGGGCGGACCCGGGAGCTCCGGCGGTTCGGGGAGGTCGGGCGGTGGGGGCAGCTCGACGGGGACCAGACGCACGACCGATGCCGGGTCGACCGGCTGGAACAGCCGCATCGGGTCGACATATTCGGCGCCGACACGCAAGCTCAGATGCAGCACGTGGCGGCCGCCGTGGGTGGCGTCGCCCGTCGTGCCCAGCACCTCGCCGGCGGCGATCGACTGTCCCTCGGACACGTCGGCGGTGGCGAGGAACGAATACGAGGTCCGCAGCCCGCCCGCGTGCGCCACGGTGACGTGCAGCGTGCGCGCGACGAGTCCCGCGAAGACGACGCTCCCCGGCCCGGCCGCCCGGACAGGGGTGCCGGGGACGGCCGCGAGGTCGGCGCCACGGTGGCCCGGGCCGTAGCGGGTCGGCGCGTCGAACGGCCGGACCAACGGACCGTCGACCGGGCGGATCCACTGGTCGGGACCCGCGGGTCGACCCGCGGGGCCGGCCGCGCTCGTCGCGGACGCTCGCGCCGCCCCCACGCCCGACACGACGACGACGACCACGACAACGACGACAACGACGACAACGACGAGCGAGCGCGCGGCGGCAGCTCGCGAACAGCAGGGACGGTCCATCGCACACCCCGGCGGTCGGAACGACTCGGCACGGGGAAAGCGACAGGGAAGCCGGGCCGCAACCTAACGCGATCGTCCGACGAGCGGAAGGGGGAATTCCGCTCCTCGCTCAGGCGCGAGGGCGCTCGGGCTCCGGCTCCTGGAGGCGGGCTCGCATCTGGAGGATCGCCTTCGTGTGGATCTGGCACACGCGGCTCTCGGTGACACCGAGCACGTCGCCGATCTCGGCGAGGGTGAGGCCTTCGTAGTAGTAGAGCGTGAGCACGAGTCGCTCACGATCGGGCATCCGGTTGATCGCGTCGGCGAGGACGTGCTTCATCTCCTCGATCTCGAACGCCCGCACGGGGTCGTGCGCGGCGTCGCTGATCGTGTCGCCGACCGTGGCCCCCGAGTCGCGTTCACCACTCCCGATCAGGTCCTCGAGCGCCACGAGACCGACGAAGGACACCTGGGACAGCACGTGCGCGAGCTCCGCCTCGCTCATCTCCAGCTCGGTCGCCACCTCCGACTCGTCCGGCGTCCGCCGGAGCTCGTTCTCGAGCTTGGAGTAGGCGCGCTCGATCGCCCGCGCCTTGGCCCGCACGGACCGGGGTACCCAGTCGATCGATCGCAGCTCGTCGATGATGGCGCCCTTGATCCGCGAGATCGCGTAGGTCTCGAACTTGAACCCGCGCTCGGGCTCGAACTTCTCGATCGCGTCGATGAGTCCGAAGATCCCGTAGCTGACGAGATCGGCCTGCTCGACGTTCTGCGGCAGGCCCGCCGCGACACGACCGGCGACGAACTTGACGAGCGGTGAGTAGTGGAGGATGAGTCGTTCGCGAGCCTCGCGCGATCGAGACCGCTTGTACTCGTCCCACAGGTCGCCGACGACCGTGGCGGCGTCGTCGATCTGCTCACGCACGAGGGTGCGACGCCTCATAGACCGCTCGCAGACGTTCACGAGTCAGGTGCGTGTAGACCTGCGTCGTCGCGAGGTCGGCGTGGCCGAGCAGCTCTTGCACGGCACGCAGATCTGCGCCGCCCTCGAGCAGGTGGGTGGCGTACGCGTGGCGAAAGGCGTGTGGCGACAGCGTGCGCCCGTCCGGGAGCGGGTGGTGCTCGACGACGCGGCGGGCGTCGCGGGTCGTGAGGCGTCGTCCCCGCGCGTTGACGAAGAGCACGTCGGGCGGCGACTCGTCGGTCACCAGCAGGGGTCGGGCCTCCCGGAGGTACCGCGCCAGCGCCGCACGCGCGGGCTCACCGAGCGGAACCCGGCGCACCTTCGCCCCCTTGCCCATGACGGTGACCCACCGGCGAGCGCCGTCGACGTCGCCGGAGACCAGGCCGCAGACCTCCGACACCCTGAGCCCGGCACCGTAGAGCAGCTCGAGGAGCGCAACATCTCGGGCCGCGAGCGCGGCGGCGCGGCCGTCGAGGTCACCGACGGCGGCATCCGCCTCCTCGAGGAGCGCGGCCGCCTCGCCTCGGCGCGGGACCCGCGGCAGGCGAGCCCGACCCTTGGGCGCCCGCAACCGCCGGGCCGGGTCACCCGACGTCCGCCCGTGACGGTGCAGCCAGCGGGAGTAGGCCCGCAACGCGGCCGCCTTGCGGGCGATGGTGGGGCGGGCGAAGCCCCTCGTGGTCAGGTTGGCCAGGTACCGGCGCAGCACCCCGTGGTCGAGTTCGCCGGGGTCGGGGCAGCCCCCTCGCTCGGCCCATTCCACGAACTGACGGACGTCGGTGGCGTACGCGGCTCGGGTCGAAGGACTCGCCGAGGTCAGGGAAGCGACGAACCCGTCGACATCCCAGCTCATGCCGTCACGCTAGGTGTACGGGTCACCACGGTCAACCAATGGACCAACCACCCCAATTGCGGCCCGTGTTCCGGTCCGGCGGGCACGTGCCACCGCACGGTCCGGCGACCGTAGCAACGACCGGAGCCCGGGCGGCGGAGGGTGACCGTCACAGCCGGCCGGTACGGTCCGATCACCGTCGAGTGCCGCGGCCACGGCCCTCCGTCAGGATCGTCCCCGAGCTCGCCGCAGCTCGGGGGACCGGCATCGGAGGTCCTCGTGCTCGCATCCGTCACCAGCGCCACCCTCCTCGGCGTGGACGGTCATCCCGTCCGGGTCGAGGTCCACGTCGCCCGCGGTCTTCCCGCCTACCAGATCGTGGGGCTCCCCGACGTGGCGGTCCGCGAGTCGAGGGAACGCGTCCGGGCGGCGATCCTCTCCTCCGGCCTCGAGTGGCCGATGCAGCGCGTCACCGTCAACCTCGCGCCGGCCGACCTCCACAAGTCGGGCTCGGGCCTCGAGCTCGCCATCGCGGCCGGGGTCCTCCAAGCCACCTCCCAGGTCCCCGAGGGCTGCCTCGATGGCGCGGGCGTGCTCGGCGAGGTCGGACTCGACGGCTCGATCCGCCCGATGCCGGGCGTCCTGGCACTGGTCGACGCGCTGCGCGACGCTGGAACCGCCGACATCGTCGTTCCGCCCGCGGCCACCCACGAGGCCTCGCTCGTCCCCGACGTCCAGGTGCGCACGGCGCGGGACCTCGCGCAGCTCCGCGACTGCCTCAAGGGTGAGCTGCCCTGGCCCGACCCGCCGGAGCCGCCACCGTGCGAGCTGGTGACCGACGCGCCGGAGCCGCTCGACCTCGCGGACGTGCGCGGCCTCGACGAGGCCAAGCTGGCGCTCGCCACCGCGGCCGCAGGTGGGCACCACCTCGCGTTGGTCGGCTCGCCGGGCGTCGGCAAGACGATGCTCGCCCGCAGACTCCCGACGCTGCTCCCCCCACTCGACGAGCACGAAGCGCTCCAGGTGACCCGGATCCGATCGGTCGTCGAGGGCCTGCGCATGGCGCGACTCGTCACGACGCGTCCGTTCCGCGCGCCACATCACACGGCCTCCGCGGTCGCGCTCGTCGGGGGCGGCAGCGGGCGGCCCCGCGCGGGCGAGCTGACCCGGGCCCACCTCGGCTCGCTGTTCCTCGACGAGATCGGCGAGTTCGCCCCGAGTGTCCTCGACGCCCTCCGCCAGCCCCTCGAGGATCGCGTCGTCCGGATCGTCCGCCAGCACGGGGCCGTGACGTTCCCTGCCGACTTCGTGCTCGTGGCGTGCTCCAACCCCTGCCCCTGCGGTCGGGAACCCGAGCGCTGCCGGTGTTCGGAAGCCCAGCGAGCGCGGTACGCGCGGCGTCTCTCGGCACCACTGCTCGACCGCTTCGACCTGCGCCTCCACGTCCACCCGCCGCCGACCGGCGCGAGCATCGGCGAGCGCTCCCACGACGTTCGGGGCCGTGTGCTCGAGGCCGTACGCCGACAACGGGCGCGCCTCACCGACACCCCGTGGCGGCGCAACAGCGAGATCCCGGCCGGCGCGCTCGAGGACCTCGTCCCCCTCGGCGACCACGCCGACCGAACCTGGCGTCGGGTGTGCGAGCTGCGCCGGTTCAGTGGTCGCGGCGCCGCGGCGGCGCGGCGAGTGGCCCGAACGCTCGCCGACCTCGAAGGAGCCGACGCGGTCGGTGCGGCCCACGTCCAGGCGGCTGCCGACCTCCGGGAGCCGTGGCAATGACCGGCGACCGACGCAGCTCGCCGTTCGGGCCCGAGCGACTCGCGGCCGCCACCCTGGCCTGCCTCCCGGACGTCACCCCCGCGCGCTTGCACGCGCTGCTCGACACGTTCGGGGGAGCAGGTCCGGCGCTGGCCGCGGTTCACACCGGCCACGCCGACCTGGCCACCGCCCCGGGAGCCGTGATCGAGCCCGAGCTGGCGTCTCGATGGTCTCGGGCAGCTGATGCGGACCGCACTCGCGCGATCCTCGAGCACCGCGGGACGCGGGTGTGGCTCCCGACCGACGAGGACTACCCGATCGACGACATCCCGGGGCGCCCTGCGGTCCTCTTCGCCGAGGGAGCGACCGACGGGGCACTCCGCCGACGGCGGGTCGCAGTCGTGGGGACCCGATCGGCCTCACCGCACGGCCTGGCGGACGCCGAGGAGCTCGGCGGCGTGCTCGCCGACGCGGGCGTGAGCGTCGTGAGCGGGATGGCCCTGGGTATCGACGGCGCTGCACACCGGGGCGCGCTGGCCCACGGGGGCGCCGCGATCGGAGTCGTCGCCACCGGCCTCGACGTCGAGTATCCGCGCCGGCACCGGGAGCTCTACGCCGACGTGCGCCACCACGGCCTGCTCGTGGGCGAGGTGGGGTTCGGCTCGGGACCGCTCCCCGGCCGGTTCCCGGTTCGCAACCGGATCATCGCCGCGCTCGTCGAGGTAGTCGTCGTGGTGGAGGCCACCATCTCGGGCGGCGCCCGCATCACCGCCGAACGTGCTCTCGACTACGGGCGGCCGGTGTTCGCCCAACCGGGCTCACGCCGCAACCCGGCCGCGGCCGGATGCAACGCGCTCCTCGCCGACGGTGCACATCCGCTGGTAGAGCCGGACGACGTGCTCGTCGCCCTCGGTCTCACCGACGGCGCCCACCGGGCTCGCTCGGCCGAGCCGCCCGCGGCCCTCGTCGGGGACGCCGCCGAGCTCCGCGACGCGCTCGGTGGCGAGCCCGCCACGAACGACGAGCTGCTCGTCCGCATCGGCTGGTCGCGCCATCGGCTGGCCCTGGCGCTCACCGACCTCGAAGCGGCGCGCGCCGCGCAGCGGG
>CAYRHS010000141.1:0-8476 GCA_964424125.1 uncultured Burkholderiales bacterium
GGGACGCCGTCGTGCGCGTCCACCTCAAGGGACACTTCTGCACCGCCCGGCACGCGACCGCGTACTGGCGCGAGCAGGCGAAGGCCGGGACGGAGGTCGACGCGCGGATCGTCAACACCAGCTCGGGCGCCGGGCTCCTGGGCAGCGTCGGGCAGGCCGCGTACGGCGCGGCGAAGGCGGGCATCGCCGCGCTCACGTTGATCGAGGCCGCCGAGCTCGGGCGCTACGGCGTCACGGCGAACGCGATCGCGCCGTCCGCACGGACCCGCATGACCGAGGGCGTGTTCACCGAGATGATGGCCCAGCCGGAGTCGGGCTTCGACGCGATGGACCCGGCCAACGTGTCGCCGCTCGTCGTGTGGCTCGGCAGTGCCGAGTCGCGCGACGTCACCGGGCGGGTCTTCGAGGTCGAGGCCGGCATCGTCGGTGTCGCCGACGGCTGGCACCACGGCCCCCGGCGCGACAAGGGCGCGCGCTGGGACCCGGCCGAGCTCGGCCCGGTCGTGCGGGAGCTCCTCGCCGAGGTCCGCGATCCGGACCCCGTCTACGGCGCCTGAGCGCGGGCGGTCAGGAGAGGCGTTCGACGATCATGGCCATGCCCTGACCGCCGCCGACACACATCGTCTCGAGACCGACGGTCTTGCCCGCGTCCTCGAGGCCGTTCAGCAACGTCGTCATGATGCGGGCGCCGGTCATGCCGAACGGGTGACCGAGCGCGATCGCACCGCCGTTCACGTTGAGCTTGTCCCAGTCGATGCCGAGCTGGCGGGCGGAGGGGATGACCTGGGCCGCGAAGGCCTCGTTGATCTCGACCAGGTCGACATCGTCGATCGTCATCCCCGCACGATCGAGGGCCTGGCGGCTCGCGCCGATGGGACCGAGCCCCATGAGCTCCGGGTTCAGCCCGGTCACACCCGACGAGACGACCCGCGCGAGCGGCTCGATGCCGAGAGCCTTCGCCCGCGTGTCGCTCATGACGATCGTCGCGGCCGCGCCGTCGTTGAGCGGACACGCGTTCCCAGCCGTGATCTTCCCGTCGGGGCGGAACGCGGGCTTGAGCTCGGCGAGCTTCTCGACCGTCGTGCCGGGACGGGGCCCGTCGTCGGCGCCGACGTTCGAGCCGTCCGGCAAGGTCACGGGAGTGATCTCACGCTCGAAGAAGCCGTTCTTCTGTGACTCGACGGCCCGGTTCTGCGACAGCGCGCCGAACTCGTCCATCTCCTCGCGGCTGATGTTCTCGAGCTCGGCGACGTTCTCCGCGGTCTGGCCCATCGCGATGTAGACGTCGGGGAGACCTTGGGGCGGCGACCACGGCTCCTGACCGCCTTCCGACCGCTGGAGGGACCGGAGCTGCGCGTCGGCGAACTTCGGGTTCTGGGTGTCGGGGAGGCTGTCGGAGTTCCCCTTGCCGAACCGGCTGACGCACTCGACGCCGGCGGCGATGAATGCGTCTCCCTCCCCCGCCTTGATCGCGTGGGCAGCCATGCGGATCGTCTGGAGCGACGACGAGCAGTATCGGGTGATGGTCGTCCCGGGGACGTCGGGCATGCCGGCCAGGACCGCGACGATCCGGCCCATGTTGAAACCCTGCTCGCCACCCGGGAGGCCGCAGCCCAGCATCAGGTCGTCGATCTCGGTGCGGTCCAGGGCCGGGACCTGCCCGAGCGCGGCGTCGATGATCGTCGCCGCGAGGTCGTCGCCCCGGAGATCGACGAGCGAGCCCTTGAACGCACGTCCGATCGGGCTGCGGGTGGCGGCGACGATCACGGGCTCGGGCATCACGACTCCTGGGTCTGCTGGGCTCCCGGGGCTTCGCCACGCTACGGCAAATCCGCTTCAGGAGGCCCATCGCAGTGCCGATGGCTCGGGTATGGAGCAGGCGGCGGAGGGGTCCTCGCGTACGGCCGGGGTGCCTCCCGAGCGCGTCGGGGCGGCATTGGCCGACCAACGCCGACGGCGCGGGTTGACACGACGCGCCGCAGCGGAGCGCGCCGGCCTCAACGCCCGCCGGCTCAAGGCCTACGAGCTCGGGCGCGCCCGAGTCCCCGACGACGACCTCGAACGCCTCGCGGCGGCGTACGAGCTCCCCGCCACCGCGTTGTTGCCGACGCGTTCGACGGTGCGCTTCGACACGGAACGGTCCACACTCCGGGTGGGCGACCGCGTCCGGAGGGTCGACGACATCGACTCAGGGAGCTTCGGCGTGCTCAAGGAGTATCTCGAGCTGGTCTACGAGCTGCGCAACACCTCGCGGCTCGAGCGCATCCCGCTTCGAGACGACGACCTCGACGCGCTGGCCCGCGCGTTCGGGCCGGACTCCGAGACGATCGAACAACGGCTCATGGACCTGATGGACATCACGCACGACGAGGCAGTCGCCATGCGCCGTGTCATCCTGCGCCGACGTCTCGCGATGCCGGCCGCCGGTTTGATGATGGGTGCCGGCGTCCTCACCGGCTTCGAGTGGGGCAATCCCGCCGCGGCCGAAGGGCGAGTCGAGGCCGTCGTCGTCGATGGTGCGAGCACGAGCGCGACGGAACCGATCGTCGCTTCGGGACCGCTGCCGACCGACGGTGGAGCGGACCCCGCACTGCAGCCTGCCGGTACGGACGAGCCTCCCGCCCCGGAGCCGCCGCCCGCGCCCGAGGAATCGCCCGAGCCTCCGGCGCAAGACGTCGACATCGGCACCGCCATCGTCCAGGAGTACGGGGACCCGGGGCCGACCGTCCGCGGCGACGACGAGCCCGCACCCGACGACGAGCAGCTCGGCGACGTCGAGATCGGCGACGTCGAGATCGGCACCGCCATCGTCCAGGAGTACGGCGACGAGGGTCCGACCGTCCGCGAGTAGCCGGTCAGCCCAGGACGAGCTCCGCGATCGAGCGCAGGGTCGGGACGTCGCCGAACACCAGGAACGTGGTCACGACCGACTCGCGCCATCGCTCCAGCTCGTCCCGCACCTTCTCCTTCGGGCCGATCAACGCCACGTCCTCGACGAGCGAGAGCGGCACGGCCGCCGCGGCCTCCTCCTTGCGGCCCGCGAGGTAGAGCTCCTGGATCTTCTTCGCCTCGCTCTCGTATCCCATGCGCGCGAAGACCTCGGTGTGGAAGTTCTGGTCCCGCGCACCCATCCCGCCGATGTAGAGCGCGAGCATGGGACGGTACGCGTTGGCCGCCACCTCGACGTCGTCGTTGAGGATGATCGGGACCGTCGCGGCCACCTCGAAGCCGTCGGCGGTCCGTCGCGCCCCGGGGCGGGCGAAGCCCTCGGCGAGCGCGCCACGGTAGAAGTCGTCCGCGGCTGGTGAGTAGAAGAGCGCGAGCCAGCCGTCGGCGATCTCGGCCGTCAGGGCGACGTTCTTCGGGCCCTCGGACGCGAGATAGATCGGCAGGTCGGCCTGCAACGGGTGGACGATGGACTTCAAGGGCTTGCCGAGGCCCGTCCCGCCCGGGAACGGCATCGAGTAGTGCTCGCCCGGGAACTCGACGGGTTCCTCCCGAGCCAGGATCCGGCGGATGATCTCGACGTACTCGCGCGTGCGAGCGAGCGGCTTCGAGTACGACTGGCCGTACCAACCCTCGACCACCTGGGGACCCGAAGCACCGAGCCCCAGGATGAACCGCCCACCTGAGAGGTGATCGAGCGTGATCGCGGCCATGGCCGTGGCGGCCGGGGTGCGCGCCGAGAGCTGGACGATCGACGTGCCGAGCCGGAGTCGGGTGGTGGCCGAGCCCCACCAGGCCAGCGGCGTGAGCGCGTCCGACCCCCAGGCCTCGGCGGTCCACACCGAGTCGAAGCCCAGGCGTTCCGCCTCGGCGATCTGCTCGGGGACCCCCGCGGGCGGCCCGGCGCCCCAATAGCCGATCTGCAACCCGAGCTTCAGGTTCGCCGCCATCCCACTCCCCTCGATCCGACCCGTTGCGCATCATGCCAAAGGTGCAGCGACCCGCCACCGATCAGAGCATCGGCCCCGAGCCGGCCCGACCGGGCCAAGCTGGACCGCGCACCACGGAGGTCACCTCCCCGATGGCACGACTCCTGGATCGCCTCGGACGACGCGCGGCCCGGCTCCACTGGCTCGTCGTCGTGCTCTGGGTCGTTGCGATCGCAGGCGTGTTCGTGGCATCGAAGGCTGCGGACGGCGCGTACAACGACTCGTTCACGATCCCGGGAGCTCAGTCCCAGGAGGCCGCCGACCTGCTCGAGCGCGACTTCCCGGAGCTGTCGGGCGTCACGGCCAGCGTCGTGTTCGAGAGCACTTCCGGCACCCTCACCTCAGGCGAGAACAAACGGGCCGTCGACCGCACGATCGCGAACACCGCGAAGCTCGACGGGGTCGTCGGGACACCGACCCTGACGCTCGCGCCGTCGGGCGAGTTCGAGAACGAGATCGGCTTCGCCCGGGTGCAGTACTCGGGACAGATCCAGGACCTCCCGAAGGATGCGTTCACGCAACTGGAGCGAGCCGCCGCGCCGGCCGCGCGAGCGCCGAACCTGGAGGTGAGCTTCGGCGGCGAGCTTGTCGACTTCGACAACCCGCCCCCGGCCGGGAACGCCGACGAGATCGGGCTCTTCTTCGCGGTCGTCATCCTGGTGTTCGCGCTCGGCTCGGTGCTCGCGATGGGTCTGCCGGTCAGCACCGCGCTGCTCGGCCTGGGTCTCGGAATCGGGTCCCTGTCTCTGCTCTCGGCCTTCACCGACATCGGCACGGTCGCACCCACGCTCGGCACGATGATCGGGCTCGGGGTCGGCATCGACTACTCGCTGTTCGTCCTGATGCGGCACCGCAACAACCTGGCCGACGGCATGGAGATGCACGCCTCGATCGGAAGGGCGGTCGCCACGGCCGGACAGGCCGTCCTCTTAGCGGGTACGACCGTGATCATCGCCCTCTGCGGGCTGTTCCTCTCCGGTATCCCCTACGTCGGGCGCCTGGGCTTCTCGGCCGCGCTGGTGGTCCTGGTCATGATGATCGCCGCGCTGACGCTGTTGCCCGCCCTCATGGGACTCGTCGGCCGCGGCGTCGTGCGCTGGCACATCCCCGGCATCGGGCCCAAGCCACAACGCACCACGACCGACCACGGCCTGGGCGCGACCGAGGTCCACGGCCGGACGCGCTACGCCAAGCTCGTGGTCCGGCGTCCGTGGCTCTTCGCGGTGCCCATCCTCCTCGTGCTCGCGACCCTCGCGATCCCGGCGCGCGACATACGGCTCGGTGAGACCGACGACGGTTCCGCCCCGCGGTCGAGCACACAACGCGTCGCCTACGACACGCTGGCCAAGGGCTTCGGACCGGGGTTCAACGGACCGTTGCTCGTCGCGATCCAACTCCCGGGGCGAGACGGGAGAGCGATCGCCGGCGACGTGTCCTCCGCGTTGTCGAGCAAGGACGGCATCACCCAGACGCTTCCCCCCGAGTTCAGCGACCCGGCCCGACCGAACCGATCGAAGGCGGCGGTCGTCGTCGCGTTCCCGGCCACCTCGCCCGACTCGAAGTCGACCGAGCATCTGATCGCGACGTTGCGGGACACGACCCTCCCCGAGGCCTTGCACGGCACCGGCGCCCAGGCGTACGTGGGCGGCCTCACGGCAGAGTTCATCGACCTCGGCCACAAGATCCAGGACGGCTTGCCGGTGTTCATCGTGTTCGTGATGGGACTGTCGCTGCTGCTGATGCTGGTGGTCTTCCGTTCCGTGCTCGCCGGGGCCACCGCGTCGCTCCTGAACCTGCTGTCCGTGGCGGCGGCCTACGGGGTGATCACAGCCGTCTTCCAGCAGAACATCGGCGCCTCGATCATCGGTGTCGATCAATCGATGCCGATCGTCTCGTTCGTGCCGCTGATGCTGTTCGCGATCCTCTTCGGATTGTCGATGGACTACCAGGTCTTCTTCCTGAGCGGCGTTCGCGAGGAGTACTCGCGCAGCGCCGATTCCAGGCGTGCGGTCATCTTCGGGCTCGCGGGATCGGCACGCGTCATCACGAGCGCCGCGCTGATCATGTTCACCGTGTTCGCCTCGTTCATCGTGAACCCGACGCCGGTGGTGAAGATGTTCGGCCTCGGGCTCGCGATCGCCGTTCTCTTCGACGCGGTGATCGTCCTCGGCCTGATGCCTGCGCTCATGACCGTGTACGGACGCGCGGGCTGGTGGATCCCGCGCTGGCTCGACCGGGTTCTCCCCCGACTGGAGATCGACAGCCGGTCGCGCCGCTCGCCGTCGCTAGCGGGCGACCCGCGCGGAGGCACGGACGTCGCCGGCGACGACGTGCCAGAGCGCGAACCCGTCTGAGGAATCCGCCACCGCGAGCTCCACCGGTTCGCCGGGATCGATTCCACCGCGGTATTCGATCTCCGCCGACGTCGGGAGTGCGTCGAGCCGGCGACGGGCGAGCTCGTCTTCGACCGCGTCCCAGTAGACGGCGTTGTTGAGGTGACCGACGACGTCGAAGTCCGAGACACGCGTCGGCCATCGCCTCCGGTCCGCATCGGCAGGAGCGTCCTCGTGGCGGAGGCGGGCGCGGATCCGTCGCCCGCCGGCGGCCGGGCTCCAATGGGCGTGGAAGAGGGGCGGCAGCCGCAGTGGTCGCCCGCTGCTGATGCTGACGAACACCCAGAGCGCGACGGCGTCGATCACCGCTCCTGCGTCCCCGACGATCCGGGTCCGGCGCTCCGCCCAGCTGGGACCTTCACCCGAGCAGAACGTGGTCAGCTCGACCTCTTCCCCGAGGCGAAGCGTGCCGCGGGACCTGAGTGCAGTACGACGCACGATCCACGCCGTGCCGCGGGTGTCCTCCGGTCGGGCCACGTCGGCGAGGTCGTCGGCGGCGACGTCCTGGAGGTACCGGGCGAGAGCGTCGAGGCGGACCCGCCCGCCGATCGTCACGTCACCGAGCCCGACCCGTCGCCGCGCGCGGAACGTACGCCCGTCCTCCGGCACCTCCACGAACTCCGCGGCCCCCGCGACGGTCACCGCTCCCACTGCTCCGAAGCGAGGAACGCCGCGGGGAGCGACCGCGCGAGCGCGACTTCGAGCAGCTCGAGGTAGCGACTGCGAGCGATCTCGACCGCTCCGAGCGACGCGAGATGCGCAGTGCGCCACTGCACGTCGAGCAGCGCGTCGTCGTCGCCACGGAGGAGCTGGACGAGATGCACGAGCGCGACCTTCGAAGCGTCACGTTGCCGGTGGAACATGGACTCGCCCGCGAAGAGGCGACCGACCGCGACACCGTACAGGCCGCCTGCGAGGTCGCCATCGGCGGACCACACCTCCACCGAGTGCGCCCAACCGAGCCGGTGGAGCCGCTCGTACGCCGTGATGAAGGAGTCGTCGATCCAACCGTGCGGTCGTCCCGGATCCGCGCACGCGCGGATGACTTCGCCGAAGGCCCGGTCAAGGGTCGCCCCGTACCGACGCAGCGAGCGTCGCAGGGAACGCGACACGCGCAACCCTCCCAGCGGGATCACCGCGCGCGGGTCGGGAGACCACCAGGCGATCGGGCCGTGCCGCGCGACGCGCATCGGGAAGATCCCGCCCCGATAGGCCGCGAGCAGCGTTCCGGGCTCGAGGTCCGCGCCGAGACCGACCACGCCGAGCTCGTCCGCGGTCTCTGCGGGCGGGAATGCCCAGGCGGTCGCGGGCGGCTCGATCGGTGGCTCCGGAGACCTCGCCGCGTGATCAGCGGTTGACGAGGAGCTCACGGAACGGCGTGTCGCGATCGGGACCCGGCTCCCTCGGGAGCCCCAACACCCGCTCGCCCACGATGTTGCGCTGGATCTCGTCGCTGCCGCCGTAGATCGAGACCGCGGGACTCCACAACGCACCCTCCTGGACGAGACCGTTCCCGGGAGTCTCGCGACCCATGAGCATCGCGTCGGCACGGAGCACCGCGAGCCCGACCTCGCGCGTCGCGCGCGTCACCTGGCTCATCAGCAGCTTGGCCAGGTTGGGCGCACCCGGGACCTCCCGCCCAACGGCGCGCGTCGCCTTCGCACGCATCGCCGACAGCCGGCCGACCTCGTTCAGGATGTGCAGCTGGGCGAGCTGCTGGCGCAGCACGGGCTCGTCGCTGCGGCCGAGCTCCCGGGCCAGGTCGACGAGCGGCAGGACCCCTCGGCCCGCGACCGCGGTCCCGCCGCGCGGCCGCCGGTGCGCCAGGTCACCGGCGCGACGTTCGAGCATTCCCGCCTTGCCACCGGGCATCGCTCCCCCCGCGCCGCCCGATCCCCCCGAGCCGAGCCCGGCGCGTTCGGCCGCGAGCGTGGTGTTCGCGACCCGCCAACCGTCGCCGACGTCGCCGATGCGAGCGGAGTCGGGAACCCGGGCGCCGTCGAGGAACACCTCGTTGAACAGCGAGCGACCAGTCATCTCCCGCAGCGGCCGTACGTCGATCCCGGGCTGGTCCATCTCGATCGCGAAGTACGTGATGCCGCGATGCTTCGGCGCGTCGGGGTCGGTGCGCGCGATCAGCATGCCCAG
>CAYRHS010000142.1:0-8413 GCA_964424125.1 uncultured Burkholderiales bacterium
ACGCGCTGTACGGCGTGCGCGGGCGGTAGCGGGAATCCTCGGCAAAGGCGCCCGGGTCGTCGAGCGCGAGCTCCCCATACACCTCGCAGGTCGAGACGTGGTGAAAACGCTGCACCCCGGATCGGCGCGCCGACTCGAGGAGCGCCTGGGTGCCGAGCACGTTCGTCCGGAAGAACCGGCTCGGCTGGAGGACCGCGAGGCTGTTGTGCGACTCCGCCGCGACGTTGACGATCACGTCGATCCGTTCGGCTTCGAGGAGCCGAAGCGTCAGCTCGTGGTCACCGATGTCGCCTTCGACGAAGGTGATGCGCTCCGCGACCGGGTCGAGATTCGCCCGGTTGCCCGAGTACGTGAGCGCGTCGAGCACCACGACCCGGTCATCGGGATGGGCTTCGACCCAGTGGCGTACGAGGTTGGCGCCGATGAAGCCGGCGCCCCCCGTGACGAGGAGGTTCACGCCCGACGATGGTACGGCAGCGCAACCGGTGGTCCCGCACGAACGCGCCGGCCGGACCGCCGGTCAGCACTCGACGTCGGCCGGAGACTGCTCCTCTTCGGGCGCGGGGGCGTCGCCGGGCTGCGGCTCCGGCGTCTCGACGGGTGCCGGAGGCTCGACCTGGTCGGGTGGGGCGATACCCACGAAGTCGGCGCCCACCACGAGCACGACGTCGGTGTTCGTGATCGAGGAATCCTCGACGAGCGTCCCCGCCCCACCCAGGTAGCTGAGCACGAGCGCCGCCTTGTCCTTCGCGTCGGGCGCGTACCGCACCTCCGTCTGGGCGTAGTCGAAGTTGTCGGCGTTGCCGGCACCCGCGGTCGCGAAGCCTTGCTCGCTGAGCGCCCCCGCGGTCGCGGATGCGATCCCCTGCTGCGCGCTGCCGTTCCGGACCTCGACCGTCACCGTGAACGGATCGATGCCGGGCGGGGCGGGCGCTTCGGGCGTCGGGCCGAACTGTCGCAACCGCGCCATCAGCTCGTCGGCCTCCGGCTGCTTGACGAACAAGACCGACTGCCCTGCCTCGAACCCGCCCTCGTTCGGCACCGTGATCGACTCGAACGCGTCGGAGTTGGGGTCCACCGTGCGGAAGGTGTCAATGAAGCTCAAGACGTCTCGCGTGCCGAGTGTCTGGTCGACGGTGAGGTGGCTCAGCGACTCCTCCGCGAGGTCGCGGGCCTTGATCGGGTTGGCGCCCACGTCCTCGAGTGCCCGGCTCGCGAGCCGGCGCATGAAGTCCTGCTGACGCTCGATCCGACCGAGGTCGCCCGTCGGATCGGTCACCCAGCTCTCGCCGTCGAACACCTCGTACTCGCGCGAGCGCACGTACGCGAGCCCCTGCTCGCCGTTCAGAGGAACGCACCCGGGCCCGAAGGGTTGCGAGAAGCCGGTCTGGATATCACGCGCCGAACCGGCGAAGTACACGGGCACGCCACCGATCGCGTCGACGATGCCCTGGAACCCTGCGAAGTCGACCTCCATGTAGTTCGTGATCGGGATGTCGAAGTTGGCCTGGAGCGTGTCGATGACCAACTGCGGGCCGCCGAGGCTGAAGGCAGCGTTGATCTTGCTCATCCCATGGTCGGGGATCTCCACCCACAGGTCGCGGGGGAACGACACGAGCAAGCCCGTCTTCTGGCTCGGGTCGACGTGGGCCACCATGAGGGTGTCGGAGCGCTCGCTGCCCAGGATCTCCTCGTCGCCGGGGTTCAGCGGCGCTCCCGACTCCCGGGAGTCCGAGCCGATGATGACGAAGTTGCCGCCCTCGGGCGGCAGCCCCTCGCCACTGTCGAGACCCGTGATCTCGACCTCCTTGATGGAGTCGACCTGGCGGTTGGTCTCCCAGTACGCACCGGCGACTGCGGCGCTCGTCAGGACGAGCACGAGTCCGAAGGCGATCCCGAAGCGGATCACCACGACGCGCAGGGTGGAGCCGGCGGAGGACACGGTGTCCCGAATGCTACCGGCCGCCTCGGGGTCCCTTGGGGTCGCTCAACACTCCGACCGGGGCTCGGGCGGCTCATGGGACGGGACCCCGGGTTGCGTCGGCTCGGGCGTGCCAACCTGCGTGGTCGTGGTGCTGGACGGGGCCTCGGCCGGAGCCTGGCCGAACTCGCGGAGCCGCGCCAGGAGCTCGTCCGTCGCGGGCTGGACCGCGTACTGGACGGCGAGATCGATGCCGGTCCCGGGGTCGTACTCGGTGCCGGACTCCGTCGGCACCGCCACCGACTCGAACGCGTCGGAGAACGGATCGACGACCCGAAAGGTGTCGACGAAGCCGAGGACGTCCCGCGTGCCGAGGGCCTCGTCGACGGTCAGGTGGCCCAGGACCTCGTCGGCGAGCGCGCGGGCTTCGAGGGGGTTCGCCCCGACGTCCTTCAACGCCACGCTCGCGAGCCGCCGCATGAAGTCCTGCTGGCGGTCGATCCGACCGAGATCGCCGCCCGGATCCAGCGTCCATCCGTCCGCCCCGAGGATCTCGTACTGACGCGACCGGACGTAGGCCAGCGCCTGTTCTCCGTTCAGTGGCACGCACCCAGGCCCGAACGGCTGCGAGAAGCCCGTCTGCTCGTCGCGCGCGGAGCTCGGGAAGTAGACGGGAACCTCGCCCACGGCGTCGACGATGCCCTGGAACCCTGCGAAGTCGACCTCCAGGTAGTGGTTGACCGCGATGCCGAAGTTCGCCTCGAGCGTGTCGATCACCCGTTGCGGCCCGCCGAGGCTGAACGCGGCGTTGATCTTGTTGCTCCCGTAGCCGGGGATCTCCACCCACAGGTCCCGGGGGAACGCGACGAGCAACCCGGTCCTGGTCTCGGGGTCGACGTGAGCCACCATCAGCGTGTCGGACAGCTCGGTGCCGAACTGCCCCTCGTCCCCGGGGTTCAGCGGCGCGCCCGACTCCCGGGAGTCCGAGCCGATGATCACGAAGTTGCCGGCCTCGGCGGGGACGTCGTCACCCGGGTCGAGCCCGGTGACGTCGACGCGCTCGATCGAGTCGATCTGCCGGTTGGTGTCCCAGTACGCGCCGGCGATCGCGGCGCCCGCCAACACAGAAACGATCGCGAGGGCGATGACGAAACGAAGCGCGAGCGCGGCCCCGAACCCGTCACGCCTCAAGGGGCAGTCCGAGGTCGCGGGCAATGACGAGACGCTGGATCTCGCTGGTGCCCTCACCGATCTCGAGCACCTTGGAATCCCGGTAGAAGCGACTGACGGGTGACTCCTCCATGAAGCCGTAGCCGCCGTGGATCTGGGTGGCCTCGCGCGCGGCGGTCACCGCGATCTCGCTCGCATACAGCTTGGCCGTCGCGGCAGCGCGGCGGATCGGCCGACCCTGCTCGCGGAGCCACGCGGCCTTGTAGGTGAGGTTGCGCGCGTTCTCGACCGCGACCGCCATGTCGGCACACTTGAACGCGATCGCTTGGTAGCGCCCGATGGGGCCTCCGAACGCCCTGCGCTCCTTCGCGTACGCGAGCGACGCATCGAGACAGCCCTGCGCGAGCCCGAGCGCGAGCGCGGCAATCGCGATCCGCCCGTCGTCGAGGATCCGCAGGAACGTCGCGAAGCCCGTGCCCCGTTCGCCCAACAGGTGGTCGTCCGGGACCCGGCAATCGCTGAACACGAGTCCGTGCGTGTCGCTCGCGTGCCAGCCCATCTTCCGGTACGGCGGTTCCACGGTGAGGCCCGGCGTCCCCGCATCGACGACGAGGTTGCTGATCTCGGCCGGGCCCGTCCCGTCGTCGGTGCGCGCCGTGATCGTGATGCACCGGGTGATCGGCGTGCCCGAATTGGTGATGAACGCCTTCTGACCGTTGATGACCCACATTCCGGCATCCGGTTCGCGCCGCGCGCTCGTGCGCGTCGCGCCGGCGTCGGAACCGGCATCGGGCTCGGTCAAGCCGAAGGCACCGAGCACCCGCCCTTCGACCATCGGGACGAGGTACTCCTGCTTCTGTTCCTCGGTCCCCGAGTAGTGGAACGGCGCCGCACCGAGGCTGACGCCCGCCTCCAGCGTGATCGCCATCGACGAGTCGACCCGGGCGAGCTCCTCGATGGCGAGGCAGTAGGTCAGGTAGTCGGCACCGCCGCCGCCGTACTCGGGCGGGAACGGCAGCCCGAAGAGCCCCAGCTCACCCATCTTCAGCACGGCCTCGGTGGGGAACGTCGCCTCGCTATCCCAGGACTCGGCGTGCGGAGCGATCTCCTGCGCGACGAAGTCGCGCACGACCCCGCGAAAGGCCTCCTGCTCGTCGGAAAGCTCGAAGTCCACGCCGGCACGGTAGCGGTAGCCTGCCGCAGTGGTGCAGCCGGCCGACCTTGCGCCCCCGCTCCCGGCGCTGCTCTCGGCGCTCCCGCCCGACGTCCCCCGGGTCGTGGTGCGAGACGGCCGCCGGACGATCGTGGCCGTCGCGCCCACCGAGATCACCGAGATCTCGGGGGCTTCCGCCTTCGACGAGCTCGATGCGCTCGGGCCGGGGTGGTGGGCGGGCTTCCTCGCCTACGACCTCGGGCGATCCGTCGAGCGAATCCGCGCGCGCGAGGACGCGGACCCCATGCCGGTACCCGACGTCGCACTCGGTCGCTTCGACGCTCGCCTGTGCCTCGACCCCGGAGGAGCCGGAGCGAGCCCCGCCAGCTGGCTCGAGGGCGAAGGGCCGGGACGACCGCTGCTCGAACGCGCGCTCCGGGAAGCCGGGACCTCGCCGCGCCCGGAGGTTCCCGAGCTCCGCCTCGGCACCGCCCGCTCGGCTCCGGGACGTGAGGGGTACTGCGCCGGGGTGCACGCGATCATCGACCACGTCGAGGCCGGCGACTGCTACCAGGTGAACCTCACTCGGCAACTGACCTGGGACGACGCCCCCGATCCGCTCGCGCTCTACGGCGCGCTCGCCGACCACAACCCCGCCCCCCACGCCGCGCTCGTGGAGCTCCCCGGTGCGGCGGTCGTCTGCGCGTCGCCCGAGCGCTTCCTCGCCTGGGACGGACCCCGGGTCGAGACCCGGCCGATCAAGGGCACCGCCTCCGACGCTGCCCGGCTGCGCGCGAGCGCCAAGGATCGGGCCGAGAACGTGATGATCGTCGACCTGGCACGCAACGACCTCGGACGGGTGTGCGAGCCGGGCTCGATCCGCGTCCCACGCCTGTGCGAGCTCGAAGCTCATCCCGGCCTCTTCCACCTCGTGAGCACCGTGACCGGAGAGCTGAGCGGCGGTTGCGGCTTGGGTGCGCTGCTCCGCGCCACGCTGCCGCCGGCGTCGGTGACGGGAGCTCCCAAGCCGCGGGTCCTCCAGATCGTCGAGGACCTCGAGCCGGTGCGCCGCGGCCCGTACTGCGGCGCCATCGGCTGGATCGACACCGAGCGGGGACGCGGCGACCTCGCGGTCGCGATCCGCACGTTCACCATCACCGGAGGCCGCACACGGCTCGGGGTGGGTGCGGGCATCGTCGCGGACAGCGTCCCCGACGCGGAGTGGCGCGAGACGCAGCTGAAGGCCGCGCGTCTGCTCGCCGCCGCGGGGGCACGCGACGACAGCGCCGAGGCCCGTGCGGGGGTGGCCTCGTGATCGTCTCCGTCTGCGGCGAGCTGGTGGACGAGCAGGAGGCGTGCATCTCCCCCTTCGACCACGGACTGCTCGTCGGCAACGGAGTGTTCGAGACGCTGCGTGTCTACGAGGGCATTCCCTTCGCCTGGCGCCGGCACCACGGGCGCCTCGTGCGCTCGGCCTCGGGCCTCGGGCTCCAGGTACCCACCGCACGCGATCTCCGCGCCCGGGCCGACGAGGTCCTCGCCGCGAACGATCTCCTCGACGCGCGGCTGCGTATCACCGTGACCGGCGGACCCTCACCGCTCGGCTCGACCCGAGGCGACGGCCCGCCGACCGTCATCGTGGCGGCCAGCCCCCGGGCCGAGTGGCCCGCCACGACCGCGGTGATCACCGTCCCGTGGCCGCGGAACGAACGGAGCGCCGTTGCCGGCATGAAGACGATCTCCTACGCGGAGAACGTCCGGGCGCTCGCGTACGCGGCCGAACGCGGCGCCGGGGAGGCCGTCTTCGCCAACACCCGCGGAGAGCTGTGCGAGGGAACCGGTGCCAACGTCTTCGTGGTCGCAGACGGCGTGCTCGCCACCCCGCCCGAGGAATCGGGTTGCCTCCTCGGCGTCACGCGCGCGCTCGTGCTCGAGCTCGCCGGCCCTGCGGGCATCCCGGTCCGAGACGGTGCCGTTCCGCTCGACGCGCTCGCCACCGCGGACGAGGTGTTCGTGACCTCCTCGACTCGGGAGGTGCAGGCCGTGGACCGCGTCGACGATCGGGCGCTCGACGCGCCCGGGCGGGTCACGGACACGCTCGCGAGCGCCTTCCGCGAGCTCGTCCGGCGCGATCTCGACCCATAATGTCGCCGGGGACTCGTCCGGGCGCTACGGTTCCCCGAGCCTGTCCACGTCATCGAGGAAGGAACTGACCATGCCGGAGAGCGTCTACAAGGTCGTCGAGCTCGTCGGGACGAGCCCGGACTCGTGGGAGGCCGCGGCCAAGGCCGCCGTCAACCGCGCCGGGGAGTCGCTGCGAGACCTGCGCATCGCCGAGGTCGTCGAGCTCGACCTCCAGCTCGACAACGGCGAGATCCGTGCCTACCGCGCCAAGGTCAAGGTCTCGTTCAAGTACGAGGGCGGGGACTGACCTCACCCGCTTCCGGCGAGGAGTCCGGCCGCAGGTGGACGACGTCGGCGACGGCGAACACCTTGCGGCCGGCGCCGCAGTCGACCACCAACGCGCCCTGGGTCGTGAGGTCGACGGCGGTACCGACCACGACTCCATCGGGTTGCTCGACGCGTACTCGCCGTCCGAGCGTGGTCGAATGCTGTCGCTCGCGTTGACGGAGTCGTTCGCGCGCGGCTCCATCACCGAGACCAGCGTACATCACCTCGAACGAGCGGAGGAACTCGACGAGCAGGTCCTCCCGATCGACGGGCCGATCGGAGACAGCGTTGCATGCGGTCGCGAGGTCACGCAGCTCATCGGGCATTTCGTGCCAGTCGACGTTGCATCCCAGCCCCACCACGAGGGCGGGGCCACCGGGGCCGCCGAGCGACGATTCTGCGAGCACGCCGGCGATCTTGCGATCGTCGACCACGAGGTCGTTCGGCCATTTCAGCCCGACGCGGATCCCCGCGAGCTTCTCGAGCGCGTCCGCCACCGCGAGCGAAGCCGCCACCGTGACGAGATGCCAGTGTTCGGTCGCCACCGCGGGGCGCAACAACACCGAGACGAGCAACGACGTCCCGGGTGGGGCCAGCCAACGACGGTCGAGCCGGCCCCGGCCCGCGGTCTGGTGGTCCGCGACCGCGACCAGCCCTTCGGGAGCACCCGCTTCGGCCTGCGCGAGCACGTACTTATTGGTCGAGTCGAGCTCGTCGAACCACCGCACCGCGTCGAAGCGGGTCCCTTCGAGGCGGTCGGCCGAGCCCGGATCTCTCCAGATGGCGGAGTCGTCGTGCATCGCCCGTAGGATACGGGGAGTTCCTCGAGCGGGAGTCACCCGGGGTGTTCGGCAAGATCCTGATCGTGAACCGCGGCGAGATCGCCGTGCGGGTGATCCGTACGTGCCGCGAGCTCGGCATCGGTACCGTGGCCGTGTACTCGGACCTCGACCGCGACGCCATGCACGTGCGATTCGCCGACGAGGCGTTCGCGCTCGGCGGCGAGTCGGCGGCCGAGAGCTACCTGAACACCGACGCAATCCTCGAGGCGCTCCAGCGCTCGGGTGCCGACGCCGTGCACCCCGGCTACGGCTTCTTCTCGGAGAACGCCGACTTCGCGCGGACGATTGCCGGCACCGGCGCCACGTGGATCGGCCCTCCTCCCGAGGCGATCGAGATCGCGGGCGACAAGCTCTCGTCACGGCGGGCCGGAGCACAGGCCGGGGTGCCGACCGTGCCGGGGACGCTCGACCCCATCTCCACGGCCGACGAGGTGCACGCCTTCGCCGACGAGCACGGGTACCCGATCCTCATCAAGGCTGCCTACGGCGGCGGCGGGCGGGGCATGAAGGTCGTGGCCGACCCCTCCGGCGTCGAACGGGCGCTCGAGTCCGCGGCTCGCGAGGCGAAAGCCTATTTCGGGCGCCCGGAGGCCTTCCTCGAGCGCTACCTGGAGCGGCCGCGCCACATCGAGATGCAGGTGCTGGCCGATTCCCACGGGAACGTCACGTGGCTGGGTGAGCGAGATTGCTCCACGCAGCGACGCCACCAGAAGCTCATCGAAGAGAGCCCGGCCGCGGGGCTCGACGAGACGACCCGCGTCGGGATGGGCGAGGCCGCGGTCGCGCTCTCGCGTGCGTTCGGCTACGTGAACGCGGGTACCGTCGAGTTCCTCTACGAGGACGGCGCCTTCTACTTCCTCGAGATGAACACGCGGC
>CAYRHS010000143.1:0-8269 GCA_964424125.1 uncultured Burkholderiales bacterium
ACCACCCGCGCGACCCGGCGGAGCCATCGGAGCTGACGGTGCAGGGCCGCTGCGCCGTCGGCGGGCCCGGGGAACGCCGGTGTCGGCTGGACGTTGTGCCAGCCGAGGATCAGGAGTCGATTCACAATATTTCCCGCTTCGCGTTGTTTGCGACCACGCTCGGTGGCTACCGTATCGGAGGTCAGAGGCCTGGAGGCGCGGCGTTCCGTGCGATATCCGTATCGGCCTGTGGGTGGGAGTCGCGCCCACCGGGCCACCAATCAGATCGAGCACCGACGTCACCCGCGCCTGCGGTCGCGAACCACGCGTCCCCTGGCGGTCGTGCTCGTATGCGCGCTTGTCGCGGCGCTGGCGATCACACTCGATTCCCGTGTCGCGCGCGCGGACGAGGTCGTGGTGCGGGTGAACGCAGGCGGGCCTTCCATCAGCGGGTCGCCGACCTGGGAGAGCGACAACCCTGCCTCTCCCTACGTGAACACGGGCTTCACCGCTTCCACCTCGCACGCCGTCGACCTCTCCGACCCGTCGATCCCGTCGGGCACACCCGCAGCGGTCTTTCAGACCGAGCGCTGGGACAAGGCGGGCGCGCCGGACATGAATTGGGATCTTCCGGTCGCCGCGGGCGCGCTCGAGGTGCGCCTCTACTTCGCCGAGACCTACAGCGGGACCCAATCGGTCGGTGCCCGAGTCTTCGACGTCACGCTCGAAGGTGAGCTCGTGCTCGACAACTACGACGTCTACGCCGACGTCGGCGGTTACGCCGGCGTCGTCAAGACGTTCCCGGTCCAGAGCGACGGCAACGTCGACATCGATTTCACGCGCGTCACGCAGAACCCGGCGATCAAGGCCATCGAGGTCGTCGCGCTCGACGGCTCCCTTCCCGGCGGAGTCGCGGCGACGCCCGCGACGCTCGAGTTCCCCCCGACGACCACTGGTTCGACGTCGGCTCTCGATGTCGAGCTCACGAACACGGGCGCACCCGGAGACGCCTCCGTGACGATCGACGCGACGCAGATCCTCGGTGCCGATGCCGCCGCGTTCTCCGACGACTTCGACGACGCGGGCACGGTCGTGGTCGCTCCGGGCGAGATCGCCACGATCCACGTGGAGTTCACGCCGCAGGCCGCCGTTGCCCACTCGGCGGTGCTCGCCGTCGACCACGACGGTCTCGACCCGCCGCTGAACGTGCCCCTCAGCGGGACCGGCACCGACGAGCAGCCGCCCACGGACGTGGTCCTCTACCGAGTGAACGCAGGCGGTCCGGCCGTTGCCGGGGCTCCGAGCTGGGACGCGGACAACCCCCCGAGCGTGTGGTCGAACGCGGCGGCAGCATCGAGCAACGTGTCCAGCACCTCGACATCCGTCGACCTGACCGACCCTTCCGTGCCCGCGGGCACCCCGATGGAGATCTTCCAGTCCGAACGTTGGGACTCCACCGCGGGCAACGAGATGAGCTGGCACTTCCCCGTCCCGGCGGGCGACCTCGAGGTGCGCCTCTACTTCGCCGAGACCTACACCGGCACGCAGGCCCCCGGCGCTCGCGTCTTCGACGTGAAGCTCGAGGGCACGACGGTGCTCTCGTCCTATGACGTCTTCGCCGAGGTCGGCGGGTACACGGGCGTGGTGAAGTCCTTCCCGGTCCAGAGCGACGGCAACGTCGACATCGACTTCGCCCATCTCGTCCAGAATCCCACGATCAAGGCGATCGAGATCGTCCAGCGACGTGTGTCCGACACGCTCGGCGCGGCACCCGCGTCGCTCGCCTTCAACGAGGTCGTCGTGGGCGAAGACGGGGTGGCCCCCGTCGCGGTGTCGAATCTCGGTGCTGCAGGTGATCCCTCGATCACGGTCGCGGCCACCGAGGTGACCGGCGCGGATGCATCGGCCTTCAGCGACGATTTCGCCGACGGCAGCGACGTCGTGCTCGCGCCGGGCGAGTCCACGACGATCGAGGTGACGTTCACGCCCGACACCGTCGGCGCGGCCGGTGCGGACCTGGAGATCGCGCACTCCGGGAGCGGCTCGCCGCTCGTGGTCCCGCTGTCCGGCACCGGGGTCGAAGACACCCCGGGCCAGATCTCGTTCGGCAAGAGTGTCCTCGCAGGCGCGGCGCCGTCCTTCCCGACGACGCTCGACTTCGGTCCCGACGGCCGTCTCTACGTGGGCCAGCAGGACGGCACCATCCACACCTACGACGTCGTCCGCAACGGCGCCGACGACTATTCGGTGACGGACGACGAGACGATCGGCTTGGTGAAGGCCATCCCCAACCACGACGACGACGGTACGCCGAACCCCTCGATCACGAAGCGGCAGGTGACGGGACTCCTCACCACGGGGACCCCGGAACAGCCGGTGCTCTACGTCACCTCGTCCGACCCGCGCATCGGCGGCGGCAGCGGCGGCGACGACACGAACCTCGACACGAACTCGGGCATCCTCTCCCGGCTCACGCGTGTCGGCTCCACCTGGGAGAAGGTCGACCTCGTGCGCGGCCTGCCTCGCTCCGAGGAGAACCACTCGCCGAACGGCCTCGACCTCGACGAGGACGCGAACGTCCTGTACATCGCCCAGGGCGGGAACACCAACCTGGGCGCGCCCTCGAACAACTTCGTCAATCTCCCGGAGTACGCGCTCTCGGCGGCCATCCTCTCCGTCGACCTCGACGCGCTCGGTGACCAGACCTACGACCTGCCCACGCTCGACGACGAGGATCGTCCTGGTGTCGCCGACGCCGACGACCCCTTCGGGGGCAACGCCGGGAAGAACCAGGCCGTCCTGGAACCGGACGGGCCGGTCGATGTGTACGCACCCGGGTTCCGCAACCCCTACGACGTCGTGCTCACGGAAGCCGGCCGTCTGTACACGATCGACAACGGCAGCAACGCGGCCTGGGGTGACTTCCCGCTTCCCGACGGCCCGCAAGGCGTCTGCACGAACGACGTCCAGGAGCCGGGTCACACCGATCCCGACACGCTCCATCACATCACCGGTCCCGGCTACTACGGGGGCCACCCCAACCCGACCCGGGCCAACGCGGCCAACACCTTCAACCCGGCCAATCCGCAGTCGCCGGTTGCATCGGCCAACCCGATCGAGTGCGACTATCGGTACCCGGGCGAGGGGAGCGCGCTGCTGTCGTTCCCCGAGTCCACCAACGGCCTCACCGAGTTCACGGCTTCCTCGTTCGGGGGCGCGCTGCGCGGCGATCTGCTCACAGCCTCCTTCGACGGCGCGATCCACCGAATGGAGCTCGACGCCTCCGGGACGGTGGTCACTCGCAGCGAGGTCCTCTTCGCCAACGTCGGTGTGCTGCCGCTCGACGTCACGGCCCAGGGTGACGCCGAGGTGTTCGCGGGCACCATCTGGGTGGTCGACCGCCTCGCGAACGAGATCCTCGTCTTCGAACCGTCGGGCTCGCAGTGCACCGGCGCGGACGATCCCGATCTCGACGAGGACGGAGACGGCTACCGCAACGCCGACGAGATCGACAACGGCACCAATCCCTGCTCGGCCGCCGACGCGCCGGCCGACTGGGACGGAGATCTCGTGTCGAACCTCAACGACCCGGACGACGACGACGACGGCCTCCCGGACACGAGCGACCCGTTCGCGATCGACGCGGACAACGGTGCCTCCACGGAGTTGCCTGCGGTGTACACGTGGGACAACGACGATCCGAACAAGGCCGGACTGCTCACCCTCAACTTTACGGGTCTCATGACGAACGGGGTGACGGACTACGAAGCGCTCTTCGACCCGTCGAACATGACACCCGGCGGGGCTGCGGGAGCGGTGACGATCGACGAGGTACCGCCCGGCGACGCGGCCGGTGACCTGAACAGCCAGGAGTACGGGTTCCAGTTCGGTGTCGACGTCGACGCCAGCAGCTCGCCGTTCACCGCCCATACGCGGATCCTGGCGCCCTTCGCCGGGCTCGAGCCGAGCGCCGGGCAATCGATGGGTCTCCAGATCGGCACCGGGACCCAGGACGACTATGTGAAGCTCGTCGTCGACGGCGCTGCGGGTGGCGGTGTGACGGTCCAGCCCGAGGTCGGCGCCGTCGTGGGCGCGGGGTCCACGGCCGCGCTCGAACTGCCCGGGCCCGAGGCCGTCGACCTCTACCTGTCGGTCGATCCGACCGCCGCGACCGTCCAGGCGTCCTACACGACGACGATCGCGGGTGTGACGTCGGCCCCGGTCGAGCTCGGCGCTCCGATCGACGTTCCGTCAACGTGGTTCACCGGCGCCACCCGCCCTGCGGTCGGGATCATCGCTACCTCCCGCGGCGCGCCCACGTTCCCGGCGACCTGGGGGCTGATCGAGGTCACCGCCGACCCGCGTCCCGGGGTCCTGAGCGCGAACCCCGACACACTCGAGCTCCCGGTCACCGAGGTGGGAGGACGCCAGGAAGCCCAGATCGAGCTGCGCAACGACGGCGCAGCTGGTGACGAGGACATCGTCGTCCAACCGGGTGTTCTCACGGGCACCGACCCCGCCGATTTCGACCATGACCTGACGGCGGCGCGCACCCTGGCCCCGGGCGAGGCGACGACGGTGACGGTCGGCTTCGCCCCCCAAGCGGCCGGGCCGCGATCCGCCGCGCTCGTGCTCGACCACTCAGGGAGCGGGAGCCCGCTCACGATCCCACTCACCGGCACCGCGGTCGACGCGTCGTCGGAGCCGACCGTGCTGTACCGGGTGAACGCCGGCGGCCCGGAGGTCGCCGGCACCGCCGATCCGTGGGCCGCCGACGACGTCCCCTCGCCCTGGGTGAACGCCGGGAGCAACACCGCGGGCACGACGCAGCCGATCGACGTCTCCGACCCCTCGGTTCCCGAAGGGACGCCCTCCACGATCTTCCAGCGAGAGCGGTGGGACCCGCTCGCGGCGCCGGAGATGTCGTGGGACTTCCCCGTCCCCCCCGGCGAGCTCGAGGTGCGGCTGTACTTCGCCGAGACCTACAGCGGTACGCAAGCCGCGGGGGCACGTGTCTTCGACGTCTCCGTCGAGGGACAGCTCGTGCTCGACGACTACGACGTGTTCGCCCGGGTGGGCGGATACGCCGGAATCGTCGAGCGGTTCCCGGTGACCAGCGACGGCAACGTCGACATCGACTTCGCTCACGTCACGCAGAACCCCACGATCAAGGCGATCGAGATCGTCGCGGTCGACGGCGGCACCCCCGGAGCGGTGGCCGCGGTCCCCGCATCGCCTTCCTTCCAGCCGACGGCGGTGGGCGCGACGTCGTCGGCGAACGTCGAGATCCACAACGTCGGGGGGCCGGGGGATCCGGCGGTCACGCTCACCGCCGCGACGCTCACCGGCGGGGACGCGCCTGCGTTCTCCGAAGACCTCAGCCCGCGGCTGCCCGTGATGCTGCAGCCCGGAGACCACACCACCGTCACGGTCGGGTTCACGCCCTCGGCGGCCGGGGACCAAAGCGCTGCGCTCGAGATCGCGCACGACGGGGTCGGAGGTTCCCTCGCCATCCCGCTGACGGCGAGCGCGTTCGACGAGACACCCGCGGACGCCCCCGGGGCGCTCTTCGAGGTCAGACCCGACGGCTCACTGCTCGCGAGCACCTACACCCCGGGATCGTTCCGGGTGACGAACCAATCCCAGGGCG
Source organism: uncultured Burkholderiales bacterium (assembly GCA_964424125.1). Classification (GTDB taxonomy): domain Bacteria; phylum Actinomycetota; class Acidimicrobiia; order IMCC26256; family JAOSJL01; genus CAYRHS01. The sequence continues at coordinate 5,630 of CAYRHS010000143.1, forward strand.
GTCAGACGATCACCAGCTTCGATCTCGACCTGTCGACTGCGTTGCTGCCCGATCTCGTCTTCGACCCCACCGGAGCAGCGGGCGACACCACGTTCAAGGACGCGACCCTCGACTCCGGCACCGAGACGATGCCGATCGGCCGCAATTTCCTGGGTCCGCACGACGGCGGGTTCGACCTCGTCCAAGCCCTGTTCGGCGGGTTCGACCCGGCCGAGACGATGACGTGGTCGATCGACATCGATCCCACGAGCATCAAGGGCGTCGCGGCACCCGGGCCGTCCGACTCGGGGAGCGTGAGCGGTCTCGAGATCGTCGGTGCCACCGTCACCGTCCGCTACGACGACGGCACGGTCCAGACGGGACAGCTCGCGCCGATCGCGGGGAGCGACGGAGGCAGCCGCGTGGTGCTGCGACCGCTCGCACCGGCGGCACCCGGCCTCTCGCTCGTCGGCGTCACACCTCCGGTTTCGGTGACCTCGCCCCAGCAGACCGCCCGCCTCACCGGCCCGGCCGGTGCGACGGTTCGCCTCACCCAGGTGGAGACGGGCCTGTACACCGCGGGCGTGCCCGACGGTGGGTTCGACCTCGACCCGTTCGAGACGAACACCGCGGTCGCGGTCCAGCACCTCGAGGCCACGATCGGCCCCGGCGGCACCGTCGACATCCCCGTCACCCTGGGACGATCGACGCCCGAGGCGGGGACGAACCTGTTCGTGGCCACGGTGCTGGACACCGACGGTGTACCCGGCGCCCCGTCTGGCCCGGTGCTCGTCGTGCTCGAGCCCTGAGCCCTACTGTCTCCTTCGTGAACCCACCCGGCGCTTCGTTCGCGACGACGTTCGACTACGCCGACCACGAATGCCTCGAGGCACGCGCCCGCCTGCTCGCACCAGGGCGGCCTCGCGCGCCGTCGGCGTGGTCCGACCTCCGCCAGACCGCACGGGTACTTCGGGCCGCGTGGCGGGGCGAGCCGCTGGTCCTGTCGGGGATGACCGGGGGCCTGCACCCGGACGTGCTCGCGCTGGCCGCCATCGGCTTGTGGCCGGCACGACGGCCGACGATCGTGCTCATGGGCGAGATGTGGCAGCCCGACCCCGGCCTGCGTGGTCTGATCCAGCGCACGCTCGTCCGGCTCGCCGACCGTGCGGTCCGTCTCTATGCCGTGTTCTCGCACGACGAACGAGAGCTGTTTCCCGCCAACTGGGGTGTCGACCCGGCGAAGATCCGGATCGTCCACTATTTCGCGAGCATTCGGGAGGCGGATCTCGACGGCCCGGTGTGCTCGGAGGGATTCGTCTTCTCGGGCGGGACCTCCATGCGCGACTACGAGCCGCTCCTCGCGGCGGCACGAGAGCTGCCGGACGTGCGCTTCGTGCTCGCCACCGACCAGCTCGAGGGTCGCCACGATCTCCCCCCGAATGTCCAGGCCGGACGGGTCTCGCATCGCGAGTTCATGAATCTGCTCCGGAAGGCGTCCGTGGTGGTCGTGCCGTTGCGAGGCGGTTTGCGCCGTGGCGCCGGCCAGCAGACCTACCTCAACGCCATGTGGCTCGGGAAGCCGGTCGTGGTGTCCCGAGCACCGGCCGTCGTCGATCACATCGACGATGGCCGGACGGGAGTCGTCGTCGACGGCTCCCCGGCCTCCTATGCCGAAGCGATCCGGGACCTCCTCGACGATCCGGACACCGCACGCGCCATAGGAGCAGCTGCGGCGAGAGAGGTACGTGGACGCTTCACCTACCGACGCCACATCGACGGCATGCTCGACGTCCTCGACGAGGCTCTGCTCCTCGACGGTCGAGCAGCCTGATGCGGATCACCCTGGTCGAGTTCGCGCCGTCGGCGGGCCTGTTCCAGTTCGCGCTCCAGATGGGCGACGCGCTCGCAGAAGCGGGCGCCTCGGTGCAGCTCGTCACCGGCACGGATCCCGAGCTGCGTCCGCGTTCCGGGCTGGAGCTCGTGCCGATCCTCCCGACCTGGCACCCGGGCGAGTCGGGGCAGGTCTCGAACGCCTCGGGGCGCTGGTGGCGTCGCGCGCGACGGGGAGTGCGTGCCACCGCGCACCTCCGCGCATGGCGCACGCTGCTGCGGCATCTCCGCGCCGATCCCCCCGACGTCGTCCAATGGGCCAACTGGCGCTTCGCGCTCGACGGTGCCGCCACCGCGTGGCTCGCCCGTCGGATGCCCGATACGGTCATGGCGGACGTGGCCCACACGCCCCGTCCGTGGGACTTCGGACACGGGGATTCACTGCACCGGGCAGGTCCGATCATCCGGCGAGCGCTCACGGCCGCCTACGAGTCCATGGACGTCGTGTTCGTGCTCGGGGAACAGTCGCGGCGCGAGCTGCGAGCGGCCCACCCAGGCGTGCATCGCGTGGAGGTGATCCCGCACGGCGACGAGGGGATCTACGCGTCCGACGACATTCCCGCCGCCGAGGACACGCCACCGAACGCGCTCTTCTTCGGCAAGTGGCTCCGCTACAAGAACCTCGACCTGCTCATCGATGCGTTCGCGGATGTCCGCGGAGCACAGCCCGAGGCACGTCTCTCGATCGTCGGCGCGGTCGGCAAGGACGTCGACGCCGACGCGCTCGCGCGTCACGCGGCCGCGGTCGGGGGAGTCGACCTCCGCCCCGGG
>CAYRHS010000144.1:0-8222 GCA_964424125.1 uncultured Burkholderiales bacterium
GTGTTCCTCACCGAGGCGACGCGTCCCTCGAGGGCGTGAGGCGGAATCGGGGCAGCGTGTAGCCGTCGTGGTCGTCGAAGACGACGTCCACGGAGTCGCCGATCGCGGCCCGCGCTTCGCCCTCCGCCATCGTCGCCGCGATCCGCAGCCCGGGCTGGGCATCGAGCTCCGCGAGGACGAGGACGATGGGGAGGTCGCCGGCGAAGGCGGGCGCCGGCGGTCGGTGGGTCACGGTCCAGCTCGCCACCCGGCCCCGGCCCGAGACCTCGCGCGCTTCGACCGCGGTGGAGAGGCAGCGGGGACAGCGCGCTCGCGGGTAGTGGACGAGGAGGCCACAGTCGGTGCAGCCTGCGAGGACCAGTCGATGGGCACGCGCCCCGTCCCAGTACGCACGAGAGCTCGTGTCCACCACGGGTGGCACCGGCACGGCTCGGAGCCTATCGTCTAACGAAGTTGACTGTTGGAGGGGTGATGGCTCCCGCTCGGAGCGACACGAAGCGCGACACCACGGCCAGGATCACCGACGAGGGGATCGAGCGGCTCAAGGCGCGGCTGCACGTCCCCGTGCCCGAGCCGCCGCCCTTCAACCGTGAGGCGCATCCCGACACGATGCGGCACTTCGCCAACGCCCACGGTGACGACAACCCGCTCTATTGCGAACCCGACTACGGGTCCTCGACCCGCTGGGGCGGGGTGATCGGGGCGCCCTTCTACCTGATGACGATGGGCGAGCCGGTGGCCGACTCGATCCCCGAAGAGGTGCGGCAACGCTCGAAGGGCGCGCTCGTCGGTGTCCACATGTTCCACGCGGGCAGCGAGTGGCACTTCTACGAGCCGGTCCGGCCCGGCGACCGGATCCGCACCAGCCGATACCTCACCGACGTCGAGGACAAGCGCTCGGAGTTCGGGGGTGGACGCAGCGTCATCTCTCACGTCGCCATCGACTATGTGCGGTCGCGTGACAAGCGGCCGATTGCCGACCACCGGTTCTGGTTCGTCCACGCCGAGCGCGAGAAGGCCCGCAAGGCGGGCAAGGAGCGCGTCGTCGAAGAGCCGTCGTGGACGCCCGAGGAGATCGAGGAGATCGACGCGGCCGTCCTGGCCGAGCAGCCGCGCGGAGCGACGCCCCGGTACTGGGACGACGTCGAGGTGGGTGACGACCTCGGTGTTCTCCACAAGGGACCGCTCACGGTCACCGACAACGTCGGCATGCACCTCGGCCTCGGCCCGGGCGAGTACGGCTGGGGTCCGCTGCGAATGGCGGTCAAGCGTCGCCAGCAGTCGCGCGGCCTCTACACCCGGGACCGGTTCGGTGCGTGGGACGTCGTGCAGCGTCTCCACTGGGACTCGGACTGGGCGCGCACGATCGGCGCGGCGCGGACCTACGACTACGGCATGATGCGCATGATGTGGCTGGGCCACCTCGTCACCGACTGGATGGGCGACGACGCCTGGCTGGCCCGGCTCCGCTGCGAGTTCCGCAAGTTCAACTACGTGGGCGACCTCCAGCGCATCACCGGACGCGTCACCGAGAAGCGAGCGGGCGGCGTCGTCGAGGTGGAGCTCGCGGCCACGAACCAGCGGGGCGAGGTCACGGCGCCCGGCGACGCCACGGTGCTGCTGCCGACGCGGGCCGATGGTCCACCCGCGCTGCCCGAGCCGATCGACAAGCCGAGGCCAGGGTTCGACTGAGGCTTCGGTCGCTCAGGTGTGCAGGAGCATGCAGCCGGCGAGCGGCCCGCCCCCGCCGCTGACGACCGCCACCCGGGGGTCCTCGACCTGCCGCTCGCCGGCGCGGCCCTGGAGCTGACGGACGGCCTCGGCGACCTGTCCCATCCCGTGCGTGCGCCCTTCCGAGAGGTTCCCGCCGTGCGTGTTGAGGGGGAGCGCCCCGCCGGCGCGGATCGCGCCGTCGGCGACGAAGGGCCCACCCTCGCCGAGGGGGCAGAAGCGCAGCGCCTCGAGCCACGAGAGCGCGATGAAGGTGAACCCGTCGTAGAGCTCGACGACGTCGACGTCCTCCGGGCCGAGATCGCCTGCGTGCGCCCACAGGTCGTCGGCTGCGTACCGGGCCGACATCTCCACGAGGCTCGGCGCCTGGTCCCAGTCGGGGACCGGTCCCGGTGCCAGCGACTGGGAGCGCACGATCACGGGTCGGTGCGGCAGGTCGCGGGCGCGTTCGGGAGTGGTCAACACGACCGCGACCGCGGCGTCGACCGGGTAGTCGCAGTCGAGCAGGCGTAGCGGCTCGGACACCGGTGGTGAGGCCAGATAGTCGTCGAGCGTGATCGGCTCCCGCATGATCGCCCGGTCGTTGCGGCTGGCGAAGTCCCGGGTGCTCACCGCGATCTCGCCCAGGTGCTCGGGACGCGTGCCGAACTCGTACATGTGGCGCTGGGCCCACATCGCGATCCACTGGCTCGCCATCACGCCGCCGTAGGGTGCCTTGAACGCGATGTCGGGCGGCATCTTGATGGTGTCAGGGGTCGCCCCGGCTCCGTAGGCCTTCGGCCGTGTGTAGGAGCGGAACGCGACCGCCGTGTGGCACGCGCCGGCGGCCACCGCGATCGCGGCCTCCACGACGGCGGTCATCGCTGCGGGCCCGTTCCCGTTCGCGTCGACGAACCAGCGCACACCCTCCATCCCGAGCCCCATGAGGACGTAGGTGGCGGAGACCGAGCTGACCATCCCGCCCGGGTAGGTCGCGATCCCGTCGACGTCCGAGGGTTCCAGCCCCGCGTCGCGGATCGCGGCGAGGCACGCCTCGAGCGCGAGGTCACCCTCGTCGCGTCCGGAGTCCTTCTCGATCGAGGTCCAGGCCGAGCCCACCAGCGCCACGCGGTCCGCCAACATCAGGCGTCAGCCAGTCCCGCCCGCAGGCGTTCCATCGCGGCCGCGGTGTCGACCCCGGCGATGTCGGCGTAGTTGATGACCAGCACCTCGTCGAGGCCGGCGTCGACGTAGGGCCGGAGGCGCTCGAGGATCTCCTCGGGCGTGCCGACGAAGAGGGCGCGTTCCACGGCCGCGCGCGGGGTGCGGCGCACGACGTCCAGGGCCTCGGCCCGGTCGAACCACATCGGCACGAGGCTGGCAGTGTAGCTCCAGCCGGGACCGAAGGGGTGCTCGAAGCCCCACTCGGTGAAGACGTCGGAGCTCGGCACCGCGAGCATCGTGTTCCAGCGCACGATGGGATGATCCGGCAGCTCCGCGAGGGCGCCGCGGTCGTCGCAGCATGCCGTGACCGCGAGCATGCCGATCTCGATCTCGTCGGGATCGCGTTTCGCGTCGCGGGCTGCGGCTCGCACCGCCTCGACCTGACGGGAGAAGAGCTCGGGGTCGTCGCGCGTGGCCCCCGGTGCGTAGGTGAACCAGCCGTTGGCGAAGCGCCCCGCGAGCTCCAGGACGTCGGGACCCCCGCCCGCCACCCACAGGGGCGGTGGCCGTCCACCGTACGGGGGGAGGGCGACGCGCGCCCGATCGAGGGTCCAGGTCCGCCCGTCGTAGGAAACCGGCTCGGTCGTGTCGAGGAAGCGCCGCACGATCGGCACCGTGTCCATCAGCTTGGCGTGCGCGCCGCTCCGCGCCAGGCCGTAGGGCCGCATCTGCTTGACCTCGCCCGTGGCGACGATCGCCTTCACCCGACCCCGGGTCGCGTGATCGAGCGTCAGCAGCGTCTGCGCGATCACGTGGGGAGGCCGGCGGACCACGTCGATCACCCCGTAGACGAAGCCGATCCGCTCGGCCGCGGCCGCCGCGGCCGTGATGACGGGCGCCGAGTCGAAGTAGACGTCGCCGTCGCGGGAGTGCTCCTCGCCGACCAGGCCCGGCTTCAGGGAAGCAGGGGTCGCCCCGTTCGTCTGGTCCCAGAAGGTGATGGTGTCGTAGCCGGCGGCTTCGGCGGCCACGGCCTTGGCGACGCAACCCGCGAGGGGCGGTGCGCTGCGCCCCCAGGTCCCGACTCGCACGCCCATGGGCGTCCCTCCTCGCAGAAATCGTATATTCATCCAAACGATTGAGGGGGGCTGGGTGGAGGAATCGGTGGGCGACCGCGACCGCACGAGCGACCGGACGAGCTTCGCGGGCAAGCGCGTCGCCGTCACCGGAGCCGCCTCGGGGATGGGCGCCGCGGTCGCCGATCTCGTGGCGCGACGGGGCGCGGAGGTCGTCGGTCTCGACGTGCGCGAGGTGCCGGGGCCGGGCCGCTCGGTGCACCTCGATCTGCGCGACCCGGCCTCGATCGACGACGCGGTGGCGATGCTCGCCGGGATCGGCACGGTCGACGCCGTGTTCAGCTGCGCGGGCCTGGCACCGACCGCCGCGCCCCTCGACGTCGTGACCGTGAACTTCGTCGGCGCCCGGCACTTCCTCGAAGGCATCCTCCCCGCGCTGCCGTCCGGCAGCGCGATCGCCTGCGTCGCGTCCCTGGCGAGCTTCCGGTGGCTCGACGAGCGACCCCTCCTCGCAGGGCTCGTGGCGCAGGAGGGCTTCGAGGCGAGCCGCGCGTGGGTCGAGGAACACCTCGACGCGGTGGGGGACGGCTACTCGTTCTCCAAGATGGCCACCGTGGCGTACACGTCGGCCCGGGCGCCCGCGCTGGCGGGGAGGGGGATCAGGATCAACAGTGTGAGCCCGGGGCCGACCGACACGCCGATGATGGCCGACTTCGAGGAATCGTTGGGAGCGGACTGGATGCGCCGCTTCCCCCGCCCGCTGGGGCGGAGCAGCACACCCGAGGAGCAGGCCGAGGTGCTCGCCTTCCTGAACTCGGACGCAGCCTCCTACGTCACCGGCGTGAACCTCTTCAGCGACGGGGGTATCGCCGCGGCGTGGCTCACCGGCCATGTCGACAAGCCCGGGAGGCCCGCGTGACCCGCCGGCGGATCCTCGTCACCGGCGCCAGCGGCGGCTTCGGGTCGGCGCTGCTGGCACGTCTCGCGCGACACGCGGACGTCGAGGTCGTCGCGTTCGACCTCGCACCGCCCCGCCGGCGGATCCCGGAGGTCGAGTACCGCGAGGGCGATGTGCGCGACGCGCGCACGGTTGCGCAGGCGATGGCCGGTTGCGACGTGGTGGCCCACCTCGCGTGGGTGGTCCGGCCGATCAAGGACCGGGAGCGGGCGCGCTCCATCGACCTCGGCGGGACCCGGGCCGTGCTCGAGGCCATGCACCGCACGGGCGCTCGACGCCTGGTGTTCGCCTCGTCGGTCACCGCCTACGGCCCCCAACCTGGCGCCCCGCCCCACCGCGAAGAGGACCCGGTCGACGAGGCGCAGGTCATGACGTACGGGCGGCACAAGGCACGGGCGGAGCGCCTCGTCGCCGAAGCGGGCGTCGACTCGGTGATCGTGCGCGCCGCAGTGGTGGTCGGGCGCCAGACCGACAACTCCGTGCGGCAGGTGTTCGCGGCGCCCGTCCTCGCGTCCATCCGCGGCGAGGAGGGGCAGATTCAGGCCGTGCACCACGACGACATCGGACGGTTCTACGAGCAGGCCTGCCTCGGCGAGCGCACCGGGGTCGTCAACCTCGCCGCCGACGACGTGATCACCGTCTCCGAGGCCGGTGCACTGCTCGGCAAGCGCGTCGTGCGCGTGCCCGCACCCGTGCTCGACGCCTTCGTCTCCGCGACGTGGCGGCTCGGCCTGGGCTCGCTCGACCCGGACGGCTTCGAAATGATCCGCTGGATGCCGCTGGCCGACACCACCCGGCTGCGCGAGGAGTGGGGCTTCGCCTGCGAGCATTCCACGGCCGAGGCCCTGGCCGATTTCCGCGCCGCGCTGCACGGCGTGGTCGCCCTCGGCCGCTTCGAGCTGGGGTGCGGCCGCGGACGAGACCGAGAGGACGAGAGAATGCTGGCGAACGAACGGGAGGTCAAGCGATGAGCGCCACCACGCCGCCGAGCTTCGACCCACGCGAACCCGGCCTCATGGACGACCCCTACGAGCGGCTCGCCGAGCTCCGGCAGCGCTGCCCGCTGGCGCCGAGCATGGAGCCGTTCACCTTCGTGTCGCGCTACGCCGACGTGCAGCAGGCGCTGCGCGACCACCGGACCTTCTCCACCCAGCTCGGGATGCGGGTCCACGGGCAGCGACTCGACGACGAGGAGCAGTCCATCAACGAGATCGACCCGCCCCGCCACACGCGGCTCCGGCGCCTCATGATCTCGGTGTTCAGCCCCGCGGCCGTGGCCGAAGTGGAGCCGGTGGTGGAGAAGCTCGCGGGCGAGCTGCTCGAACCGGTCGACGGCCCCGGCCGGACCGACCTCGTCGCGGCGTTCAGCGAGCCGCTGCCGAGCCGCGTCATCATCCACATGCTCGGAGTTCCCGAACGCGACCTCGCCGAGTTCAAGCGGTGGAGCGACGACATCGTCCTCTTCGGCATCGAGGGTCGTGAGGCCATCCCCACGCTCGACGACTTCAACGCCTACGTCGACGAGCAGATCGCCTGGCGCCTGGAGACGGACGACCCGCCCGACGACCTCGTCACCCGACTCGCCTACGCGGAGGAGGACGGCGAGCGGATGTCGCCGGTCGAGGTCCGCTCGCAGATCCGCTTCCTCCTGCTCGCGGGCAACGAGACGACGACGAGCCTCCTCGGAAACCTCGTGTACGAGCTGCTCCGGCGCGAGCTGTGGCGCACCCTGCGCGACGATCGGGCGCTCGTGCCGGCAGCCGTGGAGGAGGGTCTCCGGTTCAGCACGCCCGCCCAGTTCGTCCCGCGCATGTGCGTCGCGGACACCGAGCTCTCGGGCGAAGCGGTCACCGCGGGCAAGCGCGTGCTACTCGGGCTCGCCTCGGCCAACCGCGACGAGAACACCTGGGAGACACCCGAGGAGTTCTCGCTCGAACGGACCGAGAACCCGCACCTCGCGTTCGGGCTCGGGATCCACATGTGCATCGGCGCCTCCCTCGCCCGCATGGAAGCCCGTGTCGGGCTGAACGCGCTGCTCGACCAATTCGTCGACCTCGCGCTCGCGCCGGGCTACGAGTACCAACGGGTGGAACCGGTGATGATGAGAGGGCCACGGCGCCTCGACGTCACCTTCGAGCCGGTGGGGCCCCGGTGACGTCCGGGCCGCGGGCGACACTGCCCGAGCACGAGGAGCGCGAGCTCTGGGACCCGGTGGTGCAGGCCGCCGACACCGACGAGGTCGCGCGGTGGGCGGCCGCGGGTCTGGCCGAGGAATGGCAGCGGGTGTGGGACGCGCCGCTGCCCTTCTACCGGGAACGGTTCGAGGCCGCGGGGCTCGATCGCGCCGAGATGCCGCCACTCGACGACATCCCCCGGACCACGAAGCCGGACCACCGGGTCGACGAGGCCGCGCACCCCCCGTTCGGCACCCACCGCGCCGTGCCCCTCGAGCGGGCGGCGCGCCTGGGCGTCTCCACGGGGACCACCGGCACGCCCACCTACATCTTCTACGGGCGCGGAGACGTCGACGCCATGGTCGAGGCGAGCAGCCGCCAGGCCTGGCGCGTGGGCATGCGCGCGGGGACCCGCTTCACCCACGCCTGGCCGCAAGGCCTCTACCCGACGAACGTCCAGGGCGGACGCTCCTACCTCCTCGTGGGCGCCCTCGAGATGGCGGTCGGGCCGCCGTTCTCCAAGGAGGCGGCGCTCGAGCACCTGCGGGTTTGGGAGCAGCTCCGTCCCGACGTCTTCCAGGTGACCGCCTCGCAGTTCGCGACCTACGAATCGGTCGCCGCCGGCGCGGGCATCGACTTCCCGGCGCTGCTCGAGGGCGGGATCCTCGTGTACCTCGAGGCGGCCTGCCAGTACGAGGGGCCGCGCCGTCGCATCGAGGAGGCGTACGGCGTGCGCCTCCACAACCTCTCGGGCGCGTCGGAGGTGCCGGCGTTCGGCGTGAGCGACTGCCGGTTCCACGCGGGGTTCCACGCGCCCGGCGACCACTTCGTGGTACAGGCGGTCGACCCCGTCACGGGTCGCGAGGTGTCCGACGGTGAGCGCGGCTCGCTCGTCGTGAACGCCTTCGGGCTCGACGCCTTCTACCTGCGTTACGACATCGAGGACATCGTCGTGCGCGAGTCCGGCCCCTGCCCGTGCGGCGAGACCGGGCCGCGGTACCGTCTCATCGGCCGCGCCGCCGACGCGGTCACGCTCGAGGGCCGCATGCTCCTCCCGCTCGACGTGCAGCTCGCGCTGGACAACCACGGCGCTCCCGAGTTCCAGGTCGTACACGACGGGGAGGCGGGCGCGCTGCGGCT
>CAYRHS010000145.1:0-8154 GCA_964424125.1 uncultured Burkholderiales bacterium
GAGAACGGGTTGCCGTCGTCGTCGGTCGTCTGCACCATCCGCGTGATGACATCGTCGGGTGGCTCTGTCATCGAGCGGCGCGCTTCGATCTGGGCGTCGATGTAGCGCGCGCACGCCTCGATCTCGGCGCGGACGTCGTCGAACATGTGCATGGGAGCCGTGCCACCCTCGAGGAAGAGCGTCGACGGGTCGGCGGCGATCGTCACCGCGTCGATCCAACGGCGCGCCGAGGGATGGTCGTCTTCGGGCACGCCGATCATGTGCAGGATGACCTGGGCCGGGATCGGGCGGGCGTAGTCATCCATGAGCTCCGCGCGATCACCCATCTGCGACACCAACGAGCGGCAGACGTGCTCGATGAACGTCTCGGCCTGCTCGACCGCCCGTTGGTTGAACGCGGTGAGCAGCAGCTTGCGGATCGGGGTGTGGCGGGGCGGGTCCATCATCCCCACGGGGCGCTCTTCCTCGGTGTCGTCGTCGGGCTCGAAGAGGTGGGGAGGCAACCACTGGCTGGAGAAGGTCCCGTGGTCGCGGAACACCGCGGCCACGTCCTCGTGCCGGGCGACGAAGAACACACCCGGCACGGGCTCGCTCACCGGGGCCTCCGCCCGCGAGCGGGATAGCCGCTCGAAGGGCTCGGCTCGCTGCTCGGCGTCGAAGAGATCGAACATGCGGTGGTCTCCTCTCGGATCGTTGAGCGACGGTTCAGGGAGCTTCGATCCCCTCCATCAGGAGGGGAGTGAGGGTGGCCGCGAGCGCGTCCGCGTCGAGTGAACGACCGGTGACGATCTCGAAGAGCGCGGGGACGGTCACGACCCCGAAGACGGCGGACGCGGTGACGTCGGGGTCGGTGGGCCGCAGCGAGCCGTCCTCGGCGCCGTCGGCGAGCAGCGTGTGCACGGGCTCGTGGAACGCGGTCCGGATGGCGTCGGCGATCTCGGGGATCCGGCCCGCCCGTCCGAGGTCCGCGACGAGCACGCGCAGCGACGCCGGGTGCGCGGCGAGCACTTCGAGCTGCACGGAGACCACTCGCTCGAGGCGCTCCCGCGCGAGACCCTCATCGGTGGCGGCCGCCTGCACGGCTTCGGCGATGCGAGCCAGCAGGCGGCCGAGGAGATGGACGAGCAGGTCTTCCTTGCCCGAGAAGTAGTAGTAGAGCGTGGCCTTGGGGATCCCGGTCGCCTCGGCGAGGTCCTCGATCCGGGTGCCCTCGAAGCCCCGCTCGGCGAACACCTCTGCGGCCGCGGGGAGTGCCTCGGCGACCTGCGCCGGAACCGGTCGGAGCACGGGACCCCCTCCTCGGTCGGGACAGCGTTTCCGCCCTGGACTTTGAACTTTGAGTACAAGATCGGAGACTAGCGAGTTGCGCGCGCAGCGTCCAGGGTTCGTCGCGCGTCCCGCCGGGGCGGCGGTGGAGGGGGATGTGGGAACCCGGGGGGAGGTGCTCAGCCGGTGAAGGTGGGGCTGGCGGCGACGGGCGTCGGCGCGGGCGCGCTCGGCAGCTCGGAGGCGGGACGGGCGATCGGCTCCGGGACGTCGACGGGGGCGGCGAGGCCGACGTAGGCGACGATCTGGTACCCGCCGGGGTTGGTCTGGAGCGGGACTTCCTTCCAGTTGTTCGCGGCCCAGACGTTGCCCGCCTGGTCGATCGCGACACCCGTGATCCGCACGAGCCCGTCGAAGAGGTAGCCGGTCCCGTCGGGCGAGATGGGATCGCCGGTGGTCTTGCCGGGCGGGCAGGTCGAAGTCTTCAGGCCGCAGAGCTGCGAGATCCGTTCTCCGGCGAAGTCGCCGACCCAGACGTTGTCGTCGCCGTCGACCGCGATTCCCCACGGGATCGTGAGACCCCCGCCGGTGAAGGCATGGTCGCCCACGATGTTCCCGTCCGGGTCGAGCAGAGCGACGGAGCCGCCTCGGGTCCCGAGCTCGCCGACCGTGGGGCAGGGCAGATCGACGAGCCCCGAGTTCGCGATCCACAGGTAGCCGCTCGAGTCGGCGACGATGCCCATGGGCGAGTCGAAGACACCCTCGATGGGCGAGCCGGCGTACGGCGTGCCGTCGGGAGCGAGGTGGGCGACGTTGTTCGACCCGATCCCGGTCACGAACGCGTCGCCGGCGGGGTTGAAAGCGATCCCGAAGGACTCGGTGAGGCCGATCCCCGACACGTTCTTGGCGAGGAACGGGTTGCCGTCGGGGTAGATCGTGACCGAACCGTCCCCGCAGTTCGCGATCCAGATGTTGCCGTCCGCATCGGAGACGGTGGCCTGCGGGTCCACGATCTCGCCCGCGGTGAAGCCGGTGGCGGGCGACAGCGCGGTGCCGTCGGGACGGAACTTCGAGACGCTGTTGCGCGGCGGTTGCTGGTCCTCGGGGCAGCCGGGCGGGGGTGCGGCGAAGCCGAAGTTGCCGACCCACCCGTCGCCGTAGGGATCGATGTCGATGCCGAACCCGGCGCCGCTCAGGCCGCCGCCGGAGTACGGGGACCCCGGCGCGTACTGGCCCGTGGGCGTGAACTTCATGACGAGGTCGCTGCCGCACACGGGTGTCGTCGCGTCGGGGGCGTACTGGTAGTTGTTGGCGACCCAGAGGTTCCCCTCGTGGTCGATGCGAAGTTGCCCGGTCCGTTCAGCGTGTTGCCGTCGCCGTCGAAGCGCAGCGCGAGGAACCACGCGGCCGGGGGCACGCTGCGCGCGGGCTGGTACGGCGTGGAGCCGAGCTCGGAGACAGCGAACAGCGCGGCCACGTTCGCCGCGTCCCGACCCGGGTTGCGCGCGATGTCACCCATGGCCGTGAACGTGTCGGTCGGCTCGGTGCCACCCGGCGGGGTGGCGGCGGTGAACAACGCGGCGCAGTCGGCGGGTGTCTCGATGCACGCGGTGACCATGTTCGCGAGCGAGTTGAACGTGTCGACCGCGGTCGTCTCGCCGCCGTTGGGCGCGGTGCCGAGCACGTCGCTGACGTCGCCCGTCATGGCGTCGGCGATGTTGGCGACCATCCCCGCCGCGTTCTGGAGGCCGGGCGACGTGCCGCCGATCCCACTCGCCGTGGTGAACTGGGCCATCGCGAACCCGGACGCGACGGTCGTGCGCTCGTTGATCACGACTTCCTCCGTGACCGGAGGAACACCGAGGACGCTCACGAGCTGGATCGTCCCCGCGTCAGGCGGCGAGTTCTGGTTCTCGGCCATGACGTAGAGGACGGCGTCGGGGTCGGCGGGCGTCGCGTACGAGATCGCGAATCCACCGTCGGCACCGGTCTCGTCCGTCCCGAGCGCGGTCGGTCCCCCGTTCCCCGTCTCGTAGAGCGTGACCGCCTAGGACTCGAGCGGGTCGGTGCCGGTGCGGACCAGGCCGCGCACGGCGAGCTCCTGTGCGCTCGCCGAGGGGCCGGGAGCCAGGGGGATCGTGGCCCCGAGGAACGCGAGAGCGGCGGCGCGGAGCGCGCGATGAGAGTCACGGAGCGTGCGCATTTCGCTTCAGCCTAGAGCACCCCGAGGAGGGCTCCGGCACCGCGTCACCCCTCGGCGTAGCATCACGCGCCGGTCGATGGGGGGGGCGGTGAGCGATGGAGCGTCTGGGTCCGCTCGACAGCATGTTCCTCTCGATCGAGACGTCCCGGTGGCCGATGCACCTCACGGGCGTACTCGTCCTCGAGCCGGGAGAGACCGCCCCGCTCACCTACGAGCATGTGAAGCAGCGAGTCGCGGAACGTCTTCCCCGATTGGCGCCGATGCGCCGGCGCTTGGTTGATGTGCCCTTCGGGCTCGACCGCGCCTACTGGGTCGAGGACCCCGAGTTCGACCTCGATCGTCACTTCCACCACGCGGCGGTGCCCGATCCCGGCGCGGAGCAGGACGTCGCCCGGTTCGTCAGCCGGATTGCCGACCATCCGCTCGATCGCTCGAAGCCGCTCTGGGAGTGCTGGTTCCTCGAGGGCCTCGAGGGTGGGCGCAAGGCGCTCGTCCTCAAGATCCATCACGCGTGCATCGACGGCATCGGTGGGCTCGTCCTCTTCGACGAGCTCTTCGACCCGGTTCCCGGGCGCGAGCCGGAGCCGGTGGAGGAGGCGGGACCGGCGCCGAGCGCCGAGCCGATTCCGTCTGACCTCGAGCTGCTGGCCCGCTCGGTCCCGGACCTCTTGCTGTGGCCGTTCCGGTCCGCGTGGACGGCCGGACGGATCGCGGTCGGGCTCGAGCGCGCGCGACACGTCGGGCACGCCGACGAGGCCGCCGAAGGCGAGACGCTGCGTGCGCCGCGCACGGTCTTCAACGGTGACGTTCCCGGTCGCGCCCATCGGGCGTTCGCGGTCGCGTCCGTCGGCCTGGATGAGGTCCGTGCGGTGAAGGACGCGTTCGGCACGACGGTCAACGACGTGGTGTTGGCGCTCGTTGCGGGCGCGCTCCGTCGATTCCTCGGTGACCGTGACGAGCTCCCCGAGGAGTCGCTGATCGTCGCCAATCCGGTCAGCCTCCGACCGGTGGGTGACGACACCGCGGGCAACAAGCTCTCGCTCGTCTTCCCGAGGTTGCGCACCGACGTCGCGGATCCCGTCGAGCGGCTCGAGGCCGTACACGGCGGGACGGTTGCGACCAAGGCCGCGCACCGTGCCCGCGGACAGGAGGTGTTCGAGCAGGTCGCTGGGCTGTTCTCACCCGGCTTCGTGGCCGGGATCTCCCAGCTCTACGGCGCCGCCCACCTCGCGCGGCGCCACGGTCCGCTGTTCAACGGGCTCGTGTCGAACGTCGCAGGGCCGGAGGAGGAGCGGTTCCTTTGCGGGGCGCGCGTCGACGCCCTGTACGGGGTGGCGCTCCTCTACGAGGGCATCGGGTTGTTCATCGCGCTCCTGAGCCACGCGGGGCGAATCGACTTCTCGATCACGGGGGCGCAGGAGCTGACCCCCGATCTGTGGCCCCTTGCGGACGGGCTCCGCGCCGAGCTCGACCTACTGTTGGAGGCCGCGGCCGAACGGTCTGCCACGTCCGCGTGAACCCGGGCGCGCTCCCGCCGGAGGAGTCGATTCGGGAGCCGGATCGTCCCGACGCCGCGGCGAGCGGATCCCGACGAGTGCTGGTCACCGGCGCGACGGGCTACGTGGGTGGGCGCCTGGTCGCGCCGTTGCTCGATGCGGGACATGAGATCCGCTGCCTGGCGCGGACCCCGGCCAAGCTCGACGACGCGCCCTGGCGTGAGCGGGTGGAGGTCGTCGCCGGCGACGTCGGTTCCTTCGACTCGTTGCTCGCCGCGATGGACGGTGTCGCGGCCGCGTACTACCTGGTGCACGCGATCGGAACCGAGCCGGACTGGGAGGAACGTGAGCGCCGCGACGCGGCGACCTTCCGCGACGCGGCGGCCGCGGCGGGCGTCGAGCAGATCGTCTACCTCGGCGGGCTCGGCGACGACCGGACGACGTCGTCGGAGCACTTGCGGAGCCGGCACGAGGTCGGCCGCGTCCTCGCGTCCGGCCCGGTGGCCGTCACCGAACTGCGCGCGGCCGTCGTCATCGGTTCGGGGAGCGCGTCGTTCGAGATGCTGCGCCACCTCGTCGAGGTGCTCCCGATCATGATCACGCCCCGGTGGGTCGAGACACGCTGCCAGCCCATCGCCCTTCGTGACGTGCTCGCCCACCTCGTGGGTGTGCTCGGCCGGCGGGAGGCCTATCGAGCGGTCTACGAGATCGGCGGCCCCGACGTCCTCAGCTATCGAGAGATGATGCAGGTCTACGCGGAGGAGGCGGGCCTGCGCAGGCGGCTCATCCTCGGTGTGCCGGTGCTCTCGCCGCGACTCTCGTCGTTGTGGATCGGCCTGGTGACGCCGTTGCCACCCCGGCTCGCGCGCCCGCTCGTGGACGGGCTCGCAACCGAGGTGGTCGTGCGCGACGACCGGATCCGGGAGCTGCTCCCGATCCGTCCGACGCCGTACCGGGAGGCGGTTCGCGCCGCGATCGAGCGGGTGGCCGACCTGCGTGTCCTCACGAGCTGGACCGACGCGACGTCGGTGGACCCCGCGGCCGGGCCCCAGCCGCTGGACGCAGAGTGGGCCGGCGGAGTCGTCCTCGGGGACACGCGGGTCGTGTCGTCGGCCGCGAGCCCTGACGCCCTCTTCCGGACGGTGTGCGGTGTCGGCGGCGACCGGGGTTGGTACGTCGCCAACTGGCTCTGGGACCTGCGCGGCCTCGTCGATCAGCTCCTCGGTGGTGTGGGCAGACGTCGGGGCCGGCGTCACCCCGACGAGCTCGGCGTCGGGGACGCGCTCGACTTCTGGCGGGTGGAGGAGCTCGAGCCCGGTCGTCATCTCCGGCTGCGGGCCGAGATGCGCCTGCCCGGCGACGCGTGGCTGGAGTGGATGGTGTCGAGGGCGCCGGACGGCCGTGCCCGCCTCGAGCAGCGGGCTCGGTTCCATCCCCGGGGTCTGGCGGGGCGCGCGTACTGGTACGGGCTGTTGCCCGTGCATCGCCTGATCTTCCGCAAGTTGGCCGAGCGTCTGGCGGCCGCCGCGGCCGCGCGCGACGGGACGGCGGGGGCCGCGGCGTGACCACGATCCGGCTCGGTATCTCCGCGTGTCTGCTCGGCGACGAGGTCCGCTTCGACGGCGGCCACAAGCGCGACGGGTTCCTCGTCGAGACGGTCGGTGCGCTCGTGGAGTGGGTGCCGGTCTGCCCCGAGGTCGAGCTGGGTCTCGGGACGCCTCGCGAGCCGGTCCGGCTCGTGCGTCGCGGCGAGGAGGTTCGCCTCGTCGGCACGCGATCCGCCACCGACCACACGGCCGCGATGGAAGCCTACGCCCGGCGACGCGTCGCCGAGCTCGCGGAGGCCGACCTCGACGGTTTCGTCCTCAAGAAGTCGTCGCCCAGCTGTGGATTGTTCCGCGTGAAGACCTACACGGAAGCCGGCGACCCGAGCGCTGGTGGACGCGGGCGCTTCGCGAGCGTGCTCGTCGAAGCGCTTCCGCTTCTTCCCCTCGAGGAGGAAGGCCGACTCCAGGATCCGACGCTGCGCGAGACGTTCTTCGAGCGCGTCTTCGGTTTCCACCGCTTCCGCCACGAGGTGCTGGCCGCGCTGTCGGCAGGAGCGCTCGTGAGCTTCCACGCCCGCAACAAGTACGTGCTGCTGGCGCACAGCCCGACCGCGTACGCCGAGCTCGGCCGACTCGTCGCGGGAGCGGGCGAGGCGCCCCTGCCGGAGCTGGTCGATGCGTACGGGCGCGGGTTCGCGGCGGCGCTCGCCCGACCCGCGAACCGAGGTCGCCACGCGAACGTGCTCCGCCACCTCCTCGGTTTCCTCCGTGACCACCTCGACGACGCGGATCGCGCGGAGCTCGTGGAGCAGATCGACGACTACGCCGCCGGCCTCGTGCCGTTGGTGGTACCGGTCACGCTGCTCCGCCATCACCTCGGCCGCACCGACGCGCACCCGTGGGCCCGGGATCAGGTGTATCTCGCTCCGTATCCACGCGAGCTCATGCTCCGCAACCACGTGTGAGTCGGGCGGAGCCGTGCGGACCGCCGTCGTCCTCCACACTCGCGACCTGCGGATCCACGACCAGCCGGCTCTGCGGGAGGCGACGCGACGGGCCGACGCGGTGGTGCCGCTCTTCGTGCTGGACGACGCCGTGCTGGGCTCGCGTTTCGCGGCGCCGAACCGGGTCGGGTTCCTGGTCGAGTCGCTCGCGGATCTGCGATCGAGCTTGCGGGACGTGGGTGGCGACCTCGTGGTGCGACGCGGCGACGTCGTCGACGAGACCGCGCGTCTCGCCGAGCAGCTCGATGCGGGTGCCGTCCTCCTGTCCCGCGACGTGACCGCGTTCGCCCGGCGCCGCGAGGAACGTCTCGGCCGCGCGCTCGGGCGCCGAGAGCTCGTGCCGTGCGACGGTGTGACGATCGTGGCTCCCGACGTGTTGAAGCCCTACCGGGTGTTCACGCCGTACTGGCGCGTTTGGAAGGAGGTGCCACAGCGCCGGGTCGAACGTGCGCCTGCTCGGGTCCGGCTGCCGGCTGGTATCGACCCCGGCGAGCTCCCGGACGTGGCCACCCTCGTACGAGCGGCGCGCTCACCCGAGGTCACGCCGGGTGGGGAGCGCCGGGCGCGTCGGCAGCTCGACTCCTGGGCACGCGCGGCGCTTCGGGACTACGAGGATGGCCACGACGACCTCGCCGGCG
>CAYRHS010000146.1:0-8080 GCA_964424125.1 uncultured Burkholderiales bacterium
GGGCTCGACTCCGAGGCACTTGCCTTCCGTCCCGACGCCGAGGGCAACTCCATCGCCTGGCTCGTCTGGCACCTCAGCCGGATCGAGGACGCGCAGGTCGCCGACCTCGCCGGTCGCGAACAGGTCTGGTCGGTCGGTGGATGGCGGGATCGCTTCCGGCTTCCCCTCGAACCCGACGACACCGGCTACGGCCACTCGGCCGAGGAGGTCGCAGTGGTGCGCGTCGAGGACCCGTCCCTGCTCCACGGCTACCAGGCCGCGGTGGCCGACCGCTGCATCGAGTTCGTCGTCGGCCTCGGCGAGACCGAGCTCGATCGGATCATCGACCGGCGATTCACCCCGCCGGTCTCGGTGGGGATCCGGCTCGTGAGCATCGTCGCCGACGCCCTCCAGCACGCGGGGCAAGCGGCGTTCGTCCGCGGGCTGGTGGAACGTCGCTGAGCCGTCGACGGCCCGATGTTGTCGGCTCGCAGCGCGCACTGTTCAATGAGCGCGCGCTGCAAGGGAGGAGCCGCTTGTGAGCACCCGTCGCATCGTCACCGGACACGGTCCCGACGGAACGTCACGCGTCGTCGACGACGAATCCATCGACCCGGTCGAGCTCTCGTTGTTGCCCGGGGCGCAGTTCACCGTCGTCTGGGCCAGCGATGTCCCGCCCGAGTACGTCGCCGACGGCAAGGAGCCGGGCGGGACGGACTACTTCCCACCACCCGGCGGGATCCGCTACGACATCATCACGCTCCCGCCCGAGGGAGACGCCAGTGCCGGTGAGGAGCCCGACGATCCCGAGCCGGCGATGGCCGAGGCGGAGGCCAAGCTGCCCGGACTCGTGAAGGTCTTCGATCCGGACGATCCCGGCTTCCACACCACCGACACGATCGATCTCATCTACGTGGCCGCGGGGCGCGTGCGGCTCGAGACCACCGCGGGCGCCCCTGTGGAGCTCGCGGCCGGGGCCACCATCGTTCAGAACGGCACCAGGCACGCGTGGCGCAACGCTAGCGACACCCCGGCGACGCTCGTCAACGTCTCGCTCGGTGTCACGCGCTGACATGGCGTCCAACGCCTCCGAGGACGCGTCCTCGAACGTCGATCGGCGAGTACCCACGCGAAGCCATCGCCATCAACGTGTACGGCGCCGTCCTCCTCGTGGCCAGCCTCGTACGGGTCTTCTTCTACTGGTACGTGATGCGCCGGCCGCAGCTCCTGTGGGCGCCACCGACTCCCCGGAAGCAGCGGATCGGCTTCTGCCTCTCCGCCGCTCCGATCGCCGTGTACGTCGTGGCCATGGTCGTCGCGGACTTCGTCCCCGTCCTGAGCCTGCTCCTCTACCTGGTGATGCCGCTCCTCTACTTCGTGCTGATCACGATCCTGCGACAGCGACCCGCCACTCGAGAAGAGGCAGACGAGTTCTCCTGAGCGCGGTGCTCCCGAGTGTTGCGGATCAGACGGTGGTCTCGCGCAGGGCTGCCGTCATGACGTCGTACACGAACCCGCGCACCGACTCAGTGAGGAGATAGGGCGCGTCGCGAACCGCCATTGCGGAGGCGCGCAGTGACGCCTCGAGGTCGGCGAAGGTTCCCAGCTCGCGCGGCGCGGCTCCCGTAGCTGCTTCGACGGAGGCGAGCGCCTGCTCCTCGGACGCGGTGTGCATGCCACAGTCGGTGTGCTGCACGAGGACGACCTCGCGCGTGCCGAGAAAGTGTTGTGACGCCGCGAGTGAACGAAGGACGTCCTCGGTGACGATCCCGCCCGCGTTGCGGATCACGTGGGCGTCGCCTTCGTCGAGCCCGAAGATCCGGGCTGGGTCCACGCGGGCGTCCATGCACGTCACGATGGCCACCCGAGACGACGGCTCGGAGGCTGTCGTGCCGCCGGCCCGGGGTGCGGTCCGGTGGCGGGCAAGGAGCTCATCGGTCCCGCTCATGTATCCGAAGCTACGCGGGCCGCGTCCCCCACGGCACAGCCAGGCGCTCCGTATGATTCGCCGGTGTGGGACGCGAGTGGGACGCGGAGGTCTATCAACGGGTGTCGGGCCCGCAGGAGGCGATGGCACTCGAGGTCCTCGAGCGGCTCCGCCTGCGAGGCGACGAAACCGTGCTCGACGCGGGGTGCGGCTCCGGTCGCGTGACCGGTCTGCTCCTCACGCGGCTCCCCCGTGGGCGGGTGATCGGTGTCGACGCGTCGCCGACGATGATCGAGCACGCCCGCGCGCAGCTCGCACCCTACGGGGATCGGGTCGAGCTTCACGTCGCCGACCTCGCGACTCTCTCCATCGACAGGACCGTGGACGCGGTGTTCTCCACCGCCGCGTTGCACTGGGTCCTCGATCACGGCGCGCTCTGGGAGCGTATGGCCGCGGTGCTGCGTACCGACGGCCGACTCGTCGCCCAGTTCGGAGGGATCGGCAACGTCGCCCGGCCGATCGATTACCTCGAAGGTCTCGCCGACCGCGCGCCGTTCCGCGAGTTCTTCACCGACTGGCACCGGCCGTGGCGGTTCCGCGACCCGGACGAGACCGAGGCGCGCCTCGTGCGCAGCGGCTTCACCGACGTGGAGTGCTGGCTGACGGAGTTCCGCTACGTCCCCGACGACCCCGAGGGCTTCCTCCGGGAGGTGGTCGCCGGTGCCCACCTCGAACGGCTCCCGGCGGATCTGCAGGAGAAGTACATGGCCGAGCTGTTGCCGTCGTTCGAGGGAGACTTCGAGATGGACGGCGTTCGCCTGAACGTGTGCGCGACCCGCGCCACCTGAGGTTCGGGCTCGCTTCGCGGTTCCGACGTCACAGCCACCGTCTGCGCGTCCACGACCGAGGGCTCATGCGTGATGCTCCACATACCGCATCGCGCCGACGACGTTGCCCTCGGAGTCGCGTACGAACACGAGCTCTCCGACGTCGGGGATCGTCGTCGGCTCCATGAGCGCCTCGCGCCGCTCCTGCAGGGCTCCCTGCACCCGGCCGAAGGGCGCTCGGGAGCCCGTCTCGATCTGGAAGAAGCCGGGAGGCCCGAACGGGGTGAACTCCCAGCCGAACACCGCCTCGTAGAACGCGCGGGCCCGGGGCACGTCGTCGGCGTTGATGGCGAAGTGTGCGACGGGCGTGTCGGGCATTGCTGCTCCTCGTCAGACCTTCTCGACGATGTCGCCCCGGCGCACCGTGCCCCCGCGCGCGACTCGGGCATTGACCCCACGGAGGTTCAGCTCACGTCCGGCCGGCGAGTTGACGAACCGGAGCGCATCGAGACCGAACCGTGCCGAGAACTTCTTGCACCCGGTGTGGGGCTTGGCCGTGACCTCGATGACGGCGTCACCGATGCCGAGTCGAGTGCCCGGTGGGAGGTTCTGCTTGCTCAGGTCGAGGTCGAGGTAGAGCTGGTCCCCTGCAAGCGGGCGGCGCGCGGGGTCGGGAGCGATCAATGCGATCACACGCGCGCTCATGATGTTGAGCTGCGCGTCGGGATTGGGTCCGCCGTCGGGTGTGCTGCTGCTCCCACGCGCCGACCAGCTGTCGCCGACCAACCCCACGGCCTCGTCGAGATCGCCCGTCTCCAACACCTCGCGCTCGTCGACGTGGGGGCGGCGGACTATGAGCTCGAGCGTGCCCGCGTCGGCGGGGGCTGCCCGGATCGTCTCGAGCCCGGCCTCGAGCTCGGCCCTGGTCCGGAAGGTCACCGTTCCATCATTCTTCCTGGTGCGAGTGCTCGGCGACGAGCCGGATGGCTTCGTCGGCCGCGGCGTTCGTGGCGGTCCGCAGGTTCCGGCCGAGACGGGCGAGGAGCGGGATGCGCCAGGGCTTCGTGATCACGTAGTGGGCGACTGCCGGCAGATCGGGTGTGCCGTCCGGCCGCGCGAGGTGGAGGATCGCATCGTCGACGAGCTCCTCGTCGACGTGGTCGCTCAACGCCCGCACCGCCGACCACGGCATGCCCCGTTGCTCGCACACGGACGCGACGCCCGCCGTCTCCATGTCGAGGATGTCGACTTCCGTTTCCGCTTGTACCCGTCGCGATTCCCCGTCGATCAGCAGCTGATCCGAGGTGACGAGCCGTCCGCGTGGCGGACGGCTACCCAACGCGTGCGCGTGGAACACGGTGCCCGACTCGTGGTCGACGACCTCGTCGGGGACCACGACGTCGCCGACCCGCAAGCCGGCTCCCACACCGCCGGCGACGCCGACCACGACGACGTGGTCGGGTGCTGTGCGGTCCATTATGAACTCCGCCGTCGCTCGGCCCGCGGCCGGGCCCATCCCGACCCGCACGGCCACGATCTCGGCGGTGTCCATGCGACCCCGCCAGAGGGGGCGTCCGTCGAGCGCCGTCCGCTGCAAGCGGAGCCGTCGGGTCAGGGGCTTCAGCTCCGAAGGCATCGGCGCGAGGAGCGCGACCCGGAACGGTCTCACGGGCATCACTCTGGCCGCTCTCCTCGAGCCGTCGCCACGCCGTGGCGAGCGGCTCCCGCTACGACGCGCCGGTCAATGCCTCGATGATCGGATCGTTGAAGCTGCCCCACATCTTCAGCGACTCGAGGGAGACCGCCTGGCCATCGTCGAGCGTCACCGTCAGCTGATTGGTCATCGTCCCCTCGCCGCGTTCGACGCTCAGCCCGGCCCGAGGCCAGCGCGCCGCCTCCTCCTTGATCTTCCATGACGTGCCCCGCGGCTTGTACCCGAACACGTGGATGTTGTTCGCAGTGAGCGCGACGAGAAGGAACTCGGGGAGACCGGCGTCCTTCTTCGCCTTGCGACGCATGAGCGAGCCCGCGAGGCCCGAGACCCCCATGGTGAGACCTGCCGCTCCGGTCATCCCCTTGGGCTGGAAGAACCCCACCTCCTCGACGGGCTCGTCGCAGTGCGGCGAGACCACCTCGATGGCCTTGGTCCGGTACTTCTCGTTGCGGTCGCCCATCGGTTCTCCCTCCGAACGGCCCGAGACCCGGCGAGTGCCGAGCCGAGGATCGGCCGCGATCTTCCCGGTATTGAACCACCGGAAATTGACTCAAGAATACTTGAGCCAATATTGTCGGGGCATGGAGCCCGACGTCCGACAGGGCGACGTTCGACAACGTGCGGAGGTGCACGCCGCGCTGGGAGACCCGGCCCGACTGGCGATCGTCGACGCGCTGGTCACCTCGGACCGCTCCGTGAGCGAGCTCGGCGAGCTCTCCGGCATGGCGGGCAACCTCCTGGCCCACCACCTCGGCGTGCTGGAGGACGCCGGTGTCGTCGAACGGCTGGTCTCCTCCGGTGATCGCCGGCGCCGCTACGTGCGTCTCCGGGCGCAGGCGCTCGCCGGCCTCGGCCCGTCGGCGCACCTGCCGCGCGACGGCCGGGTGCTGTTCGTCTGCACGCACAACTCGGCGCGCTCGCAGCTCGCAGCCGCGCTGTGGCACCGACGCACCGGTCGCCGGGCCCGCAGCGCCGGAACCCACCCGGCCACGCGGGTGCACCCAGGTGCCGTGGCCGCCGCCGAACGGGCCGGGCTCGACCTGACGGGCGCGCGGCCGCGGTCCCTGACTCCTCGGGACCTCGCGAGCTCCGTGGTCGTCACCGTGTGCGATCTCGCCCACGAGGAGCTCGGACCGGAGCCGACCTGGCTGCATTGGTCGGTACCCGACCCGGTGCCCGAGGGAACTCGCCCGGCCTTCGATCGCGCGCTCGACCAGCTCCGAGACCGCATCGACCACGTCGCCAGTTGAAAACGCGTACCGAGGAGCCATCGTCGATGAACCCGGACACCGTCCACGCGCTTTCCGAGGTCGAACATCGGATCGAGCTCGCCAGGGCCGTCGAGCGCTTGGGCCGCGAGTTCGCCGGGACGTTCTCGCCCGAGACCATCGAGCGCTACGTGTACGACTCCTACCGTCAGCTCTCCCAGCGGGCCCGGGTCAAGACGTGGCTGCCCATGCTCACCGAGCGCTTCACTCGCGACCGGCTGCGCGCGCTCGGTCGCCTGGAGGGGGACGCGCCGGCCAAGCCGTCCGTGCTGTTCCTCTGCGTGCACAACGCCGGACGTTCGCAGATGGCGGCCGGGTGGCTCCGCCACCTCGCCGGGGAGGCGGTCGACGTGTTCTCCGGCGGCTCGGACCCGGGAGACGAGACGAACGCGAACGCGGTGGCTGCCATGGCCGAGGTCGGCATCGACATCTCGACCGAGTTCCCGAAGCCGTGGTCGGACGAGGTCGCCGGGGCCGCGGACGTGATCATCACGATGGGCTGTGGCGACGCGTGCCCGATCCTGCCCGGCAAGCGCTACGAGGACTGGGAGCTGACCGACCCGGCCGGCCAGCCCATCGAGGTCGTGCGCCAGGTCCGCGACGACATCGAGGGGCGCGTCCGCGCGCTCGTCTCGGAACTCGACACGCCCGCCGTTCCATGACCACCACCGACGATCCGCGCGTCGCGGGGGCGGTCGACCGGCCCGCGACGCCGCTCCTGCAGCCGCGCTCGGTGCCACCGCTGGTCCGCAAGGTCGCGGCCGAGTTCCTCGGCACCGCGTTCCTGGTTGCCGGGGTCGTCGGCTCCGGTATCGCAGCCGAGCGACTCAGCACCGACTCCGGACTGGTGCTCTTGCAGAACGCGGTCGCGACGGGGGGAATCCTCGTGGCGCTGATCCTCGCGTTCGGACCCGCGTCGGGCGCGCACATCAACCCGGTGGTCACGCTCGCGGATCGCGTGTTCGGCGGCATCGACACCCGTACCGCGCTCGCCTACATCCCCGCGCAGATTGCCGGCGGGATCGTCGGCGCGATCGTCGCCAACGTCATGTTCTCGCTCCCGGCGGTCGAGTGGTCGCACACGACCCGCACCGGCGGGAACGTCTGGTTCGCGAAGGCGTCGCCACGCTGGGCCTGTTGCTCGTGGTCTTCGGGGTCGTCCGGTCGGGTCGGGGATCGGCGGCGCCGTTCGCGGTCGGCGGATACATCGCGGCGGCCTACTACTTCACCTCCTCGACGAGCTTCGCCAACGCCGCGGTCACGATCGGCCGGGCGTTCACCGACACCTTCACCGGCATCGCCCCCTCGTCCGTGCCGATGTTCGTCGTCGCGCAACTGATCGGCGCGGCGGTAGCCGTTCCGGTCATCTTGCTCCTCTATCCGCACATCAGCGACGTCGCCGACCGCGTCATCCTGCGCCACGACCCGGACTGACAGCCGGCCGGCTACTCCAGACGGCGGCGGACGGCTTTCTCGAGCTCCACGGCCCAAAATGCTCCCGTCGACGCCACGAGCACCAGACCCAGCTCGCCGAGGCTGAGCGCCTCGGTCTCGAAGAGCTGCTGCATCGGCGGCGCGTAAACGACGAAGAGCTGGAGCGCGAGGGTGAGAAGAACCGCGCCGAGGAGGGGGCGGTTGCTGCCGAGACCGAGGCTCCAGAGCGACTCACGCTCGGACCGTACGGCCAGCGCGTTCCCGAGCTGGAGCAGCGCGAGCGACGTGAAGAGCATCGTCTGCCAGGGCCGGCCGGCGGCGTCAGCCCAGATGCCGAGCGCGAGGGGGATGAACCCCACGAGCAGACCGACGATCAGCATGTGTTGCCAGAGGCCGTGCGCGAACACGCTCTCGGAGGGAGGCCGCGGTGGGCGCCGCATGACGTCGCGTTCTGCCGGCTCCACGCCGAGCGCGAGTCCGGGCAACCCGTCGGTCAGCAAGTTGACCCAGAGGATCTGCACGGGGAGCAGGGGAAGTGTCAGGCCCACGAACGGTCCGAGCAACATCACCCAGATCTCGCCAGCGTTCGACGTGAGGGTGTAGCGGACGAAGCGGCGGATGTTGTCGTAGATGCGCCGACCTTCTCCGGCCGCGGCGACGATGGTGGCGAAGTCGTCGTCGGTGAGCACCATGTCGGCGGCGTCCTTGGCGACGTCGGTGCCACTTCGCCCCATGGCGATCCCGATGCTCGCCTTTTGCAGGGCCGGTGCGTCGTTGACGCCGTCACCCGTCATCGCGACCACGTGGCCCCGGGCCTGCAACGCCTCGACCAACCGGAGCTTCTGCTCGGGTGACACCCTGGCGAACACCCCGGCCCGGTCAACCGTCTCGGGGTAGTCACCGGCCTCCAGTGTGGCCAGGTCGATCCCGG
>CAYRHS010000147.1:0-7840 GCA_964424125.1 uncultured Burkholderiales bacterium
GCGTGTACTCCCCGGGTGTGAGGAGCTGGTGACGCTCACCGGTGAACTTGGAGAGGTTCTCGATCACCACCGATCTCGCCGGCATGTTGATCCCCAACGAGAGCGTCTCGGTGGCGAAGACGACCTTCACCAGCCCGGCCGCGAACGCTTCCTCGACGGTCTCCTTCATGGGCGGTACGAGGCCCGCATGGTGGGCGGCCACACCGCGTTCGAGGGCGGCGAGCCACTTCCCGTAGCCGAGCACCGACAGCTCGTCGTCGTCCAACACCTCCATCCGGCGTTCGGCGATTCGGCGGATCTCGCCGCGCGTGGTGCCTCGTGCGAGGTCGACTCCCGCGGCGAGGCACTGGTCGACTGCCCGGTCGCAGCCGGCGCGACTGAAGACGAACACGATCGCGGGGAGCAGGTCGCGCTCGCCCAGACCTTCGACCAGCTCCACCCGACCGGGGGCTCGGGCGCGCTCAGGACCAGTGCGTCGGCGTCCGCGCGCGGATCGGCGTGGCGCGCGGGCGTCGAGCCGAACCGCGGCCGGGTTCGGCAGACGCTGACCCCGCTCCTCCACGAACGTCGGCAGGATCACCAGCTCGTCGGTCTCCCGGTCGGCCGCGACGTAGTGATGGACCAACTCGACGGGGCGGCGCTCCTCGATCACCGCCTCGGCGTCGCCGCGGACGGTGCGCAACCAGTCCGCCACCTCCTCCGCGTTCGACACCGTGGCGGAGAGGCACACGAGGGCGACGTCGTTCGGGAGATGGACGATCACCTCCTCCCACACCGCTCCGCGATAGGGATCCTGGAGATAGTGGACCTCGTCGAGCACGACGGTGCCGAGGCCGTCGAGGGCCGGCGATCCCGCGTAGAGCATGTTCTGCAGCACCTCGGTCGTCATCACCACGACCGGCGCCCGGGCGTTGATCGTGGCGTCGCCCGTGAGCAGACCGACGCGGTCGGCACCGAGCCGGGCACCGAGGTCCGCGAGCTTCTGGTTCGAGAGCGCCTTGAGGGGCGTCGTGTAGAAGGCCTTGGCGCCGGCTGCGAGCGCCCGCTCCACCGCGTACTCGGCGACGATCGTCTTTCCGGCGCCGGTCGGCGCCGCGACCAGGACCGAGTGACCGCGGTCGACAACGTCCAGCGCGGCGCGTTGGAACGCGTCGAGCCGGATCTCCCGCTCGGCCGCGAAGGCCGCCTGGTCCACCGGAGCGGTCAGGGCTGCGTCGATGGAGCGGCCGTCGACGCCGGTGCCGTGCTCGGCAGCGCGGGAGCCGTGGTGGCGGGGACTCCGGTCTCGGTCGGCGCCCCGATCGAGGGCACAGTCGTCTCCGAGATGTCCGTGATCTCGGGGCTGCTGTCACTCGGGCGGATG
The DNA here is from genome assembly GCA_964424125.1 of uncultured Burkholderiales bacterium. GTDB lineage: Bacteria > Actinomycetota > Acidimicrobiia > IMCC26256 > JAOSJL01 > CAYRHS01. Next base: position 1,364 of record CAYRHS010000147.1, read on the forward strand.
AGCCACACCAGGAAGGCGGTGAGCACGATCACGGCCGCCGAGGCTCCCACCGCCGCGAGCACCTCGCGTCGTGATCTCACTCGGCCCCGCTGGACGCGTCGTCGGGCACTCATCGTCGCATGATCCTCCCGATGATGATGGCGATCTCGTAGAACACGTACATCGGCACCGACATCAACAGCAGCGAGTAGGGATCCTGGCTCGGTGTGATCACCGCGGCGAACGCGACGATCCCGACGATCACGTAACGCCGCCATCTCCGGAGCTGTTGCACGCTTATCACGCGCGCCACGAGCAGGAACACGATCAGGACGGGGAACTCGAAGGCGACGCCGAAGGCGACGAGCATGAGCGAGAGCAGCGTGACGTAGCTGCCAGCGGCGAGGAACGGCTCCAGTTGGTCGCCACCGACGTGCAGGAGGAAGTCGAGGGCGCGGGGGAAGGTGTACCAGCCGACGGCTGCGCCGACGAGGAAGAAGAACAGCGACGCGAGCACGAAGGGCACCGCGTAGCGCTTCTCCCCCGGGTGCAGCGCGGGGGTGACGAAGCGCCAGACCTGCCACAGGACGACGGGCGAAGCGAGCACGAACCCGCCGTAGGTGGCGACCTTCAGGCGAGTCGTGAACGCCTCGGCCGCGCCCGTGAAGATGAGCTGACGTCCCGTGATGTCCCGGTACGGCTCGACGAGAAATCCCATGAGCCAGTTGAAGATGGCGAACACGATGATCGCCCCGGCCACCAGCGCGACGATGCTGATGATCATCCGTCGACGGAGCTCCGTGAGGTGCTCGATGACCGTCATCTCCGCCGCCGGATCGCGCCGCTTCTGCGTGAAGGCCACGGTGCCTATCCGGTCGAGGTTCCGGCAGCCTCCGGCCCGGCCTCGTCGGTCGTGCGCTGACCGTTGGGTGTCGGGCGGCTCGCCTCGGCCGAGCTCCCCTCGTCGCCTGGCGGTGCGGGGGCCTCGGGGGCGGTGCGCTCGGGGTGGGGCGCCCCGTCATCCTCGTCGAGCATGCCGTCGAGCTCGCCCTTGAGCGTCTGCTGGAGATTGCGAAGCTCGTGCATCCCTCGGCCGAGCTGGCGGCTCAGCTCCGGGAGCTTCTTGGGGCCGAAAACGAGCAGCGCGACGACGAAGATCACGATGAGCTCGGCCGGGCCGGGAACGCTCACGTGGCTCCCCTTCCGTCGCGCGTCGTGTGCCCCCTCGCCGCCCCGAGCCTACCGTGCCGCCTCCGTGGGCTCGGTGCCGGGCCCGAGGTCGCTCGACCGGCCCCGTCGGCCGGCACGCCTACCGGCTGCTCCCCTCCTCGTGGGGGGGTCGCAGCGCCTCGCGGAGTCCCGCGAACGCCTCGACGGTCGGTTCGAGCTCGCTCCGGGTCCGCCGCAGCGCCGAGAACACGGCGATCACGCCGACGAAGGTGGTCGCGAGCGCCAGGATCCAGAGTGGGGACACGCCGGCAGATTAGCGGTACGTGGGTCCCTTGACCATACGTTCGCACCGTTCGAACCAGTGCGCCCGGCCCAGGAGGAGGTGGAAATCGAGCAGGTCGTCGTGGTCGATCGGCGGTCCGCTGCGCGGCTCGCTGAGCTCGGCGGGCAACCGCCAGACCTCCTTGCGGACTCCTGACGAGACCAGGAGCTCGACGATCCGTGCGCTCGCCTCCTTCGCCACCGCGAACTCGCACTCCGGGCACATGAAGCAGTACGAGCCCTGGCCGTCGTCGAGACAGACCCGCACGAGCAGTTCGCGGGCCTGGAGCTGGACATCACCGCATGTCGGGCAACTAGCTCGGATCGTGGTCACCGGCATTCCTCCGCGTGTGCTTCTCCCATCGGCACGCGATCCGGTGGCCTGAAGGGGATGTTCGGCACTCCCCCGACCGCCCACGAGGCGCCCGGAAACGCCGGGAACGCGGGCCGGGGTGCCTCGGAAGTGCCGGGTCCGCGACGCTGGAGCCCCATGGCGATCTCCTTCGCTCATCGCGGCGGCCGGGCCCACGAGCCCGAGAACTCCCTCGCGGCGTTCCAGTCCGCGCTCCGCCGGGGCGCGGACGGTCTCGAGAGCGATGTGCGGGTCACGACCGACGGCGAGCTCGTGCTCGTACACGACGCACGCGTGCGCAGCGGCTTGAGGAGGTTGCAGGTCGCGACCACGCCCATGGCGCGCCTCGAGCGCGCGGGGGTCGTCCGCCTGCAAGAGCTCTACGAACGCTGCGGCACCGACTTCGAGCTCTCGCTCGACGTCAAGGACCCGGCCGCGGCGGAGCCGACGATCGAGCTCGCACGAGACCACGGCGTCGTCGATCGACTGTGGCTCTGCTCACCCGACGATCGCTTCCTCGCGGAGCTCCGATCGGCGCACCCGGACGTTCGGCTGGTCCACTCGGTGCGGGTGTCGCGGATCCGGGTCCCGCTCGAGCGCCACGCCGCCGACCTGACCGCTGTGGGGATCGACGCCATCAACCTGCACCAATCGGAGTGGACCGGTGGGCTCGTGGCGCTCTTCCACCGCTTTGGTCGGCTCGCGTTCGGTTGGGACGCCCAGGAGACGCGCCAGCTCGACACGCTCCTCCGCATGAGAATCGACGCCGTCTACAGCGACCACGTCGACCGAATGGTCCAGGCGATCCGCGCATGGGAGGGCGCCGGGCGGGAATCGGAGGAGCGGGGACCCGGCGGCTAGAGGAAGCCCACGTCGCCCGGCGGCCAGATCTTGACGAACACGCGCCCGACGATGTCCGAGCCGGGGATCGAGCCGAAGAAGGTCGAGTCCTTGGAGTTCTGCCGGTTGTCGCCGAGCACGAAGTAGCGGCCCGCGGGGACGGTCTCGGGCCCGAAGTCTTGCGACACGGTGCCGTCCGGCAGGTACGGCTCCTCGAGGAGATTCCCGTCGATGTAGATCGCGCCGTCGCGGCCTTCGATGGTCTCCCCCGGCAGGCCGACGACCCGTTTCACGAGGTCCTCGATGCCGTTCGTCTCCTCGCCTTCCGGTGCCGTGAAGACGACGATGTCACCGCGGTTGACGTCGTGCAGCCGGTAGCTCAACTTGTTGACGAGGACCCGGTCGTTCTTCTCGAGCGTTGGCGCCATCGACTCGGAAGGGATGTAGAAGGCCTGGAAGAGGAACGTCTTGATGAGCAGCGCGATGCCGAGCGCGGCCGCGATGAGTATGATCCACTCGATCGCCTGACGCCGCCGCCGCTGCTGTCGCGATCGGACCGCTCGGGCTTCGGCGTCTTCGGAAAGCTCCTCGCTCGAGGTCCCGATCCCGTCGGTCGCGACCGCGACCGTCTCCGCGGGCTGGCCGGCCTCGCGGTCGGCGGACGAAGGCATGGGGTCATCTTCGCGCGTTGCCCGACGACGTCAGGATCGGTAGCGCGCCAGCACCCGCGCCGCGGCCTCCGTCCGCACCGCTTCGGCCTCGGTCGGCTCGAGCACAGTGGCCTCCGGTCCGAGTCGGAGCAAGAGACGCGCGAGCCAGGCCGGTTCGCCGACGGCGAGGCGCACTCGTGTGCTCCCGTCGGGTCGTTGCTCGACCTCTTCGGTCGGATAGGCCTCGGCGACCCAGCTGGCGGCCGGGGCCAGGTCGAGTGTCACGCGCAGGTCGGTCGGAGCGGGGCTGAACACCTCCGCGGTCGGCTCCTCGTCCGGACCGGAGACCTCGAAGCGCTCTCCCGTCTCACGCACCGCGTGGATCCGGTCGAGGCGGAACAGGCGCTCGTCGTGGGCTCGATGGCAGTAGGCGGCCACGTACCAGGCCCCGAGCGCGTGGAAGATGCCCGTCGGGTCGATCCGTCGGGTCGTGAGCTCGTCGCGACCGAATGAGTAGTAGTCGATCTCGAGGCGGTCGCCGCGACCCACGGCCGCGCGGATCCGGTCGAGGAACTCGGGCTCGCCCACCTCGATCCGGACGCCCGCACCCACGTCGAGCGCCCGCTCGAGCTTCGCCAGGGCGGTGGCCAACGGGCCTTCGGGATCGGAGCCCGGGACCGTCAGCAGCATGCGCCCCGCGGCGAGCAACGCCAGCCCCTCGGCCGGGGACAGTCGCAGCGGACGGGCGAAGTACTCGGCGAAGCGGACAGAGACGCGCCCGTCCACGATCTGCACGTCGATGAGCCGATCCGGTGAGTACGGAGGAAGCCCGCAGAACGGAAGGACCTCGAGGTCCCGCTCGAGCTCGGCCACGCCGATGCCGAAACGTCCGGCGAGCTCGTCCAGCGTCACGCCCGGATGCGCGGCGAGGTAGGGCACGAGGGCCAGGACCCGTCGCAGGCGCGGCCCGACGCTGGGCCTGGGGCTCACGCTCCCGGCTCCGTACGAGCCTGCGCCGCGAGCCAGTCCACGACCTCGTCCCGCAGCTGGGGCGGCTCGAGCACCTCGACCCGGTCGAGGTACCCGAGGACGAACGAGCGGAACGCAGCCCGGTCGGAGACCGCCACCGTGAACGTCGCCGAGCCGTCGGGGTGACGTTCAACCGGTTCACTCCCGAGATTGCGCGCCAGGTCGGCGGCGACCACCGGATCGGCGACGATCCGGGCGGTCATCGGCTCGTCCTCTCCGAACTGCCAGGGTTCGTCCCGCAACATGGCGGCCGGGTCGGATTCGGGAGGCGGTGTGAACGAGCCGGCCTCGCCGACCTCGATCGGCGGCTCCACCCGATCGACCCGGAAGGCGCGCGCGCTTCCCCGGTCGTGATCATGGCCGACGACGTACCAGCGCCCGTTCCGGAACAGCAGCCCGTAGGGGTCGAGACGACGACGCTCGCCCCGGTAGCCGAACTCCACCGAGGATCGGACGCGGTAGGCGTCGAAGAGGTCGGGCAGCGCGGGCACGAAGGGCAGGGCGGCCAGGCGGCGGGCGGGATCGCCTTCGCGGCCCCCGAGCTTCCAGAGCGCCTCGGCGCCCTCACCTCCCTCGAGATGGACCGCAGTGACCGCGACGTGCAGGGCGGCTCGCTCCGCGTCCGTCAGCTCGAGCTCCGCGAGGTAGTACTCGTCGGCCGGGATCCGGTAGCCGACCTCGCTCCCCAGGGGGTCCAGACGCTCGAGCTCGACCGGCACGCCCAGGCCGCGCAGCGTGTCCTTGTCTCGTTCGAACTGTCGTCGTGCCGCCTCGTGGCCGCCCGGATAACCGGGGACGACCTCCACGAGCTCCTCGAGCGTCAACGGGGTGCGGTGCTCGAGGAGGATGGCGACGAGGTTCGTGAGGCGCTCCAGCCGCTGCGAGGTGGTCGCCATCACTCACCCGGGCCGTGGTGCTTCGCTGCCCGCGCCCTCACCTGGGATCCGCTGCACCGCGAGGGCGCCGGCCGCACCGGCGGCCGCGAACATGACGGGATCCTCGGCAGCCGGGCGCCCCATCGAGACGACGGAGAGATCGTGGCGGTCGAAGAGGGCGAGGACGTCGGGCGGCTCGACGCCCACGACGGTGTGCCGCTCGGAGAGACCATCGGCCTCGAGATCCTGGAGGATCCGCTGCTCCTCGGCTCCGCCGACGCGAGGAACGGGCACGAGCACGCGTTCCCGACAAGCGAGACGCAATGCGGTTCGGGAGTGGTGGGACACGCCGAAGTGCCGCTCGCGGGGATCGGCGAACGACACGCGCAGGCACGCGATGGGGACGCCGGTCAGCGCCACCGTCGCGTTCAGCACCTCCCCGACCTCCAACCCGGAGAAGCCGAGGCGGGTCGCGGTACCGACGATTCCGGGGCCCATCGCCACGATGGTCACGTCTGCCCGAGCGACGTGACGAGCCACTGCCAGCGCCGAGAAGACGGACACCGCCTCGTGATCCCCGCCGAACGCGTGGCCGCAGGTCACGGTCGCGTCGATGAGGCCGCGGTCGTGGAGCGTCGCGACCAGGTCGGAGAGCGCCAGTGGGAGGGCGCCGCCATCGGTCATGACGTAGGCGATCCGCGCGGAGGGGCATCGTTCCCGCACGGCGACCGCGATCGCCGGCACCTGGCTGTGCAGCGCGGCCGCGACGACCGGCATGCCCTCGATCGACTCGACCTCCGCGAGCCTCGCGACGTGCTCCTCGGTGCTGCCGACGTCGGCCTGGAGGCTCGTGTAGCGAGCTTTGAGGATGTGGCCCGCGCCGCGCTCGACGAACGACTCCCGGGCGAGGTTCCAGTGCACGACGTGCCAACCACCCGTGCCCAGGCCGAGGTCGACCGCGGTGGTGTTCACGATGACGCGGTCGCCGAGGGCGACGTCCCCAGTGAGCTGGGTGAGGACGTACGCGCGTTCGGGGCCATGCCCCAGGTCGACCTCGACTCGTTGGAGGCCCGGTCGCTCCTCGAGCAGGCGCACGACCTTTCCGGCGTGGAACGAGGGCATGGTCGGGAAGGCTAGGTGCTGATCAGAGCGAAGCGATGAGGCGTTCGACGCGGTCGTCGTGGGCCTTGAACGGGTCCTTGCACAGGACTGTGCGTTGAGCCTGGTCGTTCAGCTTCAGGTGCACCCAGTCGACGGTGTA
>CAYRHS010000148.1:0-7519 GCA_964424125.1 uncultured Burkholderiales bacterium
TGACGATTCGAGCCGCGCGCTCGCCACCGGTACACACCACCGTGTCGCCGGGCGCGAGCACTGACGTCTCACGCCCGTCGCTGGTGAGGTGGACCGACTGCTCCCCCGAGACCTCGAAGCGGAGCTGCTCGGTGGGACCGAGCACGAGCGACCGATCGAACAGCATATGTGGCGAGACCGGGGTCAGCAGCATGCAGCGGTGGGCAGGCGAGACGATGGGGCCCCGGGCGGAGAACGAGTAGGCGGTCGAACCCGTCGGCGTGGCCACGATGACCCCGTCCGCGGTGTAGGTGGTGAACGGCCGGCCGTTGATGGCGACGTCCAAGCGGACGGTGCGCCCGGGATGCACCTTCTCGAGCGTGCATTCGTTGAGCGCCGAGAGCCGCCTCGTGGCGCCGCCGATCGTCGCGGTGATCGAGAGCACCATCCGCTCCATGACGGTGAACCGTCCGTCGACGAGGCGATGGAGCGCGTCGTCCAGTCCGCTCGCGTCCACCTCGGTGAGGTAGCCGAGGCGTCCCACGTTCACCCCGAGGACCGGAATCCCGTGCTCGTAGGTGGCGTCGACCGCGTGCAGCATCGTCCCGTCACCGCCGAGCGAGACGACGACATCGAGCCCCTCGACGAAGCTGCGGACCTCTCGCCCGAGCTCGGCCAACCCGATCGCCGACGCGTCGTCGGCAGGGACTCGAACCTCGATCCCTGCCCCCGCGAGGTACGTCGCGGCGCGACGGGCGAGCTCGTGCGCCTCCCGGCGTTCGGGATTCGGGATCAGCCCGACGGTCTCGGGGCGCCTGGCCGTCATGGCGCTCGGTGAGCCTTGTCGACGCAGTTCCGGAGATCGCCGTCCGAGAGCGGCTCACCGCGGGTTCGGAGATGGAGCATGAACTCTACGTTGCCATCCGCGCCCCGCAGCGGCGAGGGCATTGCCCCGAGGGGCACCAAGCCGACCGGCCCAGAGGCGGCCACCACCGTGCGCAGCACGTCGAGATGCACTGGCGCGTCGCGTACGACACCGCCCTTGCCGACTCGCCGTCGGCCCGCCTCGAACTGCGGTTTCACAAGGACGAGGAGGTCGGTGTCGGGTCCGACGAACCCGGCGAGGTGCTCGAGCACGCGTCGGGCCGAGATGAAGGCGAGGTCCATCACGACGACGCCGACCGGCCCGACACGAACGGGGTCGAGGTCACGAACGTCCGTCTGCTCGAGCACCGTGACCCGCGAATCGTTGCGCAAGGTCCAGTCGAGCTGACCGCGGCCGACGTCGACGGCGACCACGTGCGCCGCTCCCCCCTGGAGCAAGCAGTCGGTGAAACCACCCGTGGACGCGCCGACGTCCAGGCAGCCCTGCCCGGAAGGATCTACGTCGAAGTGCTGGAGGGCGGCACGGAGCTTGTGCCCGCCCCGCGAGACGAAGCGCGGCGCCTCGGCTCGGACCGAGATCGGCTCCCCGGGGGCCACCAGACGAGCGGCCCGCGGCGCGGGTGCGCCCCCCACGACGACTCGACCGGCCTCGATCGCGGCGGCGGCGTCCGCTCGGCTCCGGGCCAGCCCCCGACGCACGAGCTCCGCGTCGAGGCGTCGGCGCACGCGCTCGCTCAGCCCTTTGCGGGCTTGCGCTTGGCGGGCTTGCGCTTGGCGGGCTTCTTGGCCTTCTTCGCCGGCTTCTTCTTGGCCTTCTTCGCCGGCTTCTTCTTGGCCTTCTTCGCCGGCTTCTTGTTGGCGGGGCTCAGCTCCGCCTCCAGCCGCCGGATGTCGTCCTGTGTGGCGAAGCCGACCGAGCGGAGCTGGTTCTGGATCTCGTCGCGAATGCGGTCCTGGAGGTCGTCCGACCACTTTCGACTCCGTGCGACGAGATCCTCGACGTAGGACTCGGCCCGATCCTGAGCCAGCTCGCCCTCACGCACCAACTCGTCGACGAGTCGTTCGGCCTGCTCCCTGGTCACATTGGTGAACTGGATCCCCGCATCGAGAAATCGCTTCCAGTCCGGGACCTGCGCCATCTCTCTCCCCTTGCTCGGTTCACTCCTGCGCCAACGGCGCGAGGCGTCGGCGCGAACGCTACTCGCGGCGAGAAGGAGCCAGCGCGTTCGCCCGGTAGGGTCGATACGCGATGGTCATCCCTCTCCGGGACCTCAACCCGACCACTCGGCGGCCCGTCGTCACGATCCTGCTGATCGTCACCAACGTCGTCGTCTTCCCTTCATCCAACCTCGCGGGGGAACGACCTACGCCGAGATCCGCAACGAGAACCTGTTCCTCTACGAGCACGCCGCGATCCCGTGCGAGATCTCACAAGGTGAGCCCCTCACGGTGCGCGAGGCGGAGAGCGGCACGTGCCTCGACAGTGCCACGATCTCCCCGGCGACGATCAGCTCACCGGAGATCTTCCCCGACAAGAACGTCTACCTAGCCATCTTGACGTCGATGTTCCTCCACGGCGGCTTCGCCCATCTCGGCTTCAACATGCTGTTCCTGTGGATCTTCGGCAACAACGTCGAGTCCCGCCTCGGGCCCTTCGGCTTCGCCGCCTTCTACCTGGTCGGGGGATTCGCGGCCATGCTCGTCCAGGTGGCGCTGGCGACCGGATCGGTCGCCCCGGTGATCGGCGCATCGGGGGCGATCGCCGCGGTGATGGGCGCGTATCTGATCTTCTGGCCCCGAGCGCGGATCTACTCCCTGCTGCTCTTCTTCCCGGTGACGCTACCGGCGAGCTTCGTGCTCCTCTTCTGGCTCGGGATGCAGTTCCTCACCTCGCCCGATTCCGGGGTGGCGTGGGGGGCGCACGTCGGCGGCTTCGCCGTCGGCATGGTCCTGGCCCTGCTGTTGGCCGCGATCTTCCGCTGGCCCCTGCAGTGGCGTCCCGCCGGCCCGCGGCCGCCCTCGCGATCCGGCCCGCCGGACTCGGCTCCGCCGCCGTTCGGACGCGGCGGTGGTGGCCCCTACTCGGGCGGGTCCGCGATGCCTCCGCCTCCTCCGCCCCGGCCCCGGGGCTGGCCCGATCCCGACGACGGCTGGCCCCGCCCCGCCCCCTGAGAACGACCTCATCCTCCCCGAAGCAGGACTCGGGCCAGCGCGGCCAGATCTGCCTGGACATAGGGGGGTGGCGGGTCGGGAACCGCCTCGCCTCCCGTCGATCCCGCGACCCCGGAGAGCACCAGCGCGAAGGGCCAACCGAGCGCGTCGGCCAACGCGCCGTCGGTCGACGGTCGGTCCCCCACCATCAGCCCCCGCTCGCCGCAGCGTTCCCGTACCAGGTCGACGTAGGGAGCCTCCGGCTTCCCCGCCACCTCGGGCTCGGCACCGGCCGCGGTGGCGACCGCGGCGACGAGCGCCCCGTTACCGGGGAGGAGCATGCCTTCGCCGGGGAAGGTGGGGTCCACGTTGGTCGCCACGAACCGCGCGCCCTCGCGCACCGCCATCGATGCGCGGTGCAGGCGCTCGAAGTCGAAGCCGCGATCCCAGCCCACGACGACGGCGTCCGCCGGGTGTCCCGTGACCGGGACGAAGCCACGGTCTCGGACCGCCTCCTCGAGCCCCGGGCCACCACACACCAGCACCCGGCTGCCGTGTTCGAGCCCCTGGGCCAGGAGCGCGGCTGCGGCCTGTGAGCTGGTGACGATCTCGTCGGGCCGGGCCTCGACGCCCATCGCACCCAACCGCTCGACGTTGCGGGCGACGGTGGGATTCGCATTGTTGGTCAGGAAGGCGACGCGCCATCCGGCGTCGCGCAACGCCTTCACTGCCTCGGCCGAGCCGGGGACAGGCTGGGCCCCGCGCCAGAGGACCCCGTCCAGATCGAGCCCCACGACGGTCCCGTCGCCCGCCGCGCTGCTCGTCCGCTCGTCGCTCGTCCCCTCGTCGCTCATTGCCCTTCACCGTGCTCGCGCCGGCCGCCTTGCCCGGTCGCCGGGTGGGCCTGTGCCAGAATCCGCGGCGACCGCTGCCGGGAGCTGCCGTGCCCGAGTTCCGACCCTTCCGGGGACTGCGCTACGACCTGGCCACCGCGGCGGCTCCGCTCGACTCGCTGGTCGCCCCACCCTACGACGTCGTCGACGAGGACCAGCGCGCACAGCTCGCGCGGCGCGATCCGCACAACGCGGTCCGCCTCATCCTTCCCGACGGTGACGACCCCTACGCCGCGGCCGCAGCCGACCTCGCGTCGTGGCAGGCGGCGGGCATCCTGCGCGCCGACGACCGCCCGAGCTTCACGATCTATTCCATGGTGAGCCCCGGGACAGGGGGGCGTCCCGCACGTCGGACCCGCGGCGTCATCGGGGCACTCGGCATCACCGAGACCGGCCAGATCCTCCCGCACGAGCGCACGCTGCCCAAGGCGAAGAGCGACCGGCTCGCGCTCCTGCGCGCGACCCGCGCCAACCTCGACCCGATCTGGGGACTGAGTCTCGCCACCGGCCTCACCGACGCGCTCCCTGCCGCGGCCCCCACCGCGGTCTGCACCGACGACGACGGTGTCCGGCACGAGATCGCGGTCGTCTCCGACGGAGCGGACGTCGCCGCGATCCGTGAGCTCGTCGAGTCGGCCTCCATCGTGCTGGCCGACGGCCACCACCGCTTCGAGACCGCGCGGACCTTCTTCGCGGAGACGGGCGCCGCGGGTGCGGACGCGATCATGACCTTCGTCGTCGAGCTCTCCGAGCGGCAACTGGACATCCAGCCCATCCACCGCCTCCTCCGCGGCCTCCCGAGCGAGCCGTCGCCTCGAGCCGCGCTCTCCGAAGGCTTCACCATCACCGACGCCGGGCCCAACACGCCCGAAGCGGTGCGCGCCCTCGTCGGAGCCATGCACGACGAGGCCGGGATCGGCCTCGTCGTGCACGACCGGCTGGCGCTCGCCCGACCCCGACCCGAGGCGGCTTCCGCCGCGCTGGCCGAAGAACCGTCCCCGGTGGCGGGCACCGACGCCGCGCTCGTCGAACATCTCGCGCTCCCGGCGCTCGCGCCGGAATCCGTCACCTACCGCGACGACGCCGTTGCCGTCGCCGCGCTCGTCGCGAAGGGCTCGGCGGACGCCGCCGTGCTGCTGCGAGCGCCCACGGTGGCCACGACTCGCGCGGCCGCGGCCGAGGGCGTACGGATGCCGCAGAAGACGACGTTCTTCTGGCCCAAGCCGCGCACGGGCCCCGTCTTCCGCCTCCTCGACCTCGACCCCGGCGGAACGCGCTAGTCGACTTCCCAGGTCGCGCCGGAGTGCAGGAGCTCGCCCAGGTCGCCGGGACCGCGTTGCTCGCGGGCCGCGACGAGCTGCCGACCGAGGTCGCCGTCGTAGGTCGAGCGCTGGGTCGCCCGGAACACGCCGATCGGCGTCGGCGACGTCGGGTGCTCGGCTAGCCGGGACAGCGAGAACGCCACGCTCGGGTCGTGCCGGGTCTCGTCGTGGACGAGGAGGGAGTCCTCGCCGACGTCGGCCACCTTCACGACCTCGGCCTCGCCGAACCGGTTGAGGACCACGCCGAGCTCTCCTTCGGCGCCGAAGCGGACGGGCTCGCCGTGTTCGAGCGAGATCAGCATCGCGTCCCGCTTGTCTCTCGCCGTGATCTCCGCGAAGGCTCCGTCGTTGAACACGTTGCAGTTCTGATACACCTCGACGAACGCCGCACCGTCGTGGTCGTGCGCGCGGCGGAACATCTCCATCATGTGCTTGCGGTCCATGTCGTGGGTTCGGGCGACGAACGTCGCCTCCGCTCCCAGCGCGACCGAGATCGGGTTGAAGGGATGGTCCAGGGAGCCGAACGGCGACGACTTCGTGACCTTGCCCTCCTCGCTCGTCGGCGAGTACTGCCCCTTCGTCAGCCCGTAGATCTGGTTGTTGAACAGCACGATGTTCAGGTTCACGTTGCGGCGGAGCGCGTGGATGAGGTGGTTGCCGCCGATCGAGAGCGCGTCCCCGTCGCCCGTGATCACCCACACGTCGAGATCGGGGCGGGCGATGGCGATCCCGCTCGCGAGCGCGGGTGCCCGGCCGTGGATCGAGTGCACGCCGTAGGTGTTCATGTAGTAGGGGAACCGCGCCGCACACCCGATCCCGGAAACGAAGACGGTGTTCTCGGGCTGGACGCCGAGCTCGGGGAGCAGGAGCTGCACCGCGGCGAGGACCGAGTAGTCCCCGCAGCCGGGGCACCAGCGCACCTCCTGGTCACTCTGGAAGTCCTTGCGCGTCAGGGTCGTCTGACCGTCGCCGCCTTCAGCCATCGAGCATCTCCAAGATCGCCTTCTCGATGTCCGCGGCCCGGAACGGCACGCCGCGGACCTCGTGGAAGCCCCGGGCGTCGACCAGGAACTCGGCCCGCACCAGGCGCACGAGCTGGCCGAGGTTCATCTCGGGCACCAGCACCTTCGGGGCGGACGCCGCGACCTCGCCGAGGTTCGAAGGGAACGGGTTGAGGTAGCGCAGGTGCGCGTGCGCGACCTGCTTCCCGGCCCGGCGCGCCCGCGCCACGCCTGCGTCGACCGAGCCCCAGGTGCTCCCCCACGAAAGGACGAGCAGCTCCGGGTCCTCGGGGCCGTTGACGTCGACGGGCGGGATGTCGTCGGCGATTCCCGCCACCTTCTGGGCCCGCAGCCGGCACATCCGGTCGTGGTTCTCGGGGTCGTAGTTGACGTTGCCCGTCCGGTCCTGCTTCTCGAGCCCACCCAGGCGGTGCATGAGACCCGGTGTCCCGGGGATCGCCCAGGGGCGGGCGAGGGTCTCGGGGTCGCGGACGTAGGGCAGGAACCCCTCGGGGTCGTTCGGCTCGGTGGCGAACGGGACCGAGATGTCGGGGAGGGCCTCGACGTCGGGGAGCAGCCAGGGCTCCGAGCCGTTCGCGAGGTAGCCGTCGGTCAGCAACATCACCGGGGTCCGGTACTTCAGCGCGATCCGAACGGCCGCGAAGGCGGCGTCGAAGCAATCGCTCGGCGACCGAGGCGCGAGCACGGGCATCGGCGCCTCGCCGTGGCGCCCGTACATCGCGTGGAGCAGGTCGGACTGCTCGGTCTTGGTCGGCAGGCCGGTCGAGGGCCCACCGCGTTGCACGTCGACCACCACCAACGGGAGCTCGAGGCTGACCGCGAGGCCGAGCGACTCGGACTTCAGGTCGAGGCCCGGGCCGCTTGTCGCGGTCACGCCGAGCTGCCCGGCGAAGGCGGCGCCGATCGCCACCCCCACGGCCGCGATCTCGTCCTCGGCCTGCATGGTGCGCACGCCGAAGTTCTTGTGGCGGGAGAGCTCGTGGAGGATGTCCGACGCGGGCGTGATCGGGTAGGACGCGTAGACCACCGGGAGCTTCGCTTGCTGCCCGGCGGCGATGAGCCCGTAACTCAGCGCGAGGTTCCCGGTCACGTTGCGGTACTTGCCCGGCGGCAACGTGGCCGGCGAGATCTCGAAGGGATGATCGAAGAGCTCGGCCGTCTCCCCGAAGTTGTACCCGGCTTTGAACGCCGCGATGTTGGCGTCTCGGACCAGCTCCTTCGCCGCGAACTTCTGCTCGGTCCACGCGACCGTGGGATCGGTGGGCCG
>CAYRHS010000149.1:0-7495 GCA_964424125.1 uncultured Burkholderiales bacterium
CGGCCTCGCGCAGCGGGTCCGCGACGAGCAGGTTCGCCGCCACTTCGCCGGCGGAGAGGTCGGCGTACAGGACCGACGCCGACTCGATGCCGAGCTCTTCCTGCGCGTACTTCGCCAGCGCGGGGAAGCCGGTCAGCGAACCACCGTCGAAGGGGTAGCTCCCGGGCGTGATGAACTCGGCGTTGCTGATCGGTATGCCCACGAACGGGATCTGCGCGTCGGTGACGATGGCCAGCCCGTTGTCACCCCACGTCGGGCCGAGGCCCACCACGCCGATCACGTTCTCGTCGACGAACTGCTGCCCGCAGTCGGCCGCCTTCGCGGGGTCGGCCTGCTCGTTGCAGGAGACGACCTCGACCGGCCGTCCGGCGATCCCGCCTTGCTCCTCGTTGACGTACGTCGCCGCCGCGAGCGCCCCCTTCTCGAGATCCGGCAGGTCGTTGCCCGGGACGCCGGCGGAGTAGATCACCCCGATGTTGAACGGCTCACCCGAGACCTCCGGGCCCGGCGTGATCTCGACCTCGTCGGCGCCGGTGTCCGCTGAGGTGTCGTCACCGCTGTCGTTGCCGCACGCGGCAGCCAGCAGCGCGACCGCGCCGAGGACGGCAAGGACTCTCCACCGAAGTTTTCTGTGCACCGGATTCCCCCTGTTGGATGCTCTTCTCGCTATTGGCCGCACCCGGTCCGGGTGGTGGGCGCGGCCGGTAACCGGTAGATCAGCCGCCTCGCGACGTCACGGGCAGGTGTTGAATGCCGTGGATGACGGTGGACGGGGTTCGCTCGACGTCCCCCGCCAGGGCCGCGTCGCGCAACCAGGCGCGCAGCTCCTCGAGCACGATCCGCAGCTCGAGGCGGGCGAGTCCCGCGCCGAGGCACTGGTGGATCCCGTGGCCGCCGAAGGCGACGTGCGGGTTTGGTTCACGTCCGACGTCGAACCGATCTGGCGCGGCGAACGCGCGCTCGTCGTGGTTCGCCGAGAGGAAGGAGACCGCGACCTTGTCTCCCTCCTCGATCGTCACGTCCCGCAAGGTCGTTCGCCGGGTGGCGGTGCGCCGCATGTGGATGACCGGTGAGACCCAGCGCAGGATCTCCTCGACGGCCGAGGGAACGAGCGCGGGATCGGCGTCCAGGGCCGTGCGGGCGTCGGGCCGGGCCACGAGCTCGAGCACGCCGCCCGAGATGGCGTTGCGAGTCGTCTCGTTGCCGGCGATGACGAAGAGCATGATCGTGCCGAAGAGCACGTCGGGCGGGAGCGCCTCGCCGTCGATCTGCGTCTTCGCGAGGAGCGAGAGGACGTCGTCGCGAGGCCGGCGCGCACGTTCGGGGACGAGCTCGCCGAAGTAGGCGTGCAACTCGCCGAGGGCCTCCAGCGCCCGAGGGTCCGTGGGGTCGTTCGCCTGGTCCATGACCGCGTCGGTCCATTTGCGGAGCAGGCCGAAGTCGGTGTCGGGCACGCCGAGCAGCTCACCGATGACCATGATCGGGAGGGGCGCCGCGAAGGCGTCGACGAAGTCGAAGGTCTCCCGGGCGGGCGCTCGTCCGATCAGCTCGCGAGCGAACTCACGGATCCTCGGCTCGAGCGCACCGACGGCGCGAGGGCTGAACCATGGTCCGAGGACGCGTCGGAGATGCGTGTGCTCCGGGGGGTCCATCTGGATCAGTGGCTGTTTGAAGTCGCCGGGCGCGTCCACGACGCTGATGCCGGGCGCGGAGCAGAAGCGCTCGTGGTCGCGCACCACCGTCACGACGTCTTCGTAGGTCGTGACGGCCCAGAACGGCTCGGGTTGGTCCTGGCGCGAGACCGGCTCGTGCTCGCGCAACCACCGCAACGCGGGCAGCGGATCACCGACGTAGAGCTGAGGGTCGAGGACGCGGACCGGTCCCGAGGCCACAGCGTTCACTGCTCGATCGCCCCTTCGCCCGGCCCGCCGCCGATTTCTCCTCCCGGGTCGTCCACCAGCCCCGGCAGCATGAACGTGCGGAGGAGCTCGCGGTACCCGTCGCGATCGCGTCCGACGGGACTGGGCGTGTTCAGCAGCGAGAGCATGATGCGCACCAGCCACTCGGCCACGTCGTCGAACTCCAGATCCGCCCGGACCTCTCCCGCCTCCTGAATGCGTGCGAAGTACGGGCCCGCGGCCTCTTTGACGCGGTCGAAGAAGACGCGAGAGGCGCCCACCCGCGAGGTCGTGAACGCCGCGGACTCGGCGTCGAGGAGCGGCTGGACGTAGGTGGCGTCGCGGATGAGGTCGACGGCGTAGAGGAGCGACTCGACCGCGGCGTCGGCATAGGTCGGCTGCTGTTCCATGAAGGCCACGACGTCGTCGAAGATCTGGTCCGTCTCGCGCATGAACACGCCGACGATCAGCTCGTCGCGCCCCGCGAAGTAGCGGTAGACGGTGCGGCGGGAGACGTTGGCCTCGCGGGCGATGTCCTCGATCGTGGTCTTCGTGACGCCATGGCGCTCGAAGCACCGCTCGGCGGCGTCGATGAGCCGTTCCCGGGCCTGCTCGTCGGTGAGCGGCGCGTCTCGGCCCCACGGGACGCGCCCGGCGTCGGCTGCGGCGCTCGCGGGGATCCGTTCCTCGGGTGTGGCGACGCCCGCGCGTGGCATGGCACACATCTATCGCAGTGTGACGCCTCTGTCTAGCTCATCGTTGCTCGTGACACACTTGACGTGTCATGTGACACGCCCTAAAATCCGCGCCCGCTCGTGGTCCCGCCCGCGGGAGGAGACGGCGGAACCGACATGGATCGTGAGCCGTGAGCCCCTGGATCTCGGTCAACATCGGCCTGACGCTGGTCCTCTTCGGTACCACGCTGTGGTTCCTGGCGCGCCGCGCTCGCCGCGAGCGACGCCTGACCCCCGAGCTGGCGCTGTTCCTCGCCACGCTCTTGCTCGCCTGGATGGAGGCGGTGATCGACTGGGGGGCGTTCGTCTACTACTCGCCCGACTGGCCGCACTTCCCGACCGACTGGCCGATCGTGCGGCTCATCCCCTTCCTTCCCCTGCACATCCCGCTGGTCTACCCGTGGTTCTTCTTCGGGGGCGCCTGGGTCTCGTACCGTATGGCGCGGGTTCTGCTCGTGCGCTTCCCTCGTTTCCCCCGGGGGCTCGCTTTCTTCGGCTTCGGGTTCCTGGGCGGTTTCGTCCTCGACGCGCTGATCGAGAACCTGTACATCACCGTGCCGCGGCTCTGGACCTACACGCAGACCTGGCGGCCGCTCGCGCTGCGAGCGGGGACCGACACCCAGTGGCCCGTCTACATGGGGCTCGCGATGGCACTGGCGATCGGGTCGATGGCCTTCCTCCTCGGGACGCGCAACGACCGCGGGGAGGACCTCGTGGCGGTGGCCGTCCGGCGCCTGGGCCGCCTGCTCGCGCCGCGGAGCAGCGACGCGCCGGCCGGCGCCTCGCTGGCCGTCGCGGGCGCGGGCACTCCGACCGCGACGACGGCCCCGGACCGGTCGGTCGCCACGACGCCACGTCGCCGCAGTCCGAATTGGATCGCGTCCCTGATCGGCTGGGTGATCGCGGTGCACCTCGCCTACGGCGCGGTCACGCTCCCGTTCGCGGTCATGCGTTGGACCGGCGTGCAGACGACGGTCGGCACGGTCAAGCCGTACTCGGACGGACCGGCTTGGTACGACGACGACGTGACGAAACCCGACAACCCCGGGTTGACTGCCGACGCGGACGACGGCAGCGACATTCCCCCGAAGGTCGGTTAAAGAAGACGTACGGAGGCGCGACGCGCATGACCCGCTACTCGATCACGATGCCGCTCGCCAACGGCCTGGCGCGACCGGATCAGGAGATCTACGCGGAAGCCGATCGCCGTCTGCGCATCGCCGAGGATCTGGGCTACGACACGGTGTTCACCAACGAGCACCACTTCAGCGACTACACGGTCTGCCCGGACACGATGGTGTTCCTGGCCTGGGCGGCGAGTCGCACCTCCCGGATCCGTCTCGGCACCTCGGTGATCGTCGCGCCGTGGCACGACCCCATCCGGCTCGCCGAGCAGATCGCCATGCTCGACGTCCTCTCCCACGGCCGGGTTCTTCCGGGCCTCGGGCGGGGGACGGCGATCCACGAGCACCGCAACCTGGGTGTGGCGCCGGAAGAGACGCGGGAGCGCTTCGCCGAGACGATCGAGGTGCTGCGGATCGGGCTCAGCGGCGAGCCCTTCGACTACGTGGGGCCGTTCCACCGCTACGAGGGCGTCACGGTGCGGCCCCGGCCCGTGCGTTCGGAGATCCCGCTCATCGGAGCCTCCACCTCGCCGGCGTCGTGCGAGATCCTGGGTGGCATGGGCCTCGGGCTCATGCTCATGGGACTGGGCCAGGCGCCCGCCACGACGCTCGAGTCGCTGAGATCGTGGGAGGCCGCGCTCGGGCGTTCCGGCCACGAGCGGGCGGCGCTCGAGGCGTCGTACCACGGCATGGCCTTCGTCGCCGACACCGACGAGGAGGCCTACGAGCAGGTCGCCGCGTTCCTGGAGCGGTCCCTCACCGTGCAGGTGAAGCACTACCAACTCCTCGACAACCCGTGGGCGGGCGTGAAGAGCTACGAGTACCAGGCCGAGCAGAGCGCGAAGTTCGCCCAGGTCGCCGAAGGCGGCCTGGACCTGGCGAGCGCCTTCTGCGACCAGCAGCTCGTGGGGTCGCCCGAGACGGTCGCCCGCCGCGTCAAGGCCTTCGTCGCGGGCGGGATCGACCACATGAGCTTCTACGTCGACTGGTGGGGCGCCATCGGAGTGGGCCGCATCGAGGAGCAGACCACCCGGATGATGCAAGAGGTGATCCCGCTCGTCGACGAGGTGCGGCCGGCGTCCCTCGAGGACCAGGGTGTGCGCCTCGCAATCTTCTGAACCGGACCGGGCCCGTGGGTTCCCGGGGGAGGCAGGCGTCCATGGCAGTCGGTGAACGGATCGTCCTCGGTGCCACGTTGGCAGGTCGTTCGCTGGAGGTGTCGGCCCACGCGCTGGTCGAGCGCCTGACGGCCCGGCGCCGATCGGCGCCAGGCGGCGTTCCGCTCGACCGGTCGGCCCTGACTCCGGCTGTGCTGACCGCCGCGCTCACGACCGAGCACCCGGACGTCGAGGTGCGGTCCGTGCGCGACCTGGGACACACCGACGGCACCACCAGCCGGACCCGCGTCGAGCTCGACTACGGCGGCGACGGCGGCGCGGGACTTCCGCGCACGATGTTCGTGAAGATGACGCCCGGCTTCTCGCACCGCGTGTTGCTCACCGGCATCGGGGCCATCGAGGGCGAGGTGCGCTTCTACCGGGACCTGCACCCGAGAATCCCGGCCAACGTCCCCGAGGTCTTCCACGTCGCGCACGATCGCGCGGGAGCGCGCTTCATCCTGTTGCTCGAGGATCTCGCGGGTGAGGGCGCGCGCTTCGGCATCGCCACCGAACCGCTCGACGAGAACGAGGCGAAGGCGGTGCTCGAGGGCATGGCGCGCTACCACGCACCGCTGTGGGCCAGCCCGACGCTCGACGCCGAGTTCTCCTGGTTGCCGACTCCGAGTCGCGGCCCCTTCCGGGACTTCTACAAGGTCGTGCCCATGCCGTTGCGCAAAGGCCTCGAGCGCGCGGGCGATCTCGTCCCGTCGGAGCTGGCGGACGCGTCGGCCATGCTCGACGCCTACTGGCGCCTCCAGCGCGCGGACGACGAGGCACCGAGCACGCTGCTGCACGGGGACCCGCACCTGGGAAACCTCTACTTCGAGACGGACGGCACGCCGGGCTTCCTCGACTGGCAGCTCGTCCGCCGGGGGAACTGGGCGCATGACGTCGGCTACTTCATCGTCAGCGCGCTGGAGGTCGAGGACCGTCGCCGCCTGGAGCGGGAGCTCCTCGCCCACTACCTCGAATGCCTGCGCCGGGAGGGCGTGGACGCTCCCGACGAGGACGAGGCCTTCGAGTGCTACCGGCTCCAGCCCGCCCACGGGCTCCCCATGTGGGTGGGGACGCTCGCCCTGGGCGACTACCAGGCCGAGGAGGTGTGCCGGCTCGACGTGGAGCGCTTCGCCGCCGCGGCCGCCGACCTCGACACGTTCGACGCCCTGCGCCGCTGGCCACCGCTCTGAGCGCTCGGCATCAAGCCGCCGAGTCCGCGTCCCCGATCCGGTCCGAGATCTCGCGCTGCCGTTCGGTGGCCCACCGCGTCGCGTCGGCACAGATCGCGGGGTGGAAGCCGGTGGCGAAGAGCACCCGCTCGACGCGGTCGGGCTCGTCGCCCTGCTCGAGGAGGGTGAACGCGACCCGCCGGGCCCGTCGACGCGCGTCGTCGAGCGGCGTCTCCTCTCGGCGGGTGTCGGCCCAGGTCTCGTGCTCGGCGCGCAGCTCGGCGGGGAGGCGTTGCAGGTGACGCGGCTGCGCGGGCGGAACGTGCCGGCGCACCGCGACGGTTCCCCGACCGTCGTCGCACGCGAGGTCGAAGTTGGCGAGACGCGTCAGGCTGCGAATGATCGGGGAGGAGGTGCCCTCACCGCGCCCGACACCCAGCGCCCTCGACGTCGACCCGACCCGGACGTGGACGCCCTCGGGATGCCGGTCGAACTGTGTGGCGAGATGCCGCAACAGGAGCAGGGAGGTCGGCCCCAGGGTCGGCAACCAGAACCGCTCGACGTAGAGCGAGCGGGGATCGTGACCGATCACGTCGATGATCGGGTCGGGCCAGGGCTTGATGGTGAGCATGGCGGGCTCCTCGGCCGTCGGGGCGGGGCGGGGGAAGCGGCCGCTGCATCATCGCAGATCACGTGATCTTGTGTCAACTAGCCTCAGGTGGGCGCTCGGAATAGCCGTGTTCCGACGGCCGAAGGCGAGCTACGTCGACGACGACGCCCGGGTGACGGCGGCACTACCGGACGGGTCCGGGGAGCTCGTGCACGCCGGGGAACAGGGCGTGCTCTCCGAACGTCGTGTCCGGTTGCCGTCGGGGTTGGAGGTCGACTTCGGGTTTGTAGCCCCCTCGTGGGCATCGACCGATCCGGTGGATGCCGGCACCGCGCAGGTGGTGCGTGACGGCTGCCGACCCTTGCTGGACGACTCCGGCCTCCTCGAACGGCTCGTGGCCGCCGTCGGGAGGCGACCACGGTGAGGCGACTGCGAGGCGTGCGCGCCGCGTCGGTACGGGAGTACCGGTGCTCAGCTCCCGCGAACCGTCGGGGCCTCGGTCTGGGTCTCGCTCTGGTGATGGGACAGGAACTCCAGCAACAGGTCCGACGGCTTCGGGGGCGAGAAGTACATGCCCTGGCCGAGGTCGCAGCCGAGCGTGCGCAGGTGCGCGAGTTGCTCTGCGGTCTCGACGCCCTCGGCCACGACCCCCAGGTCGAGGGCGTGGGCGAGGCTCACGACCGCGGTGACGATCGCGGTGTCCTCGGGATCCGCGCCGAGACCGTCGACGAACGACTGGTCGACCTTCAGCCAGTCGACCGGGAAGCGCTTCAGGTAGCCGAGTGACGAGTACCCGGTCCCGA
>CAYRHS010000150.1:0-7465 GCA_964424125.1 uncultured Burkholderiales bacterium
AGGGAGCCGGCTGGTCGCGAGGAGCGTGACGTCGGCGCCCGCGTCGAGGAGGCGGCGCGCCAGGTCTCCCACGGCGACCGCGAGGTGCTCACAATTGTCCAGGAGCACCAGACACGTGCGCCGCCGCACGTGGGCGGTGAGCGCCTCCTCGATCGAGGCGCCGGGCGCGACCGCGACCGACAGCGCCGCGGCCACTCGCGCCGGGATCGCGTTCGGATCTCCTACGGAGGCGAGGTCGACCCACCAGACGCCGTCCGCGAAGTCGTCGAGGGCACCGCGCGCAATCTCGAGCGCGAGGCGTGTCTTGCCGACGCCGCCCGGACCCGTGAGCGTCACGAGCCGGAGCTCGAGCAGCAGCTTGCGGACCGCTCGGAGGTCGTCGTCGCGTCCGATGAACGTGGTGAGCGACGCCGGGAGATTTTGGGGCGGAGAAGGTGCCACCAAGTCGAGCGTCGGGTCCTCGACCAAGATTGCCGTCTCGAGCTCGCGAAGCTCTGCCGACGGCTCGACGCCCAACTCCCCACCGAGGCAGCGGCGGAGCCGACCGTAGGCACGCAGCGCCTCTGCCGGGCGGCCGGAACGGTAGAGCGCGAGCAACAGGAGGGCCCAGAGCGGCTCGTGCAGCGGCTGTTCCGCCACCAGCGCCTCGAGCTCGGGCACGGCACGCTCGTGATGGCCCAGCTCGAGGTCGGCGCGCAGCCGACCCTCCACCGCCGCTAGATGGAGCTCGTCGAGGCGCGCGCGTTGGCCGCGCTGGACCCGGCCGTCGGCGAGCTCGTCGAGCGGCTCGCCGTGCCACATTGCCTCCCCTTCCGCGAACGCGGTCCGCGCCGCCGCGGGATCACCCGCTGCGGCGGCGGCGCGTCCGCGATCCACCGCCGACTCGAGCCGACACGCGTCGCTCGCGTCCTCGTCGACCCGGAGCGCGTAGGCGGCTTCAAAGGTCTCGATCGCGTCCGCACCGAGGGCGTGCCGTAGCCCCGAGATGTGTCCCTGCAACGTCTTCAGCGCGGACGGGGGTGGACGGTCGCCCCACAAGGCGTCGACGAGGTCCTCCATGGGAACCGGGTTCCCGGGGCGGAGCGCCAGCACCGCCAACACGGCTCGCTGCTTGGGCATCGCGACCACGATCGGCCGGTGATCGCGGGCCACGGTAACGGGGCCGAGCAGGGAGACCGCGACGCCAGAGGAGCCGCTCACGGGCGATCCTGCTCACCGTTCGCGCGAGCCGCGCCACGACTCGTGGTAGCTGGAGACCGGGCGGCCACGTCTTGTGGCTTACCCCGACCCGTGGGATGCGGCCAGGGCTGAAGGTCACGGGTGACGCCGAGACCGGGGCGACGACCGCTTCATCGCCCCGGTTCGGTCGTGGCCGGATCAACCCGTGTAGGCGGGCGCCGCGGGCGTCGGTTCGGGTGGCTGTGCCTGCGTCACCGACGGTTCGGGCGTGGACTGCTCCGGCGCGCTCGCCGGTGCCTCGTCCGTTGCCACGGGGGCGGAGCCACCCTGGCCGGCCATGTAGGCGCAGATCGGAGGGTCGTCCTCCCAGCCGCACCAGACGCTGAAGCACTGGCCGTCCTGCCACGTTCCCCCTGCCGCCGCGCACTGACACGCGTAGCCGTCGGGTCCACACTCTCCGGTGTCCTGTGCGAGCGCCACGCCTCCGAACACGAAGGCCGGTGCGCAGAGCGCGACGACGAGGAGCCTCACGAGCAACGTCGTCATGGTTGCCACCTCCTCGCTTCGTGGTGGCCCTGTCCTCCTTCAGGGTCCGCCACGTGGGTTGTGTCCTGGTGGCGATCTGGTGGCATCCGGCCATCTCACGCGGCCGCAACGCCGCGTCCGATGCTTCTGACCGTCGGACTCCGGCGAAGCGGCCCTGATCCTGCTGTCGGGGAGGCGGGATGTTCCGCCAGATCGGCGTCGAGGTCCCGAAGATCGCCGACGCGATCGTCGGAAGGGCGCGCTCGGCTCAGCTCGCGGCCTGAGCCTCCGCGTCCTCCTTCCCGTAGCGCTGGAGGAGCTCCACCTCGTCGCGCTTCTTCGGGAATAGGAAGAAGACGATGAGCGCACCGATGACGATCGCGGCGATGCCCGCTATGTAGGCCCAGTCGGCGCCGTCGACGAACGACGACTTGGCCGCGGCCGTGATCTGCTTCGCGTACTGCGGGTACTGGCTCGCCGTGGCCTCCGCGCTCGCGAACGAGTTCTGGAGCTCGGCCTGCACGCTGTCGGTGATCTTCTGCTGGGCACTGGAGGGCGCGGCGGCGATCGCGCTCCCGATCGCCGACGCGTACCCGGCGGGGAGCAACGCGCCCAGGATCGACTGCATGATGGCGCCCCCGAGGTCGCGCTGGAGGTCCGCAGTCCCCGAGGCCATGCCCGCACGCGTGACCGGCACCGAGCCGGTGAGCGAGTGCGACGCCGGTGTGCCCGCGAAGCCGACGCCGATCCCGACGAAGAGGTACGCGAGGCCGACCGACCAGTACGTCGCGCCGTCTTTCCAGAACACGAGCATGGTGACGAAACCCAACAGGCAGAAGACGTAGCCGGTGAGCAGCGTGAACCGGGAACCGCGCGAGTCGACGAGCTTGGCCGATCGGGGCGCGACCAGGACCATCGCCGCGACGGCGGGCAGGATCGCGGCGCCGGCTTCGAGCGTGGAGTAGCCGAGCACGTTCTGGAGGAACTGCTGGCCGATGAACATGGCCCCCATCAGCGAGCCGAAGACGATGATCCCGGCGACCGCCGCGACCCAGAAGATGCGCCGGCCGGCGACGTCGAGGTCGTAGAGCGGCGACCGGGCACGCCGCTGCCGGATGACGAATCCGATCCCGCCCGCGAGCGCGATCGCGGCCAGGCCGAGTGCGACGGTTCCCTCGTCGGGACCGGACGCGTAGTTGATCGCGAGCACGAGTGCGGTCACGAGCACCACTGAGAGAATCCCGCCGAGGTTGTCGACCGGGTCGGTCGTCTCGTTCACGTGGCTCGGCACGAACGCCATCGCGAGCAGCAGGGCGACGACGGCAAGCGGCAGCGTGAGGAGGAACACCGAACCCCACCACCAGCTCCCTAGCACGTACCCCGCGGCGAGGGGGCCGAGCGCGGAGATCGCGCCTCCGATTCCCGACCAGAGGGCGATCGCCCGGGTCCGTCCCGGCCCCGACCACAAGGCCGTGATCAACGCGAGGGTGGTCGGGTACGCCATGCCTGCGGACAGCCCGCCGAGCAGTCGCGCCACCACGAGGACGCTGTCCGACGGCGCCCACGCCGCGAGCAGGCACGCGGGGATCGAGAGCAGCACCCCGAGTAGGAGCATCCCCTTGCGCCCGTGCCGGTCGCCGAGCGCGCCCAGGTACAGCACCGACGCGGCGAGGCCGAGCGAGTACCCGACCGCGACGAGGTCGAGCGTCGTCTGCGAGGAGTCGAAGGCCTTGCCGATGTCGGGCAACGCGACGTTGGCGACGGCGAGATTCAGGTTGGCGACCGCCGCGACCAGGATGAGCGCGACGAGCACGAGCGAAGCGCGGTCGGGCGCGGTCGAGGCGGCGGTCGTGGTTTCGGGTGTCGTGGCGTCCGCCATGGGCGTGGAAGCTACGTCTCCCCGAGGACGGGCGTCAGGAGCCCATCTCGAAGGTGCACGGGAAGGCGGCGTTCGGCGCCTCGCTCTCCATCAGCGTCGTGGTCTGCTCGATCAGCTCGGGTTTGACCCTCCCACCTCCCTGGCTGAAGGGGGTGCTCAGGGCCAGGACGATGAGGAGCATCACCGCGGTGAACACCGCGGAGAAGCCGACCAACGTGGCCTGCGCCCGGGGGTGAGCCGAAAGCGAGACCACGAAGATCAGCCCGACGACGAGCAGCCCGCTCCCGAGGAGCAGCCCCCAAAACAGGGGAGGTATCCGAGTCTCGGCGGCCACGAGTCGGGTCTCGCGAGCCGTCGAGATGTTGCCGACCTGCACGACCAGGTTGGTCGCGGTCGCGGGTTGGAACGTCCCGTCGGTCGGCTCGTCGTCCCCGTCGAGCGACAGGATGATGTCGCGGAATGCGTCGTCGACCTCCGGCGCGGAGTCCCGGCCGCTCATGGCGGGCCATTCGAATTCGGGCACCGCTCTCGAGTAACAGATCAGCGCGTGTTGGATGTTCTCTGCGTCCTCGGGGAACAGCCGGGCTTCCTCGAACGCCGTACCGATCGAGGTCGCCTCGTCACCGACTGCCTGCCGGGCATCGGAGAACGTTCCGAACAGGAACACGATCGAGAACCCGACGATCACCCCGTACGCGGCTGCCACATACGACAACGTCGACGACCACGGCCCGGGCTCGACGGCCGAGAAGCGTCGACGCACCAGCAGGCTCAACGCGAACGCGACCACGCCCGTGACGACCATGACCGCGATCGAGGCGAGAGGGCTCAAGGCACCGGCACCGGGCTCACTGCTGGGGCGGGAGAAACCTAGCCGCTCGGCGCGCCGAGCAGACGCCCGACCTCCACCGGTCGAGTTTCGAGCGCACAGGACAGCGCGCCGGGCCGGTACTACGTTGACGGCGCCCCGACGAGACCCACCGAGGACAGCGATGACCGAACCGCAGGTACCAGACGACGCCGCCCCGCCGCTTCACGCCCGACGTGCGTTCCAGCACCGAGTCGACCCGTCCACGTTCCCCGAGCACGGGATGGATCCCGACGCCGCCTACGAGATCCTGCGCACCACGCTCACACTCGACGGGCGGCCGACGCTCAACCTGGCGTCGTTCGTGACCACCTGGATGGACCCCCAGGCCCGACGCCTCATCGACGAGACGCTGAACAAGAACCACATCGACCACGAGGAGTACCCCGCCGCCGAGCTGGTCGAAGAGGCCTGCGTGCACATGCTCGGCGACCTGTTCCACGCGCCCGACCCGGCCGATGTGGCCGGCGTGGCCACGATCGGCTCCTCGGAGGCGATCATGCTCGGCCTCCTCGCCCACAAGTGGACCTGGCGCCTCCGGCGCGAGGCGGCCGGCGAGGACACGACCCGACCAAACGTCGTGTTCGGCGCCGAGACCCACATCGTGTGGGACAAGTTCGCCCGGTACTTCGACGTCGAGATGCGCAAGATCCCGATGAAGCCCGATCGGTTCGTGTTGGCGCCCGAGGACGTCGAGCCCCACATCGACGAGAACACCATCGCCGTCGGCGCCGTGCTGGGCACGACCTTCATCGGCGAAGCCGACCCCATCAAGGAGCTCAACGACCTGCTGGTGCGGATCAAGAAGGAGCAGGGCTGGGACATCCCGCTCCACGTCGACGGCGCCAGCGGCGGGTTCATCGCGCCGTTCGCGCACCCCGACTTCGAGTTCGACTTCCGCCTCGAGCAGGTGTGGTCCATCAACGCCTCCGGGCACAAGTACGGCCTCGTGTACCCGGGCGTCGGGTGGTTGATCTTCCGCGACCGCTCGAAGCTACCCGAGGACCTGGTGTTCAGCGTCAACTACCTCGGCGGCGCGCAGCCGACCTACACCTTCAACTTCTCCCGCGGGTCGGCGATGGTCCAGGCTCAGGCGTACAACTTCCTCCGTCTCGGTCGTCAGGGCTACACGGAGGTCGTCGAGGCGATGTTGGCGAACGCCCGGTACCTCAACGAGCAGCTCGAGAGCAGCGGCAAGTTCGAGATCCTCAACCCCGGCCTCTCGGAACCCGTGGTCACGTTCAAGATCAAGGGCGACCCCGGCTTCGACGTGTACCACCTGTCGTCGCGCCTGCGAGAGAACGGATGGATCGTCCCCGCGTACAACCTTCCCCCCGACGCCGACGACGTGCACCTGATGCGCGTCGTCGTGCGGATCGACCTGAACCGGCGGATGATCGACCTCCTGGTCCTCGACCTCCTCCAGGCCTGGGAGGAGCTCAGCAAGGAGCAGCCGACCGCGCGCGCAGCACCCCGTCCCGACGTGTGGACACATCCCGCGACCGCGGCCGGCCACAGCAAGCAGCGCGCCCGCAAGAGGAAGTGAGCCGGCAGCGCGCGTCCGCTCACCTCCGCAAGCCGGCGCTCGAGCTCCCTGCGGGCTGGGAGATCCGGGCGACCTCGGGCCCGTGGCCGTTCGTCACCGGCGCCACGCTGGCCCGACCCGACGGCACGGTCGTCCAGTGGACGTCACGCCGGCACCGCAAGCGACTCGGCTTGCGCGCCGAGGCGCCGCGCCGCGCTCGACCGCGCCGGTGGCTACGCGCCAGTGCGTCGAGCTTCGCGCTGGGCGCCCTCTTCATGGTGGGGTCGCTGTGCTTCGCCCTCGGTTCGTTTCCTCTCTACAGCGATCACGTGTCCGTCGACACCGTCGGGTGGACCTTCTTCATCGGGTCGCTCTTCTTCACCTCCGCCGCGTATCTCCAGTTCCGCGAGTCGATCACCGCGCCGCTCGGACCCGACGCGGACGCGCCCGTCCCGCGCGGCTTCCGGCGGTTCGTTGCCTGGGCTCCCCACCGCATCGACTGGTGGATCGCGGTCGTCCAGTTCGCCGGCACGGTCGCCTTCAACGTCAGCACGTTCGCGGCCACGCGGGCGGAGCTCGCCGTGGCGCAGGAGCGTCGTTGGATCTGGGCACCCGACATCGTCGGCTCGGTGTGCTTCCTCCTCTCGAGCTGGGGAGCGTTCGCCGAGGCCGGGGCCGGTGAGCGCGGGCTGCGACACCGGTCGACGGGCTGGCGGATCGGCGTGCTCAACCTGACGGGTTCCGTCGCCTTCGGCTTCTCGGCGGTGGCGGCTCGCTATGTGCACTCGACCGGCGAGATCGCGAACATCGCCCTGGCGAACCTCGGAACGTTCGTCGGAGCGGTGTGCTTCTTCGTCGGCGCCGCGCTGCTCCCCGTCGAGTCCTCGACCGACACCGAGCCGGTGCAACCGGTCGCGGCCCCCGCGTAGCCGAGGTCGCGCTCCGGCTCGGACGCTCCCTCCGAACGCGCGCCCGACACCGGGGAATTCGCTCGGGCTACTGTTCCGCCCCACGCGGGATCGCCCGCGACCACGACCTAGCCGGCGAGGAGGTCCATCGAAATGGCCGAGCAGTTCAACGGCAAGATCGCGGTGGACATCCGGGACTCGGAACCCGACTGGGCTCCCTTCCTCGCGCCCAAGGCGTCCGAGGGCGCTCCCAACGTGTTGATGATCGCCTGGGACGACCTGGGCTACGCGACCATGGACTGCTTCGGCGGTCCGGTGCAGTGCCCGAACATGAGCCGCCTCGCCGATCGAGGAGTGCGGTTCGCCAACTTCCACACCACCGCGTTGTGCTCGCCCACGAGAGCGTCGCTGCTCACGGGCCGCAACGCCACCACCAACGGCATGGCGACCATCGCCGAGTTCGCGTCGGGATTCCCCGGCATCTCCACTCGCGTGCCGTTCGAGAGCGGGTTCATCTCCGAGGTGCTCGCCGAGCACGGCTACAACACCTACTGCCTCGGCAAGTGGCACCTCACGCCCGG
>CAYRHS010000151.1:0-7434 GCA_964424125.1 uncultured Burkholderiales bacterium
GGGCCAGCGGGGCTCCGAGGCAGAAGTGGATGCCGACCATGAACCCGAGGTGCGGGTTGGGCGAGCGCCGGACGTCGATCGTGTCGGGCCGCTCGAACTTGGCCGGATCGCGGTTCGCCGAGCCCATGAGCACCATGACCTGCGCTCCCTCCGGGAGTAGCTCTCCATGGAGCTCGACGTCGCGGGTGAGCGTGCGCAGGTCGGCCTGGACCGAGGAGTCGTAGCGCAAGATCTCCTCCTGACCGAGCGTCACGAGATCGGGTTCGCGCGCGAGCACGCGCCGGGCATCCGGATGGAGGCCGAGCTGGGCACAGGCGTTCGTCAGGTGGAAGGTGGTCGCCTCGATGCCGCCGATGAAGGTGATGAGGGCCAGGCCGACCTGTTCCTCGTGAGGAAGCGGTGCGCCGTCGACCTCGGTGCGGATGATCCGGCTGATGAGATCGTCACCGTCGCGGCCGCGCCGCTCGAGGACGAGGTCGTCGAAGTACTGCGCCACGCTCCCCCAGGCGGCGATCCCGCCCTCGCTGTCCGGCCCCTGCTCGATGACCTGGAGGAGCCACCCCTGAATGGTCGCGAGGTCGTCGTGCGGGATCCCGCAGAGGTGGGCGATCGTGAGGATCGGGATCTGCCCGGCGAAGTCGAGCACGAGATCGGCCGACTCGCGTCCCGCCAGCCCCTCGGCCACGGCGCGGACCAACCCGCGCACCTCGGCCTCCCGGCCCCAGATCACCTGGGGTTTGAACCACGGCGCCGCAGCCTTGCGCATCCGCGTGTGCTGCGGCGGGTCGAGGGCGGAGAGGATCGGTGGCCCGCTGCTGTCCTGGCCCTTGACGATGCCCTCGGCCGAGGAGAACGTCTCCCAGTCCATGATCACGTAGCGACAGTCGTCGTAACGGGACAGCACCCACAGGTCGTTCGCCTCGTCGCGGTACAGAGGCGCGTCCCGCCGGAGCACCTCGTAGTACGGGAACGGATCGCGCTGGACCTCACGCGAGTACGGGTCGAACACGAACGTCTCGCCTGCGGCGCCGATCGCCATGGAGCCCTTCCTCACGACCTTCCTCGTGACGGCGCCGCCGTGTTGGACACGGCGGCGCCCGTACGCTTGACTACGCGGTCAACTGATTCAACCGGACGGTCAAGCGGCCGTCAAGGCGCGCGCCGGGCGGCGTCGGGAGGGGTGACGTGAGCGATCCACGGCAGCTGTTCCGGGTCCTGGTCGAGGCGCGCGCCCTCGAGGAGACGATCGGCGAGCACGCGGCCTTCTACCACTCGGGCTTCGGCATGGAGGCGGTGGGCACCGGCACGTGCACGTGCCTCCGGCCCGACGACTTCCTCGTCGCCCACTACCGGGGTGTGGCGGCTCCGCTCGCGAAGGGGATGGACCCGGCGGACCTGCTCCGCGGGTTCCTGCTGAAGCAGACCTCGCCGGTGCACGGGCGCACCTGGCACCCCGTGGACGTCGGACGCGGGATCTTCGGCCACCAGGGCACCTCGGGCAGCGAGTTCGGACGCGCCGCCGGGCTCGCCCTCGCCGCCCGACGGCGAGGTGAGGGTGCGCTCGCGGTGGCGATGTTCGGAGACGGCTCCGCGCAGCGGGGCACGATGCACGAGGCGTTCCTCATGGCGTCGTCGTGGGAGCTCCCGGTGCTGTGGGTGTGCGAGAACAACGGCTGGATGATCTCGACCCGAGCCGAGCGGATCTTCCCCGGCGAGATCGCCGACATCGCCGGTGGCTACCGCATGCAGGTCGAGACGGTCGACGGCAACGACGTCGTCGCCGTCGACGAGGCCGCGAGCCGGCTCACGGAGCACGTCCGCGCCGAGCAGCGACCCGCCTTCCTCGAGGCACGCACCTATCGCGTGCGCTCGCACACCGAGATCGAGGAGGCCCCCTATCAGGATCGCGACGAGATCGAGCAATGGCGGCGGCGCGATCCACTCGTCGTCGCGCGGGAGCGGCTCGCGGTGGCGGGGATCGCGGCCGAGGAGCTCGACCGCATCGAGGCGGAGGGCCGTGCCCGGATCGCGGCGGCGTTCGAGACGGTCTCCACCGAGCCCGGCCACGATCCGACCGAGGACGTCGAGACGTTCCTCTACGCCTCCGCGCCCGAGGGCTCGTGATGGGCGAGCAGGGCTTCTTCGCGGCCGTCACCCAGGCGATCCGCGACGAGATGACCGCCGACCCCGACGTGATGCTCTGGGGCGAGAACGTCGAGGACCCCTACGGCGGGCTGCTCCAGCAGTACGCGGGGCTCTCGACGGACTTCCCCGACCGGGTGAAGGACTCGCCGCTCGCCGAGACCGCCATCGTCGGCGCGGCCATGGGCGCCGCCATGGGCGGCCTCCGCCCGATCGTCGACATTCAGATCGCCGACTTCTCCTTCATCGCGATGGAGGAGATCGTGCGGGCGGCGCGCTGGCGGCACATGCACGGTGGGGCCGGTGATCTGCGGCTCCCCATCGTGATCAAGACCCTCGTCGGCGGCTACATGGGTGTGGGTGCGAACCATTCCCAGGTCCCGCTCGGCTACTGGTGGCACACGCCCGGGCTGAAGATCGCGTTCCCGACGACCGCCGACGACGCCTACGGCCTGATGCGCTCCGCGATCCGGGACGATGACGTCGTCGTCTTCTGCACGCACAAGCTCTACGCCTTCGAGACGGGCGAGGTCCGCGGCGAACCCGTCCCGCTCGGACGCGCCACCGTGCGGCGGCCGGGGACCGACGCGACGATCGTGGCCCTCGGCTACGGGAACGCACTCGCCGCCCAAGCGGCCGAGCAGCTCGCGGGCGACGGCATCGAGGTCGAGATCGTCGACCCGCGCACGCTCGAGCCCTTCGACCTCGCGCGTGTGCTCACGTCGGTCGAGCGCACGGGCCACCTGGTGGTCGTGGACGAGGACCACGCGCGCGCCGGCGCCGCCGCCGAGATCTGCCAGCGCGTGGCCGAGCGCGCCCCGGATGCCCTGCGCAGCCACCCCCGGCGCGTCGCGGCCCGCGACCTCCCGCTCCCCGAGGGACCCGCCGAGCACCAGGTGCTCCCGGGCGCCGACGACGTCGTCGGCGCGGTGCGCGCCGCGCTCGAGGGCTCCTGACGCGGGGAACCGCTCAGGAGCGCTCCGACAACCGCGTCGCCGCCTCGGGGTCGTGCGCGTCGCGCAGCTCGCGCTTCAACGTCTTGCCGAGCGGCGAGCGCGGGATCGCGTCGACCACCTCGTACCAGCGCGGGCGTTTGAACCCACCGAGGCGTTGTGCGCAGAACTCGTCGAGGATCTCCGGATCGGGGGTGGCGCCGGGCGTGGCGACCACGAGGGCCTTCACCGCCTCCCCCCACCGCCGGTCGGGGACCCCCACCACCGCGACGTCGGCCACGTCGGGGTGCTCGGCGAGCACGGCCTCGACCTCGATCGAGTACACGTTCTCTCCGCCCGACTTGATCATGTCCTTCACGCGGTCCACGAAGTAGAGGTACCCGTCGGCGTCCATCCGCACGACGTCGCCCGTGTGGAGCCATCCGGAGCGCAGGGCGGCGTCGGTGGCCTCGGGCAGGTTCCAGTACCCGAGCATCGTGCTCGGGCCCCGGAGACCGAGCTCGCCGGCCTCGCCGACCGGGACCTCGCGGTCGTCCTCGTCGAGGACGGCGACGTCGAAGCCCATGAGCGGCCGTCCGATCGTCCCCGGGCGTTCCCGCTCGTCCTCCCCCGTGCTGAGGGTCGTATAGTTGCCGGCCTCCGTGGAGCCGTAGATCCCGAAGAACCGGGTGTGGGGCAGGACCTCCCCGACCCGGGCGAGCGTGGTGCGGCCCTCCATGTTGGCCCCACCCATGACCAGCCGCAGCGACGAGCGGTCCACCGCAGAGGCGTCGGGGTGCTCCAGGAGCGCGCGCAGGAACGGGTACTGGAGGACGGTCAGGCGCCGCGCCGCGACGTGAGCCCACACCTCGGCCGGGTCGAGGCTGGGCGGGATCGCGACCTCGCCGCCGAGCGTGAGGACGGTGAGGGAGATCCCGAAGCCGGCCACGTGGAAGAACGGCGCGAAGGCGAAGAGCCGGTCCTCGGGCCCGAGACCCAGACGTGCCGCGGCGTTGGCGTTCGAGGCCAACCACCCGGCCTGGCCGAGCAGGCAGCCCTTCGGGCGTCCCGTCGTCCCCGACGTGTAGAGCTGGATGGAGGGGTCCTGGGCCGAGGGGCGGGGAACACCGTCGGGAAGGCGCTCACGCCCGGCGATCGCCGCGTCCACGCCCTCGCCCACGGTCCAGTGCTCCCGGTCGAGGAGCCCCGAGGCCCGAGCCGGCTGCTCCAGCAGGGGATCGACGAGCACGTGGGTGGCCCCGGCGTCGTCGACCTGGAAGCGGATCTCGTCGGGGGCGAGCCGCGCGTTCAGGGGCACGACGACCGCTCCGAGGCGCGACGCGGCCAGGCAGAATTCGAGGACGTCGGGATGGTTGAGCGCCAGCGTCGCGACCCGCGTCCCGTCACCGACCCTCGCGTCGTGCAGGACCCGGGCCATCCGAGCCACGCGGTCCTCGAGCTCGCCGTACGTGCGCTCACCACCCGGCCAGGAGCAGGCGATCCGGTCGCGGAACATCCGCGCGCCTCGGTGGGCGATGTCGCCGACGAGCATCGCGGCGCTCACCGCCGCACCCCCCGCACCGGCAGCGACGTGAGCCCGCGAAGGATCGCCGTGTCGTCACGGCGAGTCGGGGGACCCGCGAGCTCGAGGCTCGAGAAGCGCTCGAGCACCTCGGTCACGACGACCCGGGCCTCGAGACGCGCCAGGGAGGCACCGAGGCAGAAGTGCCCTCCCCCACCGAAGGCGACGTGCTTGTTGGGCGCGCGTCCGACGTCGAAGCGATCGGGTTCGTCGAAGACATCGGGATCCCGGTTGGCGGAACCGAGCAGCAGGCGGACCTCGTCCCCGGGCTCGATCGTCGCGCCCGCGACCTCGAGCCGTTCGTTCGCGATGCGCGGTGTCGCGAACTGGACGGGGCCGTCCCAACGCAGCATCTCCTCGATCGCGCTCGGGACGAGCTCGGGTTCGGTTCGCAGACGTCGCTCCTCGGTCGGATGGGTCAGGAGCGCGAGGAAGCCGTTGCCGAGCAGGTTCACCGTGGTCTCGTGGCCGGCGCTGAACAGCAGCGTCGCGGTATGGACGAGCTCGTCGAGCGTGAGCCGCTCGCCTCGCTCCTCGACCGCGACGAGCGCGCTGAAGAGGTCGTCACCCGGTGCGCGCCGACGCTCCGCCGCCAACGCGGTGAAGTACTCCGCGAACCAGAGCACGGACCGGAGCAGCTCCTCGATGGCGTCGGGCGGCGGCGAAGGATCCACCGCCCGGCTGAGCTCGTGCACGTGGTCGTTCAGCTCCCGGCGATCGGACTCGGGCACGCCGACCAGATCGCAGATGACCTCGACAGGCAGCGGTGCGCCGACCTCCGCGACGAGATCGAACTCGTCGCCGGCGCGCTCGAGCAGCCGCGTGGCGAGGTCGACGATCGACGGGCGCAGGCGCTCGACCGTCCGGGCGGAGAACGCCCGGGTGACCAGGGCGCGCAGGCGTGTGTGGTCGGGAGGATCGAGGAAGATCAGCGGCTTCGTCGGGAACGACTCCTCGCCGACCGAGGAGACGTCGGGGGTGCCCTGGCCGAGGCGCGGGTCGCGCAGCAGCTCGGCGACGTCCCGGTACCGGGTGACGGCCCAGAAGCCGAGCGGGCTGCGCGCCACGGGCGCCCGGCTCCGCAGCTCGGCATAGACGCCGTAGGGCTCCGCGCGCACGGCGGGGTCGTAGGGGTCGTAGACGGGGGCGTCGCCGGCGAGCGAGTCGACGGTCACGAGCTCGCCCCCTCGTCGAGAACCGACAGGACGTCGATGCCTTCAACCGCGGACCCGAGGTCCTCCAGCCAGTCATCAGGGTGAGCGGCAACGAACTGGGCCATGAACTCCATCACCTCCCCGCAATCGAGATCAACGACCTCGACGCCACGCGAGAGGAGGAAGTCGTGGCTCGGGACTCGCATGCCCTCCGTGCCTGCCATCCCCACGACCACCCTCGGGATCCCGAGGTGCACGATCACGCCCGCGCACAGGAAGCAGGGGACGGCGCTGGTGACCATCGTGGTCCCCGCGAGCTCCGCGAGCGGAAGCATCCCTGCACTTCGGAGGGTGACGATCTCCGCGTGCGCGGTGATGTCGTGATCCTGGTAATGCCGGTTCCGGCCGGTCGCGAGCACCGCACCATCCGCCTCGCGGACGAGCGCGGCACCAAACGGGGCTCCTCCTTCGGCCAGGCTCGCACGCGCCTCGGCGAGCGCCTCCTCGAACCCGGACACGGTCGTGGGATCCATCGCTGCCCCTCTGGTGGCGGGCGGCGCGAACGCTGACGCCATACCGCTCACCTCGTTGAACAAGTTGTCGATTTTGTGGCCCGAGCGTACGCTCCGCGCGAGGAGACGCGCAGGGGCGGGGAGACGCGGAGTGGAGCACGAGCTCGACGGCCTCACGGCCATCGTCACCGGCGCGAACCAGGGTCTCGGGCGCGAGATCGCCCGTGCGCTCGCCGACCGAGGCGCGGCGGTGGTGCTCGCGGCGCGACGCGGCCGCCTCCTGGCTGGCACCGCGAGCGAGATCGAGCGCAGCGGCGGGCGGGCGCTCGCCGTCCAGACCGACCTGCGCGACCAGTCGGCGATCGCGACGCTCGTCGACGCGGCCGGCGCGGAGTTCGGCGCCGTCGACATCGTCGTCAACAACGCCGCCGACGAAGGTCCCGTCGGGCCGTTCGGCGGGGTCCGGGAACAGGCCCTGCGCGACGCCCTGGAGGTGAACCTCTTCGCGGTCTGGCACCTGACCCGCTCCGTGCTGCCGGGCATGGTCGAGCGCGGCTACGGGCGCATCATCAACCTCATGGGGCCGATCCCCGAGCAGCCCGCGCCGTTCCACACGGTCGTCGGCGCGACGAAGGGGGCCGTCCTCGGACTCACCCGCTCGCTCGCGGCCGAGGTGGCGCCGCGCGGCGTCACCGTGAACGCGCTTTGCGCCGGCGCAATCCACGGAACCGAGATGAGCCAACGGATGCTCGGTGGCTTCGCGCAGCTCGCCGGGCTCTCCGACGAGGAGGTGCTCGCGATGATGATCCAGCGCTCTCCACAGCTCCGCCTCCAGGAGCTCGACGAGGTCGCGGCGGTCGCCGCATTCCTCGCTTCCCCCGCAGCCGGCTCGATCACCGCCCAGAGCGTGAAGGCCTGCGGGGGCATGTTCGTGTGACGGTCCTGCTCATCGACACGGACCCCGGCGCCGACGACGCGCTCGCGATCCTGATGGCGTTGCGGAGCCCGGACGTCGAGGTCGCGGGCCTCACGACCGTCG
Organism: uncultured Burkholderiales bacterium; assembly: GCA_964424125.1. Classification (GTDB taxonomy): domain Bacteria; phylum Actinomycetota; class Acidimicrobiia; order IMCC26256; family JAOSJL01; genus CAYRHS01. The sequence goes on from CAYRHS010000151.1 coordinate 7,362, forward strand.
CCGGGAACCTCGGTGTCGAACGCACGACCCACAACGCGCTGGCGACGCTCGACGCCGCAGGCGTATCCGACGT
>CAYRHS010000152.1:0-3184 GCA_964424125.1 uncultured Burkholderiales bacterium
CCCGCAGGACCCGCTGCCCCAGCGGGAGCCACGAGTAGCAGCCGGCGGCGAGCTTGCGCAGGTACCCGGCCCGCACGAGGAGCCGGTGGCTGTCGACCTCGGCGTCGGCCGGGTCGTCTCGGAGGGTCCGCAGGAACAGCCGGGACAGCCGCACGGCCGCTCACCCTACCGGCGCGCCGTGAAGCGCCCGGACGTTTTCGCCGCCCGTGGACCTCGGGTCAGTCGGCGAGCTCCCGGATGCGGCTGATGTGGACCTCGGCCTCGTTGACGTCGGCGCCCTGGACCTCGAGCAGCTCGTCCCGGTCGGCGGCCGCCGCTGCGGCCGCCTCCTCGTCGGCCGCAGCGAGGCGAGCTTCCACACCCTCGGCGACGATCCGCTCCGCCTCTTCGACCAGCGCGTCCACCATCTCGTCCTCGGGAACGACCCGCACCACCTGTCCCCGTACGAAGAGATGGCCGCGGCCGCGCCCGGCGGCGATGCCCAGGTCGGCGCCGCGAGCCTCGCCGGGCCCGTTCACGACGCAACCCATCACCGCGACCTGGAGCGGCAGCTCGCGGGCGGCCAGCGCCTCCTGGGCCTCGCTCGCCACCTTGATCACGTCCACCTCGGCACGTCCGCACGACGGGCACGCGATCAGGTCCAGGCCCCGGCGCTCCCGCAAGCCGAGGGCCTCGAGCAGCAGGCGTCCGGCCTTGGCCTCCTCGACGGGGTCGGCGGTGAGCGAGTAGCGGATCGTGTCCCCGATCCCCTCCGCGAGGAGCGTGCCGATCCCCGCGGTCGACTTCACCAGCCCGCCGGGAAGAGGCCCCGCCTCGGTGACGCCGAGGTGGAGCGGGTGGTCGACGCGATCCGCGAGCAGCCGGTAGGCAGCGATCATCGTGGGGACGTCGGAGGACTTCACCGAGATCTTCACGTCGGCGAAGTCGACCTCGGCGAAGTAGTCGAGCTCCCGCAGGGCCGAGTCGACCAGCGCCTCGGGGGTGGCGCCGCCGTGACGCTCGGCGATGTCGGGATCGAGGCTGCCGGCGTTGACACCGACTCGGATCGGAAGGCCCCGGTCACGCGCCTCGCTGGCGACCGCCTTGACGTGCTCGGGCTTGCGGATGTTTCCGGGGTTGAGCCGCAGGCCCTGCACGCCCGCCTCCATCGCCGCGAGCGCGAGCCGGTACTGGAAGTGGATGTCGGCGATGATCGGCACCGGCGAGCGGGGCACGATCTGCGCGAGCCCCTCGGCCGCGGGTTCCTCGTTGCACGTGCAGCGCACGATGTCCGCGCCGGCGGCAGCCAGCGCGTAGATCTGCGCGAGCGTGCGCTCGACGTCGGCGGTCTTCGTGGTCGTCATCGACTGCACCGACACGGGTGCGCCCCCACCGACGGCCACGTCGCCTACCGAGATCTGTCGCGTGGCACGTCGCGGGAAGCTCACGACGTCAGCCTACGACCGGTCGTGGCCTCGGTCGGAACGACCTGCACGGTTCCTGCACGAGCGGCCGAAGCCCCTCAGAACGGGTTCTGGAGCGGGCTGACGATGCCCAGATAGATGGAGGTGATGAGGATAAAGCCGAGCACGAGGATCACCGCGCTCGTCACCGGGAGGAGCTTCGCCACGTCCGCGTGCACGGGACGCCGCCGAATGGTCGACGCGACCTTCTCGTAGACGGCGATGGACACGTGCCCGCCGTCGAAGGGGAGCAGCGGGATCAGGTTGAAGATGCCGATGAAGATGTTGATCGCGATGAGCAGCTGCAGGACCGCGGCGCCACCCTCCTCGACCGCGAAGCCGGCGAGCCGCGGGAACTCCACGGGGGAGACGAACCGCTCGTTCACCTGCTCCCCCGTCTCGTCCTGACCCTCGTTCGTGAGGGCCTCCCAATAGCGCGACAGCCCCGACGGTGAGAACACCGTGCCGAGGCCGTCGACCGAGTTCCGCGCGCCGTTGCTGAAGAGCACGAAGGAGTCCGTGAACGCGCTCGGCAGCGAGACCCGCTCGTAGGGCGTGATGTCACCCGAGTTTGCGACGCCGACCCGTCCCACGGTCTCGCCGTCGCGCTCGACCGCTTCCGGGGTGATCGCGAGGTCGAGCTGCTCGCCGTCGCGGTCGACGGTCACGACGATGTCGTCGCCGAAGCGGGGCTCGACGAGATCGGGAACGTCCTGCCAGACCTCGATCGGCGTGCCGTCTACGGCGACGATGCGGTCGCCTTCCTGGAGACCGGCGGCCTGGGCCGGGGAACCGTCGAGGACGCTCCCGACGATCGGGAGCGCCTCGGCCGTGCGCGGGTCACCGTAGGCGGCGAGGAGCACGAAGATCAGCACCAGCGCGATGAGGAAGTGCATCGCCGACCCCGCGACCGCGACTCCGAGGCGATCGCGGAACGGGCGGCTGCGGTAGGCGCGGGGCTCGTCCTCGGGCGCCACCTCTTCGAGGTTGTGCATCCCGATGATGCGGACGTACCCACCGAGCAGGAAGAACGCCTTGACCCCGTACTCCGTCTCCCCCCGCCGGAACGACCAGAGCCTCGGTCCGAACCCGATGAAGAACTCGGTCACCTTCATGCCGCCACGCTTGGCCATGACGAAATGGCCGAACTCGTGCAGCATGATCATGAGGATGATCGAGAAGAGGATGGCGACCGTCCCCACAACCGCCGGCTGGAGGACGGCCCAGACGACGATGCCCGCGAGGATCAGCAACGTCACGAGGGCAATGCGTCTCGCCCGGAGAGTGCTCTCGGCCAGGGGATCCTTCACGCTGCGCTCCTCGCGGTGACCGCGGCCCGGGCCCGGGCGCGCGCGGCACTGTCGGCATGGAGAACGTCCTCTACCGTCTCGACGTTCCCGACGCCGGGCTGGAGCGCGTCCTCGACGATCTCGGCGATCCCCACCCACGGAAGGGCTCCGTCGAGGAACGCGGCGACGGCCACCTCGTTCGCCCCGCTCACCCGGGCCGGGGCGTCGCCGCCTGCCCGGCCGGCCTCGTAGGCGAGACGGAGGCACGGAAAGGCGTCGAGGTCAGGAGGCTCGAACGTGAGCGTCCCGACGGAGGACCAGTCGATGGCGCCGTAGGGGACGGGGTGCCGACGGGGGGCGCCGAGCGCGAGTCCGATCGGGAGGCGCATGTCGGGCATCGAGAGCTGGGCGAGCGTCGCTCCGTCACAGAACTCCACCATGCCGTGCACGATG
>CAYRHS010000152.1:3194-7427 GCA_964424125.1 uncultured Burkholderiales bacterium
GGTGCACCACCACGTCGATCGCCTCGTAGTCGACGTCGAAGAGCTCGTGGGCCTCGATCACCTCCAGGCCCTTGTTCATGAGCGTCGACGAGTCGACGGTGATCTTGGCGCCCATGTCCCAGGTCGGGTGGCGCAGTGCCTCCTCGACGGTGACCGAACGGAGCTCGTCTCGGCTGCGCCCCCGGAAGGGACCCCCGCTGGCGGTGAGCAGCAGCCGGCGCACCTCGCCTCGCTCCCCGGACCGCAGCGCCTGGTAGAGCGCCGAGTGCTCCGAGTCCACCGGGATCAGCTCGGCGCCGCCGCGACGGCGGGTCTCCTGCACGACCGGTCCGCCCGCGATCAGGCTCTCCTTGTTGGCGAGCGCGAGCCGGGTCCCTTGCTCCAGCGCCGCCAGCGTGGCCGGCAGTCCCGCGAAGCCCACGACCGCGTTCAACACCACGTCGGCGTCGGGATGCGCCGCGAGCTCGGCCAGGGGTGCCGGATCGTCCCCGCAGAGCCGGACGGCGTCCTCGGGTACCGAGAACTCGCTCGCCTGGGCGCTCAGCAGCTCCTGGTTGCGCCGGGCGGCCAGGCCGACCACCTCGAACGCGTCGCGACCCGCCCGGATGACGTCGAGGGCCTGGGTGCCAATGGACCCGGTCGAGCCGAGGACGACGACTCGCCGCGGCACCGGTCGGCCGGGGGCCGACATGTTCGCGTCCTCAGAGCTCCAGGCCGCGCGCCAGGTAGTACACGACGGGCAGGCAGAAGAGGATGGCGTCGAAGCGGTCGACGACGCCGCCGTGGCCGGGCAGGAGCGTGCCCAGGTCCTTCACACCGAGGTCGCGCTTGATCATCGACTCGCAGAGATCGCCCAGCGGTGCCGCGATCGCAACCGCGACGCCGAGTGCGAGGCCCGAACCGATGTCCCAGGGAGCGATCTGGCCCACGATCACGAGGCCGAGCAGCACTGAAGCGGCCATCCCCGCGACGAGGCCCTCGACCGTCTTGTTGGGCGAGATCCGAGGCGCGAGCGGGGTACGGCCGATCGCGCTTCCGACGAAGTAACCCGCGACGTCGTAGCCGACCGCACAGATCGCCATCCCCAGGATCAGCCCGATGCCGTCCGGATGGGTGAGCACCAGGCCGGCGAAGCCGCCGAAGATCCCGATGTAGCCGAACCCGAGCAGGGTCATGGCGACGTTCACCGTCGGCTCGCCGCGGACGACCTCGGCCAGGTACCAGAAGAGCGTGAAGCCGACCACGAGCACCGCGATCAGCGGGTACGCGGCCTCGCCCTGCTCGTAGGCGGCGATGACGAGCGCCACCGAGCCGAGGATCCCGATGATCGCCGCGGGGCGATAGCCCTGGGTTTGCAGAGACGCGTAGAGCTCGACGCTCGCCACCGCGACGATCGCCGCCGCGAAGTACGCGGTGGCCGTGCGACCGATGAGGAGACAGGCGACCGCCACCACCACGATCACGCCGGCGGTCACGAGCGCCGTCGGCAGATCCCGACCCTCGCCGGGCACCGCCGCCGCGGCACGCGGCTGGCCGCCTCCGCGTCGCGGCGCCCCGCGGCGCGGGGGCGCTCCCGGGCGCCCTCCACGTCGAGCACGCCGCTCCGCGACGCGCTCGGCGAACTCCTCCTCCTCGTCGAGCTCCGGCTCGCCTGCGAGCGCGCCGACCGCGGTCTCCTCGTCCTTGAGTTCGTCGGTGAAGTCCACGTCGTCCCAGTCGCCGGGTTGATCGCGATACCGGGGTGTGCGACCGCTCATGTGGCGCCAGGCATCTTCCTCCTCGGCCACCAGCTCCGCCTCGGGCAGGATCTGCGGCACCTCACCGGTCGGCGGTTCGGTCCAGTGCGGGAGCTCGACCGGCCCGCTGGTGTCGACCTCGAACGCCTCGACGACTTCCTCTCCTTCAGCCGCTGCTCCCGCCCGTTCGTCGCCTTCGGCTTCTTCCCCTTCGTCGCCGACCTCGCCGCTGGCCGACCAGGTAGGTGCCTCCTCGCCGAAGGGTCCCGACTCGGCCGGGCGAGGGAACCGGGCCGAGGGCTGCACGTCGGGCTCGGGCCGGGGCGGGACGTCACCGAAGCGCGGCTCACCTTCCCGCCGTCGGGGCGCGACGTCGCCGCGCTCGAGGGCCTCACGTGCCTCATCGGCTCCGAGGATCCGTACGCCTTCGCCTCCGCTTGTCGGAGCCGGCCGCGAGGGTGCTTCAGGCCGGTCCTCGCCGGACGGCTCCTCGCCGGACGGCTCCTCGTCGACCCAGTCCTCGTCGCGCCAGGGGTCGTGGTCGTCGCGCTCGTCGTTCACGGCACCTCTCCCGATCCCTCCGTTCCTGCAAGGCTAGACAACGGGCCCCGCTCGCGCCGGGCCCGCTCACACCTCGAGGAGTTCCTGCTCCTTGTGCTCCAACAGGGCGTCCATCTCCTCGATCACCTCGTGGGTGAGCTTCTCGAGGGTCTTCTCGGCCCGCTCAAGCTCGTCACGTGACAGGTCGCCGTCCTTCTGGAGCGCTTCGAGATCGTGGCGGGCTTGGCGACGGACGTTGCGGACCGCGACGCGGGCATCCTCGGCCCGCTGCTTGACGACCTTGACGAGCTCACGCCTCCGGTCCTCGGTGAGGACGGGGAACGCGAGCCGAATCAGCTGCCCGTCGTTGGAAGGATTGATCCCCAGGTCGCTCTGCTGGATCGCCTTCTCGATCGCGCCCATCGCGCCCTTGTCGTAGGGCGAGATGACGAGCAGTCGCGGTTCGGGAACGGAACAGCCCGCGAGTTGCTGCAGCGGGACCTCCGACCCGTAGTAGTCGACCGCGAGCTTGTCGACGAGGCTCGGGGAAGCGCGTCCGGTTCGGATCGCTGCGAACTCGTCCTGGAGGTGCACGACGGCCTTGTGCATCCGGTCCTGCGCGTCCGCGATCGCCATCGAGACGAGCTCATCGGAGTCGGATCCGCTCATGATGCCTCCCTCGAGCTCACCACGGTCCCGATCGGTTCACCGACGAGCGCGCGGCCGATGTTGCCGGGGGTCGTCACGTCGAAGACGACGATCGGGAGCTGGTTGTCGCGACAGAACGTGATCGCGGTCGAGTCCATGACCTTCAAGTCACGGGTGAGGACCTCGCGGTGGCTCACGTGCAGGAGCTTCTCGGCCTTGGGGTCGATTCGAGGGTCGGCGCTGTAGACGCCGTCCACACCCGAGTGTGTTCCCTTGAGGATGGCCTCGGCCCCGATCTCGGCGGCCCGCAGCGCGGCGGTGGTGTCCGTCGTGAAGTACGGGTTACCGGTCCCGGCCGCGAAGACCACCACCCGCCCCTTCTCGAGGTGGCGGATCGCCCGGCGCGGAATGTACGGCTCGGCGACCTGCGCCATCGTGATCGCGGTCTGCACGCGGGTGGCCTGGCCGCCGGCTTCGAGCGCGTCCTGGAGCGCGAGCGCGTTGATCACCGTTGCGAGCATCCCCATGTAGTCGGCCCGTGCCCGGTCCATCCCCCGCGTCGCGCCCGACATCCCGCGGAAGATGTTGCCGCCCCCGACGACCACGGCGATCTCCACGCCGAGCTCCTGATGGGCCGCGGCGACCTCGTCCGCGATGCGCTGGACGACCCCGGCGTCGATCCCGAAACCGACGTCCGGGTCGGCGAACGCCTCGCCGGAGAGCTTCAGCACCACCCGCTCGAAGCGGCTCTGCCCTCCGGTCGCGCCCACCGGAGGGCTAGTCCTCTCCGATCTTGGCCCGGGCGAAGCGACGCACCGAGGCCTCCGGCCCGAGCTCCGCAACGAGGTCCGACACCGCACGCTTTGGCTCACGGACGAAGCCCTGGTCGACGAGCACGTGCTCCTTGTACCAGCCGTTCATCCGGCCGTCGACGATCTTGTCGATCGCCTGCTCCGGCTTCCCCTCGTTGCGCGTGAGGTTCTCGAGCACTTCCCGTTCGGCCGCGACCACCTCGCCGGGGACGTCGTCGCGGGTCAGGTACCGGGGAGCGGCGGATGCGATGTGGAGCGCGATGTCGTGCGCGACCTCGCGCGCGCGGGCGTCGTCGGTTGCCACGCCGCCGAGCTCCACGAGCACGCCGATGACCCCTCGGTCCGCCTGGACGTGCTGGTACGAATCGAGAAGCCCGTCGTCGGTCTCGAAACGGACCACACGACCGAGCGCGATGTTCTCGCCGAGGCGTGCCGCCGCCTCCTTCACCTCGTCGCCCACGGTCGAGCCGCGGAACGCTCGGCCTTCGAGATTCTCG
>CAYRHS010000153.1:0-7411 GCA_964424125.1 uncultured Burkholderiales bacterium
CTGCATCTTGAGCCCGTGCTCGTCGGTGCCGGTCAGGAAGAAGACGTCGTCGCCGCGCAGCCGTCGATACCGGGCGAGCACGTCGGCTGCAACCGTCGTGTACGCGTGGCCGATGTGCGGCACGTCGTTCGGGTAGTAGATCGGTGTGGTGACGTAGAAAGGACGGGCCACGAGGCTCCTCGCTCGGGTACCGGAGGCGGCGCGATCGCCCGCCTCCGCTTACAGTACCGACCGGATGAAGTCGATCGGGATGGCGCGCAAGGTCGATCAGCTCGGCCGCGTCGTCCTGCCCGCGGAGCTCCGGCGCCTCTTCGACATCAACGAGGGTGACTTCCTCGAGATCGAGGTCGACGAGGGACGCATCGTCCTCACCAAGGTCGAGGAGCGATGCGTATTCTGCGGCACCGCGCTCGACCTGCGTACGTACCAGGGACGCAAGGTCTGCCAGGGCTGCATCGTCCGCCTCGCCGAGGCGTAGGACGCCGCTCGCGTCCCTCCCCCCTAGTCCGCCGATCGCAGCTCGGTGGCGAGGCGGTACGCGAGGCGCTTGGGGACACCGAGCTCCGCGGCGACCTCGGCGGAGGCATCCCGCGCCGAGGCGCCCGCCTCGAGCGCGACCTGCACCGCCCGGCGGACGGTCTCCTCGTCGACGCCGCCGGGGCGACGCTCGGGCGGACCGATCACGACGACGTACTCGCCGCGTGGCTCGGCGGCAGCGAGACGTGAGGCCGCCTCCCCGAGCGTTCCTCGCCACGTCTCCTCGTGCACCTTCGTGAGCTCGCGGCAGATCGCAACCGGCCGCGAGGCGCCCAGGCGCTCGGCCAGCTCCGCGACGGTTGCCGCCACCCGATGCGGCGCCTCGTAGAGCACGACCGTGCGCGTCTCGACCGCGAGCGCGTCGAGCCGGTCCGCCCGGGCCCGGCCCTTGCGGGGGAGGAACCCCTCGAAGACGAATCGCCCCGCGGGGAGACCGGAGAGCACGACTGCGGTCAGCGCCGCGCTCGGGCCGGGGACGACCTCGACCGCGATGTCGGCATCGAGCGCCGCCCGGACCAACCGCGCGCCCGGATCGGAGATCCCCGGCATGCCCGCGTCGGTGACGTAGGCCACCCGGGCACCGCGACCGGCCGCTTCGACCAGCTCCCGTGACACCTTGCGCTCGTTGTGCGTGTGCAAGGAGCGAAGCCGACCCCCTCCCGGGATGTCGAGATGTGAGAGCAACGCGCGCGTCCGGCGCGTGTCCTCGGCCGCGATCACGTCGGCGTCTCGCAGCGTGGCCGCGGCTCTGGGCGAGAGATCGTGCAGGTTTCCGATCGGCGTGGCCACGAGCACGACCACCCCCTCGCTCACTCCTGCACCTCGACCACGTCACCGGAACGGAGTCGCCACCGCTCGAACGCTCCGGCTTCGGCCTCGATCACGAAGGCGGTACCGCGGACCAACGGCGCGAGTCGCCAGGGCCGCAACCGGTACGTCCGCAGGACGTGGCCGTCGGCCGCGCAGTTCGCGATGTCGATCTCGAAGCGCATGCCGATGCTGTGCACGTGACGACACGGGCGCAACACGAGGGCGCCCTCGAGCGAACGGCGACCGAGGAGACCCTTGCGGCGTGCCCGCCGGTCCTCCGCGACCTCGGCGGTCGCGAGCACGTCACCGTCACGAACGAGCCACGCCATCGCCGCGTCTAGACATTGAAGCGGAACTCCATCACGTCGCCGTCGGCGACCTCGTAGTCCTTGCCCTCCGAGCGTACGAGGCCCGACTCGCGCGCCCGTACCCAGGACCCGGCGTCCAACAGCTCTCGCCAGCCCACGGTCTCGGCGCGAATGAAGCCTCGCTCGAAGTCGGTGTGGATGACACCCGCGGCCTCCGGCGCCTTGGCCCCCGCCCGGATCGTCCAGGCCCTGGTCTCCTTCTCGCCCGTCGTGAGGAACGTGCGCCGTCCGAGGAGGTGGTAGGCGGCGTGGACGAACCGGGGAAGGGCGCCCTCCCCGAGCCCGTACGCCTCGAGGAACTCCGCCCGCTCGGCCGGCTCGAGCTGGGCGGCCTCGGCCTCGATCTGGACCGACATGGCCAGGACCTCGGCCCGGTCGTCCATCTCGTCGAGGACGGGTTTCGCCTTCTCGGCCAGCCGATCCACGTCCTCCTCACCCACGTTCACGACCGCGAGCACGGGCTTGTTGGTGAGCAGGAAGAAGGGGCGGAGCGCGGCACGCGCCTCGGCCGACAGCGCCGAGCGGTAGACGGGCGTGCCCGCGGCGAGCGCCTCCTGGGCCGCCCCGAGCGCTTCCGCCTCGGCGCGGAGGGACGGATCTGCGGCGGCGGCCTTGCGCTGCCGTTCGACCCGGGCCTCGACGGTCTCCAGGTCGGCCAGCGTGAGCTCGGTCTCGAGGGTTCGGAGGTGCTCGAGCGGGTCGGGGCTCCCGGGGATGTCGGTGTCGTCGAACGCCCGCAGGACGTACACGACTGCGTCCACCTCGCGGATCGCGCCGAGGAACCGGTTGCCGAGCCCCTCGCCTTCGCTCGCACCGGCGACCAGTCCACCGATGTCGACGAACTCCACGGTGGCGTGGATTGCACGTTTGGAGCGGCTCATCTCCGCGAGGAGGTCGACGCGCTCGTCGGGCACCCGAGCGACCCCCACGTTGGGGTCCTTCGTCGCGAACGGATACGGCGCCGCCAGCGCACCGCCTCCGGCGAGCGCGTTGAAGAGGGACGACTTCCCCGCGTTGGGCAGACCGACGAACCCGAAGCGCTCCACGCGAGCAGCGTATCGGCGGGCGCGAACCGCTCGACTACGCTTCTCGGACCACGACAGGTCCCGGAGTCACCATGAGCAAGAAGTCCCGGCGGCGCCGCCTCCGCGCTCGCCGTAAGAAGGCCAACCACCGCCGCAAGCCCAACGCGGGTCGCTGATCGAGGTCCGCCGTGCGCGGCAAGGGGTGACTCCCTGTCGCTGACGCGAGGACGTCACGAGAGCTCGTCCACGAGCAGCGTCTGCACCGAGCGGCCGATGCGACCACGTTCGTCGTAGACAGCCGCCTCGCTCTGGCCCGACCCGTCGGGCTGCGCCCAGCTCCGGGCGTCGAGCGCCACCCACTCCCCCTGGGGTTGGCGGTGCACGGCCACGGTGAGGTCGGGGTTGATGAAGCGGTACCGGCCCCACTCGAGAAAGCGGCTGATCCCGTTGCCGAAGTCGGCCGCGGCGGCGACCCGCATGAACGGTGACGCCGTTTCGCCCGCCAGGATGGGCACCCGGATGCGGAACCAGATCGTGGCAGGCCCGTCGTCCTCGAACCGTCCCCGCACCGAGCGGAGCTCCATCGCCCTCCCGAACCAGGGCCGCTCGGTCTGCTGCGGGTCGATGTCGACCGGCGTGGCGGCAAGCGGCCCCACGGCCAACGCCTCGCCGCGCCCTGTCCCCGCATCGGGCACGGCGATCGTCGCCTCGCGCATCCGGAGCCCGACTGCTCGCACAACGTCGTTCTGCTCGACCGAGAGCCGCGCGCCGACCAGCGCGACCTTCTTGCCGGGTCGCAACGTCTCGACCGAGACGGTCAGTGGCTCGCCGACCGGCACGGGGCGGAGCAGGTCGACCGTGAGTCGGAACAACGCGTCGGCCGACCCCGCGTCGTGGCACTCGATGGCCCGAGCCAGCAGTGCGGCGGGTGCGCCGCCGTGCGTCGCGGCCGGGTCCCACGGTCCCGATGCCCACTCGGTCGCGACGAACGTGTCGTCGCCGACGCCGACACGCTCGAAGACCGCCTCCTCCACGGCTCGCATCGTACGGGCGACGGGAGGCACCTTCGCCGTGACGTCGGTCACAACCTCGCGTTAGCGTCGCCCGGAGATGGAGCTGGGGACGGATCTGGCGGGCCGGGTGGCGCTCGTCACCGGAGCGGGGTCGGGGCAGGGACGCGCCGCATCGGTGCTGTTCGCCGAGCACGGTGCTTACATCGCGGTCGTCGACATCGATGACGACGGCGCCAAGGAGACAGTCCGCATGGTCGAGGCCGCGGGCGGCGACGCCATCGCCGTGCACGCCAACGTGTCGCGACGCGACGACTGTGACGCGATGGTCGCGGCCACGGTCAGCCACTTCGATCGTCTCGACGTTCTTTACAACAACGCCGCGGTCCAGATGTCGGGGCGTCTCGTCGACTGCACCGAAGCGGAATGGGATCTCACGATCGCGACGAACCTCTCCGCGATCTTCTGGGCGTGTCGAGCCGCCGTGCCCCACCTGCGTGCCGACGGCGGCGGCAGCATCATCAACACGGCCTCGGTGCTCGGCCTCATCGGCTCCGAGGGCTACGCCGCCTACGGAGCCGCAAAGGCCGGCCTCGTGGCGCTCACCCGACAGCTCGCGACCGAGCACGGACCCGAGGTGCGGGCCAACGTGATCGCGCCCGGATCGATCGATACGCCCCGATTCCGCAAGGTTGCGGAGCAGATGCCCGATCAGCAGGGCTTTCTCGACGGCCTCCTGCGCCACGTCCCGCTCCGCCGCCTGGGAACAGCCGAGGACATCGCCCGAATCGCGTTGTTCCTGGCGTCCGACCAGTCGGCCTACACGTCCGGTGCGGTGATCCCGTGCGACGGCGGCCTCGCGGCGCTGCGATGACGGCGGGAGTCGCCTCGGGCGAGCTCGTGGACCGCGTCGCGGTGGTCACCGGGGCCGCATCGGGGCTGGGCGCGGCGATCGCACGGAGGCTGAGCGCCGAGGGCGCGCGGGTCGTCGTCGCCGACGTCGACGCCACGGGCGCCGCCGAAGTGACGAACGAGATCACCGCGAACGGAGGTGTCGCCGAGCCCGCGCACATCGACGTCACCGACGAGGACCAGGTGCGCGCGCTCGTCGCAAAGACCGAGGCCCGCGACGGGCTCGACGTCGTGGTGTGCAGCGCGGCTGTGGAGACGCGCGCGGAGCTCGCCCAGACGAGCGACGACGACTGGCAGCGCGTGCTCGACGTCGACCTGAAGGGCCCGTTCCTCACGATGAAGCACACCATCCCCGCACTCACGCGCCGCGGGGGCGGATCGATCGTGTTGCTGGGCTCGACGTTGGGTGCGATCGGCTCGCCCTCGTACGCGGCGTACTGCGCCGCCAAAGGGGCGCTCGTGAACCTGGCGAAGCAGGCGGCCATCGAACACGCCCCCGACGGCGTCCGGGTGAACGTCGTCTCGCCGTCGGCGACCGAGGCCGGCCTGTTCCTGAAGGTCGTTGAGGCGTCGGGGGACCCCGAAGGCGTGAAGCGGATGGTGGCGGGCAACATGCCCATGGGCCGTCTGGGCACCGCGGACGAGGTCTGCGACGCGATCGTGTTCCTCGCCGGCGACCGTTCCACGTACACGAGTGGCACCGTGATCCCCCTCGACGGCGGGCTCGCGGCACGGAGGGCGTGATGCGCGACGGCCGGAAGGTGATCGACGCCGACGCCCACGTGGTCGAGCCCGGTGGCCTCTTCAACGCCTTCTCGGGCGGGGACGAAGCCGTGATGGACCTGCCGCCCACGACGCCCATGGTTCCCTGCGGCGACGCCGACCTGCTCGCCGACCAGTACGAGCACGGCTTCGACGCCCCCTCCTACCTCCGGGCGATGGACGCGCAGGGCATCGACGCCGCGGTCCTCTACCCCTCGATCGGGCTCTTCGCGCCCTTCCAACCCGAGCTCGATGCCGTCGCGTCGGCACGCGCGTGCCGCGCGTACAACGACTGGATCGCCAGCTACTGCGCCACCGACCCTCGCCGGCTCGCTGCCGTGGGGCTCGTCCCGCTCGCCGATCCCGGGCGGGCGGCGGCCGAAGCGGCACGCATCGGGGAGCGAGGCCTGGTCGGCGCGCTCGCACGGCCCAACCACCTCTACGGCCGCAACCTCGGCGACCCCGAGTACGACCCCCTCTACGAGTCCCTCGTGGAACACGGCATCGTCCTCGCCGTGCACGAGGGGCTGGGTCTGCGGGGCGAGACGATCGGCAGCGATCGCTTCGACCGCTTCGCACCCCGGCACGCGCTCTCCCATCCCATGGAGCAAATGGCCGCGATGGCCAGCCTCGTACTCGACGGCGCGCTCGAGCGCCACCCGGACCTCTGCGTCGCGTTCCTCGAGTCGGGCACGGGCTGGCTCCCCTACTGGCTGGCCCGACTCGACGACCACCGGGAGTGGCTCGCCGAGAGCGAGTGCAAGGGACTGTCCCTCGGCGCGTCGGAGTACTTCGCTCGCCAATGCGTGATCTCGAGCGACCCCGAAGACCCGCTCGCGGCCTGGACCGCGACGCAGGTCGGCGCCGACCACATGGTGTGGGCCAGCGACTTCCCCCATCCCGACGCCGAGTTCCCCGGCGCCGTGGACGAGTTCGTGGAGAAGGCGCGGGGAGCCGGCATGCCCGACACCGCCCTCACCGAGATCTTCTGGTCCACCCCGCTGGAGTTCTACGACCTCACCGCCCGCTTCTCCTGAGCGCGGTACGTGCCCCAGCGCCGCATGTGACGCGACACGCACGCATCGGTCAGAGGCGGGCGACGGGCGACGTGCCGTGGCGTTCCGCCACCACCTCCTTGAGCCCGCGGGGGAAACGATCGCCCGCGGCAGGGTGCAGCACGACGAGCTCTCGCTGGGCGTCGGCGTCGCCGGCGAAGGCTCGTGCACAGCGCTCGGGCTCGAGGTTGGCCAGGCCGAGGATCGCTCCCCGAGCACCGACGAGACCCGCGAGTCCCACCAGCACGGCCGATCCGACGTAGACCGGCCGATCCCAGGCGTCGAGCTCCGCCACGAGCCGCTCGGCGTCTCCGCTCGAGTCCTTCAGCGCCGCCACGGGGAGCTCGGCGAGCACCTCGACCGGGATCCCGGGCGCGGAGACCGCCGGGTAGTGATATCCGAAGACCGGGACGTCGCCGGCCGTCTCGGCCACGGCGCGGTAGTAGGGCAGGGGATCCGCCGCGTCGGGCGGCGAGAGGGCGAGCACGGCGTCGGCGCCGTGCTCCCGAGCTTGTTCGGTCAGGCTCACGGCTCCCCGGATGGAGGGGGCACCGGTCCCCGCGATCACCGGGACGCGGTCGGCCACCTCGGCTCGAACCGCGTCGAGCAGCTCGACCCGTTCCGGCGGGGCGAGGGCCGCGGCCTCGCCCGTGGTGCCGGCCACGAGGACGGCGCTGGCGCCGTCGTCAACGAGACGGCGCGCGTGTGCTGCGGTCGCCGCCGCGTCGAGCGAGCCGTCGTCGGCGAAGAGCGTCACGAGCGCGACACCGACTCCGCGGAACAGTGGATCGGTCACACCACCCACGCTACTTCCGGCCGTACGCGACTTCTCCCGGGCGCTCGCCTAGCTTGAACCCCGGGCTCGGGCGGGCCGAGCCCGAGGGTCGCGCCGCGGGAGGCGAATGCTCTTCCCCACTGTCACCTTCGCGCTC
>CAYRHS010000154.1:0-7247 GCA_964424125.1 uncultured Burkholderiales bacterium
CGCTACAAGGGCACCTTCGACGAGGGGTACGAGGCGATCCGGGCCGGGATCCTCGCCCGTCAGATCGAGCTCGGCCTGCTGCCGGAGGGCACGCGACTGTCCGGTATCAACCCGCACGGGGAACCGGACCGCACCGGCCCCGACGGCCAACCCTGGCCCGAGCTCGACACGGTCCGCCCGTGGGGCACGCTCACCGACGACGAGAAGCGCCTCTTCACCCGCATGGCCGAGGTCTTCGCCGGCTACATCTCCTACCACGACGACCGCTTGGGCCGCGTGCTCGACTACCTGGAGGAGTCGGGCCAGCTCGACGACACGATCGTCGTCGTGGTCTCCGACAACGGTGGCAGCGGCGAGGGCGGCCCGAACGGCTCGTTCAACGAGTGGCGGTTCTTCAACGGCGTGCCCGACACCACCGAGACCACCCTCCCGCACATGGACGAGCTGGGCACACCCGCGTCGAACAACCACTACTGCACGGGCTGGGCCTGGGCCCTCGACACCCCGTTCCCGTACTGGAAGCGGTGGGCCGGCGCGGAGGGCGGTGTCGCGGACATGCTGTTCGTGTCGTGGCCGGCGAAGATCGCCCCTCAGGCCGAACCCCGCCAGCAGTACGTCCACGCTGTCGACATCGTGCCGACCCTGTACGAGCTGCTGGGCATCGATCCGCCCGACGTGCTCAACGGCTACCCGCAGCTGCCCATCCAGGGGGAGAGCTTCGCCGAGGCGCTCACCGATCCGGAAGCGTCGGGGCGCACGACGCAGTTCTACGCCATGCTCGGGCAACGCTCGATCTACCACGACGGTTGGCTGGCCTGCACGGTCCACCCGCCGTTGTCGGGTTGGGGCAACTTCCAGAACGACGAGTGGGAGCTGTTCCATCTCGAGACCGACCGCGCGCAGACCACCGACCTCGCCGACTCGGAGCCCGAGCGGCTCGAGATGCTCAAGGGCCTGTGGTTCTACAACGCCGGTCTCTACAACGGGCTGCCCCTCGACGACCGCTCCGCCCTCGAGCAGGTCCTCGCGGAACGCCCGCACGCCGCCCCACCGCGTGACCGCTACGTCTTCTACCCCGGCTGCGCAGACGTCCCGGAGTCCGCGGGCCCGCAACTGCCGGGCCGCTCCTACACCATCGCGGCCGGGGTGACGATCGACTCCGCCGACGTCGAAGGGGTCATCTGGGCTGCCGGTGGCGTGCCGGGCGGCCACAGCCTCTACGTCAAGGACGGCGTCCTGCGTTACACGTACAACTGGATCGGGACCGTCCTCCAGGACGTCGTCGGCGACGGACCCTTGCCGCAGGGCGCCCACGTCTGCAGCGCCGAGTTCGTCGCCGAGGGACAGAGTCAGGACCCGACCATGCCCGGCACCGCAGGCACCCTGACGCTGTATGTCGACGACACAGCCGTGGGATCGGCGCCGCTCGTGACCCAGCCCGGCGCCTTCTGCCTGACCGGCGACGGCATCGCCGTGGGCCGCGACAGCGCCTCGGCCGTGAGTCCCGAGTACCGGGCCCCGTTCCCCTTCAGCGGCGGGAGGATCGAGAAGGTCGTGGTCGACGTCTCCGGCGAGCGGTACCTCGACCACGAGTCAGCGGTGCGGGCCTGGTTCTCCATCGACTGACCACAGCGATCGGCACGACGAAGGAGCAGTCACGGCACTGGACACGTTCTTCGCCTACCTCGGCGTGTACCCCGATGTGGACGCCGCGCTCGCGGACTACGACGCGGTCAAGGAGCTCCATGTCGAAGCCGGGCTCGTCGACGCCTACGACGCCGCCGTCGTCGAACGCAGGGACGATGGCCGGGTCAAGATCGTCAAGAAGCACGAGACACCGACTCGCGTCGGTGGCGTGCTCGGAGGCGGGGTCGGCCCGCCCCCCGGACGTCAGGCTTGCTCGAGCGCGCTGCCGAGCTCTCGAAGGCCCGGCCGACGCGTGACGTCGAGGATGAAGTGACCGACGCCGATGGCCAACCCGACCGGGGGCGGGACCACGTCCACGGCGACCAGCACTCCGAGCCCGACGTAGAACACCCAGGTGTTCGATCGGCGGCGTCTGGATCTGCGTGTCGCCGACGTCGAACACGACTCGATGGCCGCCGTGCTCGGTGGTCACAGAGAGGCTGAACTCCGGCATCACTGACACCTCCGAGGGAGTCGACGCCGCGGGGGACGCGGCCCGTGGGCCGCGTCCCCGTACGTGACGCGTTGGGGCCTGGGTCAGACGGATCGCATCTCCCCGCCGTGGGCGATGACCGCCCAGAGGACGAGCAGGTCGATGGTGATCACGACGAGCGACCAGATCGGGTACGCGGGTAGCCACAGGAAGTTCGCGATCAGGCTCACACCGGCCACGATCACCGCGATCATGCGAGCGATGACGTTGCCCGTGAACAGCCCGAACCCGGCCAGGACCACGATCACGCCGATGATCAGGTGGATCCAGCCCCACCCGGTCAGGTCGACGACCAGGGCGTTCGCGTTGGTCCACACCACCCACTGGTCGTTGAAGATCGCGACGAGCCCGGCGATCGCGCCCAGGATCCCGACGAGGATCATCATGACGCCGGCAAAGGCGATCCAACCCGTCCAGCCCGTAGGCTCCTCGTATGTTCGCTCGGCCATGTTCGTTCCCCCTTGGTCGGCTGTTCCTGGTCATCATGAATGCCTGTTTGAGCCCTGCCAAGAGTCCTTGGTCCGTGGGGTGCGTGCTCCGGTAGTCCGGCTAGGGTGACGCCGCTCATCGAGGTGACGGTGGGCGCGTTCCGTGCGGGAACGTGGACGATTCAGGAGGGAGTCGATGAGCGGTCCCGACGTGCACGGTCCGATCGACTTCGTCGTGGTCGAGTTCCCCGGCGACGCGACCGGTGCGGCGACGGCCCAGGCGTTGGTCGATCTCGTCGACCGCGCCACCGTTCGCCTCTACGACCTCGTCGTGGTGCGCAAGGCCGACAACGGCACGTGGACCGAGGTCGAGCTGGATGCCGCGTCCGACGGTCAGCTCGGTGAGCTGCGCGCGTTCGCCGGCGCCCGTTCGGGACTGCTGGGTGACGAGGACCTCGCGGACGTCGCCGACGTTCTCGATCCGGGGACGCTGGGCGCGGTGCTCGTGTACGAGAATGCCTGGGCCATACCGTTCGTCGCCGCGGCGCGGTCCGAGGGTGCGGAGCTCGTCGCCGGGGCGCGCTTGACGGCTCAGCAGATCATGGACGCGCTCGATGCCGCCGAAGCGGCCGACTGAGAGGAGTCACCCGTGCCCGGACTGCTGCGGGGTGTCGCCCGGACCGCTGTGATCGCCGGTACCGCCACCGCGGTTTCCGGCCGCGTGCAGCGGCGACAGGCCGAACGTTTCGCCGGCCGCGACGCACAGATCTACGCCGACCGCGAGCAGGCGTACGAACAGCAGGAAGCTCCCGCCCAACCCGCGCCGCCGGCCGCACCGAGCGAGAACGACACCATCGCCCAGCTCAAGCAGCTCGGGGAGCTGAAGGCCCAGGGCATCCTCACCGACGAGGAGTTCGCGGCGGAGAAGGACAAGATCCTCGGCAGCTGACTCCGCCGTCGTGCAGGAGGTGGGCAGAGTGGGAACTCCGACGCACCTGTCGGTCGACGAGCGGAAGGAGATCGGGCGCGCCGCCCGCAAGGAGGCGCCGCGGTCCAGTCACGCCGCATGGAGCCCGGCGGACGACCGCCCCGATCCGATCAGACTGCTCGAGGAGCAGAACGAAGACCGGGTGCCCTGGCTCGTCCCCATCCGCCACAGCAGGATGCGGGTGTCCCCGTTCACCTTCTATCGGGGCACGGCGCGGATCATGGCGGCCGACCTCGCCCCGACGCCGGTCAGCGGCCTCACCGTCCAGCTCGGGGGCGACGCCCACCTGTCGAACTTCGGCGCGTACGCCTCGCCCGAACGCCAGCTCGTGTTCGATGCCAACGACTTCGACGAGACACTGCGCGGTCCGTGGGAATGGGACCTGAAACGCCTCGCCGCCAGCTTCATGGTGGCCGGTCAGCACCTGGGGCTCTCCCGGGGCGACTGCCGTGAGGCCACCGCCCAGGTCGTCAGGGCCTACCGCGAGGCGATGACCGGGTTCGCCTCCATGCGCTACCTCGACCTCTGGTACGACTACGCCAGCGTCGACGACGTGCGCGCCGCCGGCGGTCTCGATCCCAAGGAGCTCGACCGACGACTCGATCGCTTCGAGCGCCGCGCGCGACGCAAGACCAGCCTCCAGGCGCTCGGAAAACTGACCGTCTCGGTCGACGGGCATCACCGGATCCGCAGCGACCCACCCGTCCTGTTCCCCCTGCGCGACCTCCCGGCGGAATACGACGCTCCCGCGCTCGAAGCTCTCGCGCTGGACGCGCTCGAGAGCTACAAGCGCACGCTCAACGACGACCGGCGCTGGTTGGTCGACCGCTACACCCCGGTCGACATCGGGGTCAAGGTCGTCGGCGTCGGCAGGCGCTGTCTCATCATGCTCCTCGAAGGTCGGGACAACGACGATCCTCTCTTCCTGCAGGCCAAGGAGGCGACCGCATCGGTGCTCGAGGAGCACCTCGGGCCCAGCCCCTACGACAACCACGGCCGACGGGTGGTCGAGGGCCAACGAATGACCCAGGCCGAGTCCGACATCCTCCTGGGCTGGACCGAAGGCCGAGAGGACCGCCACTTCTACCTGCGCCAGCTCCGCGACTGGAAGGGGTCGGTCGAGGTCGAGGGGGCCAGTCCCGACCAGCTGCGGTTCTACGCGGGGCTCTGCGGTCACACCCTGGCCCGGGGTCATGCGCGCTCCGGTGATCCCGTCGCGCTCCGCGCCTATGTGGGCAAAGGCGATGTCCTCGACGGCGCGATCACGGACTTCTCCGAGGCGTACGCGGCGCAGAATCTGCAGGACTACGAACGCTTCCAGGAGGCCATCGCAAGTGCCCGCCTCGAGGTCGCGGCGACCCCGTGACCCGGGCGACGGCCATCACTGATCCGCGGGGAGTAGCAACCCGCAGCACGTAGCCTTCGACGCGATGGGTGACGCTGCGGTCGAGACGGCCTTGAACGTGCGGGCCGAGCACTCCGAAGGGCCGCTCTGGGACGGCCCGTCGGCGCGCCTGTGGTGGGTCGACATCACCGCTCAGCGCCTCCACTGCTTCGATCCCGCGTCCGGAGCCGACTGCTCGTGGTCCACCAACGGCCAACCGGGCGGGGTCCTGATCGACTCCACCGGTGGGGTGATCGTCGCCATGCCCTACGGCCTGGCCCGCTTCGACCGCGAACGCGGTACCGCGGCGACCGTGGTCGGCGTGGAGTTTGACCGGCCCGAGAACCGGCTCAACGACGTGAAGGCCGACAGCCGCGGGCGGATCTGGGCCGGCTCCATGGCCTACGACCGCCGGCCGGACCATGCCGGCCTCTACCGCGTCGAGAAGGGTGCGGTGACCGCGGCGGTCGAGCGCCTCACGATCTCCAACGGGCCGGCGATCGACGAGCGATCCGGCCGTCTGTACCTCGCGGACACGGCCCGCATGATCGTGGACGTGTTCGATCTCGACGTCGAGCGGGGCGAGCTGAGCGGGAGACGGCGCTTCCTGGACGTCGGCGACGAACAGATCTGGCCGGACGGGATGACCGTCGACCACGACGGATGCCTGTGGCTGGCGCTCGGCCGGGGTGGCGCGGTGCGCCGCTTCCGGCCCGACGGCACGCTCGACGGGGCCGTCGAGCTGCCGGTGACGAACCCGACCTCGGTGGCGTTCGGAGGCGACGACGGCGGAGACCTCTACATCACGAGCTCGTGGTTCGACCTCGCCGCCGACCAACGGGCCGACCAGCCGCTCGCCGGAGCGATCTTCCGCTGCCGACCGGGAGCGACCGGCCCGCCGTCTCCCCGGGCCGCGCCGATCGGCGAGCCCGCGCGACCACCGCGGGCCAGTCGATGAGCACGACCGCGACGACGCCGACCCACATGAAGTAGTCGAGGCCGTGCGTGAACCAGATGGTCGTGTGCAGTCCCGCGACGCAGACGACGAACAGCGGGCGCAAGCGCGGGCGGAACAGGATCGCCGGAGCCCCCAGCTCGATCACGAGGGTCGCCGCCGCGACCGCGACGGAGAGCACCGGCCGCTGCGCGATGAAGAGCGCGACGACGTCCGTTGGTGCACGGGTGTTCTCCGCCGCCTGGAACAGGATCATCTGCATGTTGTCGCTGAACACCCACGCCGGACCCGAGCTCAGCAGCTTCCCGAACCCGGTGAAGAAGTACGCGGCCGCGATCACCACGAGCGCGGTGCGGATCGGCCAGCCGAACCGGGGTGAGGGCAGCCGATCCCGCCACCGCGCGCCGAGCGGTGCGAGCAGGAACGGCACGACGACGAGCAGGATCAGGACGTCGTTGTGCTGGAGCTTGCCCCGGCTCTCGCGCAATCCTCCGAGGAGCAGCAGTGACACCCACGCGACCAGCAGGAACGCCCGGTACCGCCACCCCACGATCGCCAGGCAGGCGGCGACGGTGCCGACCACCTGCACCGCGACGATGACGTCGAGCGGGGGCATGGCGTGCAGCCATCCGAGGACCAAGGGCGGTCGGAACAGTGCCGCCGGCTGGCCCGCGAGCCCCCGGTAGGGCCCGAGCGCGATCCGCGCTCCGAGCAACGCCGCGAGCCCCGCGATCGTGACCCGCAGCCGGGCGCCCGATTCCGCTCCGAAGAGCCACCCGTCGACGCGTCGTGCGACCGCGACCGTGCTCATGCCGCGGTCCCCGCACACGTCCAGCGCAGCTCGCGTTTCGTCTCTGGTCGCGGCTGGTCGCGCCCGGTCCAGACGGGCCGTGTGGTCTGGTAGATGTGGATCCGCGCCGCGTCGATCCCCAGCTCCGAGTCGGCCGCCTCGGCCCACGCCCGGCACCGCTGGTCCCGCTCGCGCTGGTCGAGATCACCGAAGTCGTCGACGAGCTTCGGGGTGTTCCGCGCGTACAGCGGGAGCTCGCGAAAGGCGATCGGCTCCTCTCGACCGTCGGCGCCCACGGCCACGATCGACCATCCGTGTGTCACGTCGCTGCGACGTTGGGAGAAGAGACGAAAACCGGTGAGCGGCCAGAGCTCGAGCGACGCTAGCCCGCAGACGAGCACGGCCGAGATGAACGCGTAGACGAAGACGCGGACCGTCCGGCCCGGGTACGTATTCGTCGCAGGCGAAACGTTGACCAACAGTGCTCAGCAGAGGACGGGATCGGCGATCGACCGAGGAGTCA
>CAYRHS010000155.1:0-7170 GCA_964424125.1 uncultured Burkholderiales bacterium
GCTCCGGTGCGCCGTTCTCGATGCCGGGGATGATGGACACGGTCCTCAACCTCGGCCTCAACGACGAGTCGGTGCGCGGCCTCGCACAACAGACCGAGAACGAACGCTTCACCTGGGACTCCTACCGCCGCTTCGTGCAGATGTACGGCAAGATCGTCCTCGGCGTGGACGGCGACCTGTTCGAGGACGCTCTCGCCGAGCTACGTGATCGGCGCGGCGTCGCCCACGACACGGCGCTCTCCGCCGAGGACCTCTCCGGGCTCGTCGAGACCTTCAAGGAGATCGTGCACGACGAGGCGGGAATCGCGTTCCCTCAGGACCCGGCCGAGCAGCTGCGTCACGCCGTCGAGGCGGTGTTCAGGTCGTGGAACTCGAAGCGCGCGTTCGACTATCGGAAGTTCGAGGGCATCCCCGACGACCTCGGGACCGCGGTCAACGTCCAGGCGATGGTGTTCGGGAACAAGGGCGACGATTCCGGTACCGGGGTTGCCTTCACGCGCGACCCCGCGACGGGCGAGAACGTGCACTACGGCGATTTCCTCACCAACGCACAGGGCGAGGACGTGGTCGCGGGCATCCGTATCACGGAGGACCTCGACGCGCTCGGCCGCCATTTCCCGGCGGTCCACGACCAGCTCTTCGGCGTCATGGAGACGCTCGAGCGCCACTACCGCGACATGTGCGACATCGAGTTCACGATCGAACAGGGTCGCTTGTTCGTCCTCCAGACGCGCGTGGGAAAACGCACCGCCGCGGCGGCGATGCGGATGGCCACGGAGATGGTCGCCGAAGGCCTGATCGACGAGCGGGAAGCGGTCCGGCGGATCCAGCCCTCGCAGCTCGACCAGCTCCTGCACCCTCAGTTCGACCCGGCCGCCGAGTACGTCGCGCTCACCAAGGGCTTGAACGCTTCGCCTGGTGCGGCGGTGGGACGCGTCTACTTCACGGCCGACGACGCCGAATCGCACGCCTCCGAGAACGGGGAGCGGACGATCCTCGTCCGACCCGAGACCTCGCCCGACGACCTCCACGGCATGATCGCGGCCGAAGGGATCTTGACCTCGCGCGGCGGGCTGGTCAGCCACGCGGCCGTCGTCGCCCGCGGGATGGGCAAGCCCGCGATCTGCGGCGCGGACTCGGTCGCCATCGACCTCAAGGCCCGGGAGTTCCGGGTCGGGACGACGGTGGTGCGCGAGGGGGAGATCATCTCGATCAACGGCACCACCGGAGAGGTGGTGCTGGGTGAGGTCCCGGTGGTGACGCCCGATCCGACGGGGCCCTTCGGCACCGTCCTCGGGTGGGCAGATCGCTTCCGGCGCCTCGGCGTCCGCACGAACGCCGACCTCCCCGAGGACGCGTCACGGGGGCGACTGTTCGGGGCGGAGGGAATCGGTCTCTGCCGAACCGAGCACATGTTCCTCGGTGACCGGTTGCCGCTCGTGCAGCGTTTCATCCTCGCCGACGACCCGGCGGAGGAGCAGACTGCCCTCGGCGAGCTCGAGAAGCTCCAGCGCGCCGACTTCGAGGGGATCCTCGAAGCCATGGACGGGCTCCCGGTCACGGTGCGGCTCCTCGATCCGCCGTTGCATGAGTTCCTGCCCGACCTCGAGGAGCTGGCCGTGCTCGAGGCCACGACGGGTCTCGACAACGACGGGAAACGTCTCCTGGCAGCGGCACGAAGCTGGCACGAGGCGAACCCGATGCTCGGGACCCGTGGCGTGCGGCTGGGGATCATCAAGCCCGGGCTCTACCGAATGCAGGTGAAGGCGCTCCTCGAAGCGGCCGTCGCGCGCAAGCAGGCAGGCGGCGACCCGAGGGTCGAGATCATGATCCCGCTCGCGGTGGGGAAACCCGAGCTCGAGCTGATGCGGCAGTGGATCGACGAAGAGGCGGAGAAGGTGTTCGCGCAGGGCGATTCGGTCGACTACCTGTGCGGGACGATGGTGGAGACGCCCCGGGCGGCCATTGCCGCGGGCCCGATCGCCGAGGTCGCGGAGTTCTTTTCGTTCGGCACGAACGACCTCACCCAGATGTCGTTCGGCTTCTCGCGTGACGACGTCGAGGGCCGAGTCGTCCCGGCGTACCTCGCGGCCAAACTCATCGACGTCAGCCCGTTCGAGTCGATCGATCGTGAGGGCGTGGGCGAGCTCGTGCGTTGGGCGGTCGAGCGCGGACGCGCCACCCGCCCCGGCCTGAAGCTCGGGATCTGCGGCGAGCACGGTGGCGACCCCGAGTCGGTCCACTTCTTCCACGAAGTCGGGCTCGACTACGTCTCCGCGTCGCCGTTCCGCGTCCCGATCGCGCGGCTCGCGGCTGCGCAAGCGGCACTGGACGAGGAGGGGCCGTCCGGCTCCGCCTAGGCACGAGATGCCGCCGTCGCGAGCTCGGCCCGCGCCGCGGTCTGGAACACCGGAGCATTGAGGCGAGCCGAGATCCGGGAAGCTGCCGCGAAGTGCGTGCCGGCGAGCTCGCCGTCGCCGATCACGGTGGCGCATTTCGCCCAGGGCGTGGTCGATCGGGCCGTAGGTGCCTGTGCCGAACCAGCTCATCCGGCCTCCGCACGGGGCGAGCCGCTCGTACACCCTCCGTGAGCGGTCGCCGTCGCCGATCGCGGCGACAGATCGAGCGAGTACGTACATCGCCGCGGTCCACACGAGGTCACGGGGAAGCTGGCCGAAGTCGTCGGCTGCGAGGCGATGGAACTCCTCTCGCACTCGTGGAGCGTCACCGGCTTCCGCTGCTATCCAAGCCATCGCCGCGTGCCAGGCGGGCGTGAAATCGAGGCCACGGCATCGCGGAAATAGTTCCCGAACAAGCCGCTGACCTGCGAGAACGCGGAGCGTGAATTCGCCGTGGCTGCGCACGGGTTCCCTACTGTCTGCGGATGCAGCGAGTATCCCGTCCGCTGTTCGCCGCGGTCGTCGCCGCCCTGCTCCTGAGCGCGTGCCTCCCGCTGAAGCCGTTGCCCCCGCTGAGCTCCCCGCTCGCCGAGGACCACTACACGCTCGAGATCACCTCCCAGATCCAGAAGCAACGGGCCGCGTACGGCCGGCCGTTCTACGCCTGGTACCAGACGCTCGGGGGGCTCGCGCAGGAGTGGGCGGGCGGGAACGCATACTTCGGGATCCTGACCCACCGGGACCTCCGGGGAGTCTTGGCGAACCCTGAGTACGGGAACCTCTACTCGTCTCTGGGTGAGGTGATCCTGCGCGTGCCGAAGTCGTACAGCGCGGCCCAGGCGGTCGCCATCTGGATGGCGTCCCCGTCCCACCGCTCGAAGATCCTCTCGTCGACCTACACGGGGATGGGCGTCGGCGTCGACGACAGCGGCGGCTACTGGTACGTCGTCGTCAACTTCGGTCGCCTGCGCTAGCGGCATTCTCGTCACACACGGTTGATACGGTCGTCTCGTGACCGAGATCGAGACGCTGCGAACGATCCCGGGGGTCGCACCCGATGGTGCCGAGCGGGGCATCGTCCGAGCGCACGAGGCGGTCGACGCCTTCGTCGGCGCCCCGGCGATCGGCCGCGAGGAACGGGAGGCCGTGCTCGACGGCGAGCTCGCACCCGGAGCCACCCGTCCCCACGGCGCCGGGATTCGGGCGCGATCCGAGATGCCCGATCCGTACCGCACGTGCTTCGAGCGCGACCTCGATCGTGTGAAGCACTCGCGCCCGTGGCGCCGCCTCGCGGGGAAGTGCCAGGTCTTTGTCGCCCCCGAGGACGATCACCTTCGCACGCGGATGACCCACGCCATCGAGGTCGCGCAGATCGCGGTGGGCATCGCCCGTCCGATCGGTCTGAACCTGCCGCTCGTCGAGGCGATCGCGCTCGCACACGACTGCGGTCACGGGCCGGCCGGCCATGCGAGCGAGGAGGCGTTCTCCCCCTATCTCCCCGACGGAGGTTACGACCACGCCGTGTACGGAGCGGACGTGACCCTGGCGGGACTGAACCTGTGCGCCGAGACGCTCGACGGGGTCCGGAACCACTCCTGGAGACGGCCACCGCCGGCGACGCCCGAGGGAGAGGTCGTCGCCTGGGCGGACCGGATCGCCTACGTCTGCCACGATTTCGAGGACGCCTGTCGCGCCGGCATCCTCGCCCCGGACGACTTGCCCGCGGACGTCGCCGACGTCGTGGGCCGACGCCGCTCCGAGCAGCTGGACACCTTCGTGCTCGCGGTCCTCGGCGCCGTCGATCGATCCGGCCGTGTCGGCATGACCGAGCCGGTCGCGGGCGCGCTCCGAGCGTTCCGCGAGTTCAACTTCGAACGGATCTACCTCCGCCCCGCTGCCCGTCGGCAGGCGAGTCGAGTCATCGCGCTGCTGCGAGGGCTGGTCGACCAGTTCATCGACGCACCGGCTCGGCTCCCCGACATCGCATCCGGTGAGATCCAGGCGCCCGAGGCCGGGTCGGCGGCAGCCACCGCGCTGGCCGTGCGCTACGCGAGCGGGATGACCGATCGCTTCGCCCTGAGCCTCGGCGTCGAGCTCCTGGGCTGGCCGCCTGAAGACCTGCCCCGAGGCGTGTGAGGGAGATCGGCGGTCCGGGACGGGCACCCGGCACGTAATCTGCGCCCGTGGCCATCCCCGACGAGGACGTCGCCCGGGTCAAGGACGCGACCGATCTGGTCGCGCTCGTCGGCGAGCACGTCGCCCTTCGCCGCAGCGGTCGGCGCTTCGTCGGGCTCTGCCCGTTCCACGCCGAGAAGACGCCGTCGTTCTCGGTGAATCCCGACCTCGGCTTCTACTACTGCTTCGGTTGCCAGGCGAGCGGCGACGCCATCACCTTCGTGCGTGAGGTCGAGGGCCTCGACTTCACCGAGGCGGTCGAGCACCTCGCGGGGCGCGCGGGGGTCACGATTCGGACGGAAGGCGGGGCGGGATCCGCGGATCGGCGCCGCCGCGATCGACTCGTGGACGCGGTCGCGGCTGCGGTACGCGCCTACCACGACCTGCTCATGTCCTCCGACGAGGCGGGGGGAGCGCGCCGGTACCTGCGGAGCCGGGGGTTCGACGGCGACGCCGCGCGCGAGTTCGAGCTCGGGTGGGCACCCGACGGGTGGGACTGGCTGAGTCTCCGGCTCCAGCAGCAGGGGATCGGCCGCGACGACCTCGTGGGCGCGGGCCTGGCGTTCGTCAACCGGGCGAACCGTCTCCAGGACCAGCTCCGCGGCCGACTGCTGTTCCCGATCCACGACCGTGACGGCAGACCGGTCGGCTTCGGCGGACGGATCCTCGAAGGCGACGGCCCCAAGTACAAGAACACCGCCGACACGCCGATCTACCACAAGAGCCGGCTGCTCTACGGCCTGCATCGGGCCAAGGCCGAGATCGTCTCCCGCGACGAGGCGGTCGTGTGCGAGGGGTACACGGACGTCATGGCGCTCCATCTCGCGGGGGTGACGAACGCGGTCGCGACCTGCGGCACAGCGTTCGCCGACGACCACCTCCGGATCCTCGAGAAGCTCACTCCCAACATCGTGCTCGCCTACGACGCCGACGCCGCGGGGCAGGCTGCGGCGGAGCGCTGCTACCACTGGGAACGGGAACACGAGGTTCGGTTCCGCGTCGCCAACCTCCCCGTCGGCAGCGACCCTGCGGACCTCTGGCGGGACGATCCCGGCGCACTCGATCGCGTCGTGCGTGATGCGATGCCGTTGCTGGAGTTCCGCATCGAGCGTCGCCTTCGGGCGGCCGACACGTCGTCGATCGAAGCTCGCGCTCACTCCGCCGACGCAGTCGCGGTGCTCGTCGCCCAGCACCCCGACGATCTCGTCCGCGATCAGTATGCGGTGCGGCTCTCGGAGCGTCTGGACATCGACGTCGACCGGCTGCGCTCGGCGATCGACCGACACCGGTCGGGTGGCCGGAGGCTCGCACCCCCGCGACCCGACCCGGTGCCGCCCCCTGCCCCGAGCCCGGTCGAGAAGGTCGAGCTGGAGGCGCTCCGCTGGGCGGTGCACGAGCCGGAGCTCGTCGCCGACCTGCTCGCGGAGCCCCTCTTCAAGAGCTCGCAAGGAGCGGCGGCGTTCCGAGCGCTGGCGAACGCGGCGACCTTCGACGAAGCGGTCGCGGCAGCCGACGACGCGACGCGACGGCTGCTGCTGCGACTCGCGGTGGAGGAGCCGGAGCGTCCCGCCGACGACGAGGACGAGGGCCAGGAAGCCCGATCGGACGGCTCTGGCACGCCCATCGCGGTGTTGCGAGCCGAGTTGGAGTCGCACGCACCCGATCGCACCGACGTCGCGCACTCGCCCCGCCGGATCGCCCGCGAGGTCGTTGCTCACCTCGTCGAAGACCGTGCTCGCGGCAACCTGGATCGGCTGACGGCGGAGGACCCGGAGGGGGCAGGTGCCCTCAAGCATGCGCTCGACGACCTCGACGCGGCGCGTGGACGCGAAGACGAGACCGAGCGCGAGCGGCTCGTCAAGCAGTTGCTATCGTGGGTCACCGCGGGCTGACGAGACGAGGAGCGCGGGTTGGCGGAGTCGGCTCCGGTATCGGGCCCTGCATCCGGAGATCGATCGACCGCCCGACCAGGCGCGGATGTTGCGGGTCGCGACATCGAACCGCTGCTCACACGTGTCCGCGACCGCGGCTTCGTGACCACCGGCGAGATCTTCGCAGCGATTCCGGATCTCGAACCCGACACGGCAGAACTGAGCGCCATCTACGCGGGGATCGAAGCTCGGGGAATCACCGTTCTCGACGAGATCGCCGAGGACCTCGAACGTGAGGATCAGCGGCGCGGATCGAGCACACCGCGCGAACAGGCACCGGAACGACCGCGACGGCGGGAGCCCCACCGCAGCAACAGCAAGGTCCGGGAATCGACATCGGCGCGCGACGACGCGTCCGGAGCTCGGCCGACGCGCGCGGGCGAGAGCAGCGACCCGGTCCGCATGTATCTCAAGGAGATCGGCAAGGTCCCTCTGCTCACGGCGGCGCAGGAGGTCTCGCTGGCCAAGCGGATCGAGGCCGGTCTCGAGTCCGACGAGGATCTCGAGCGTTATGGCGACGACCTCGGCGCGCAGGAGCGCGCCAGCCTCGAGGCGGTCGTAGCCGATGGATTTCTCGCCAAGCGGCAGCTCACCGAGGCGACCCTGCGGCTCGGCGTCTCGATCGCGAAGCGGGTCCGGGGACCGACGGCCCCGGGCTCGCCGCC
>CAYRHS010000156.1:0-7073 GCA_964424125.1 uncultured Burkholderiales bacterium
CGTGGACGTCGCCCCTCACGGTCCCGAGCACGACGCGGCCCTTGCCGCCCGCATCGGCCTTGTCCATGTGCGGCTCGAGGTGGGCCACGGCGGCCTTCATCGTCTCGGCCGATCGGAGCACGAACGGGAGCTGCATCTCGCCGCTGGCGAAGAGCTCGCCGACGACCTTCATCCCCTCGAGGAGCACGTCGTTGATGACGGAGAGCGCGGGACGCGATTGGAGCGCCTCGTCCAAATCTGCGGTGAGGCCGTCCGAGTCGCCGTCCACGATCCGTTGCGACAGTCGGCGCTCCACGGTCCAGTCGGAGCGGTCCTCCTGCTCGATCGCGCCCGCCTCGACGTCCTCGAAGAGCGCGAGGAGCTCGGTGAGCGGGTCGTAGCCGTCCCGGCGGCGATCGTGGACCAGGTCGAGCGCGACCTCGCGGGCGCGCTCGTCGATCCGGTGCATCGGCAGGATGCGGGCCGCGTGCACGATCGCCGCGTCGAGCCCCGCCTCAGTGCACTCGTGGAGGAAGACGCTGTTGAGCACGTGGCGGGCGGCCGGTTTCAGGCCGAAGCTCACGTTGGACACACCGAGGATGGTGGAGACGCCTGGCAGTTCCGCCTTGATGCGCCGGATCGCCTCGATCGTCTCGATGCCGTCACGGCGCAGATCCTCCTGGCCGGAGCCCAACGGGAAGGTGAGCGCGTCGAAGATCAGGTCCGTTCCTTCGAGCCCGTAGCGCTGCGTCGCCAGGTCGTAGAGCCGATGCGCGACGCGCAGCTTCCAATCCGCGGTGCGGGCCTGACCTTCTTCGTCGATCGTGAGACACACGACGGCCGCGCCGTACTCGCGAGCCAGACGGAACACGCGGTCGCAACGAGACCCCTCGGCGTGGCCGTCCTCGAGGTTGGCCGAGTTCAGGACCGACTTCCCCCCGAGATGCTGGAGGCCCGTCTCCAGCACCGCGGGCTCGGTCGAGTCGAGCACGAGCGGGATCGAGGCCTGCGTGGCGAAGCGCGCCGCGATCTCGTCCATGTCCGCCGCGCCGTCGCGGCCGACGTAGTCGACGCACACGTCCAGGACGTGCGCTCCCTCCTTCACCTGATCGCGAGCCATCTGCACGCACGTGTCGAAGTCCGCCTCGAGCATCGCCTCGCGGAACTTCTTGGACCCGTTCGCGTTCGTCCGCTCGCCGACGACCAGAAACGACACGTCCTGTCGGAACGGGACGTGGCTGTAGATGGACGAGCAGCCCGGCTCGACCGCGGGCTCCCGGGGTGCGGGGGACCGTTCGCCGATCGTCTCGATCACGCGCCGAAGGTGCTCGGGCGTCGTCCCGCAGCATCCACCCACGACGTTGATCCCGAAGTCGGCCGTGAAGCGGTCGTGTGCCTCCGCGAGCTCGTCGGGGGTGAGGGGGTAGTGCGTACGGCCCCCGACGACCTCGGGCAAGCCCGCGTTGGGCAGGGTCGACAGGAACGTCGTCGCGTGCTGAGAGAGGTACCGGAGGTGCTCGGTCATCTCCGTCGGCCCGGTCGCGCAGTTGAGCCCGATCACATCGGGACGCAGCGCGGCCAACGAGGTGAGCGCGGCGCCGATCTCCGAGCCGACCAGCATCCGGCCGGTCGTCTCCATCGTCACCTGGACCATGAGCGGGACCTCGCGCCCCGCGCTCGCCATCGCCTGGCGCGCGGCGACGATGGCCGCCTTGGCCTGGAGCAAGTCGTAGACGGTCTCGACGAGGACGACGTCGACGCCCCCGGCGAGCAGGCCCTCGACTTGGACCTGGTAGCCGTCGCGCAGGTCCGCGAAGCGGATCTGGCCCAACGACGGCAGCTTCGTACCCGGGCCCACCGACCCGACGACCCAGCGGACTCGATCGGGGGTGCTGAAGTCGGACGCCACGTCGCGCGCGATGCGGGCCGCGGTCTCGGACAGCTCGAACGCCCGCTCGGCGATCCCGTACTCGGAGAGCACCTGCGGGAACGCGCCGAAGGTGTCGGTCTCGACGGCGTCGCAGCCGACCTCGAAGAACGAGGCATGGAGATCCCGGATCACGTCGGGCCGTGTGGCGACCAGGACCTCGTTGCATCCTTCGAGGTCGGGCCCGCCGAAGTCGTCTGGGCCGAGCTCGACGGCCTGGAGGTTGGTCCCGGTGGCGCCGTCGAAGAACACGACGCGCTCGCGGAGGCTCTCGAGGAAGGTCGACATCGTCGCCAGCGTACCGGCGCGAGTTCGCGCCGCCCCGAGACCTTTCGCCCTGGCTGTTCCGCCCCGGGGGACGACCGGGATCGCCGAAGCGCCTGGCCCGCGGGCCGGCACCGTGCGCGCGGAGCGTGAATCGCGGGGTTGGGGGCGATTCGTCGTCAAGCCCTCGCCGCGGCGCGTCGATGTTCGAAGAGACACGGGCGGTAGGGGTCCCCGGCCTGCCGCCGAGAGGGATACGAGGCACGGAGCGCCGACACGATGCGACGAGTCGTCGGAATCATCGCCGCCTTCATCCTCCTGGCGGGTCTGGTCGTCGGGGTCCCGGCCGAGCGGGCCGAGGCGGGGACCGTCGACGCCGCCGCGGAGGTCGACTTCGTGGGTCGCATCAACGCGCTCCGGCAGGGATGGAGCCAGCGACCGCTCCAGCAGCACACCGTGTTGATCAACAAGGCGCGGGGCTGGGCGCAGACGATGGCGAATGCCGGGCACATCTACCACTCGAACCTCCCGAGCGGTGTCACGGTGCAGTGGAGCGTCCTTGGGGAGAACGTCGGTGTCGGGCCGAGCGTCGCCTCGCTCCACGACGCCTTCGTGCGCTCGTCGGGACACCTGCACAACCTCCTCGACCCACGCTTCAACTACGTCGGCGTCGGCGTCGTGCGTCAGGGCGGACGCATGTGGGTCTCCGAGGTCTTCATGCAGTCGAACGCTCCGCCGTCGCCGCCGCGAGCGCCGAAGCCACCACCGCCACCGAAGGCACGCGCCGTCCGCGCCGCACCGGGTGGTGGGTACTACGTGCTGCGCGGGAACGGGACCGTCGAGGCGCGAGGCGGGGCCACGTACTACGGCAGCCCGAAGTTCGGGTTCGACATCGCGCGCGACCTCGCGTTGATGCCCGATGGAAAGGGCTACGTGGTCCTGGACGGCTTCGGTGGCCTGTGGCGGTACGGCTCGGCTCGCTCTGGCGCGATGGCCTACATCCAGCCGTGGTACGTGCGGGGCTTCGACATCGCCAACAGCCTGGCGATCACGCCTGACGGCCAGGGGGTCGCGGTGCTCGACGGTTGGGGCGTCGTGCACTCACGCGGCACGGCGCCGATCCTGACGGCCGGACCCTTCTGGCCGGGATACGACATCGCGCGCGCGATCGACCTCACCGACGACGGTGGCGTCTATATCCTCGACGGCTGGGGTGGAGTCCACGCCCTCAACGGCGCGCCGTATCACGGCAACCCGTACTGGAGGGGTTGGGACATCGCTCGCGACATCGTCGCGCTGCCCGACGGCAGCGGCTACGGAGTCCTCGACGGCTGGGGCGGCGTGCACGACCTCGGTGCGGCGCCTCCGGTCCAGCGCAACGTTGCCCAGGCTCTGAGCTCGTGGACCGGACTCGACCGCTACGCGGGACGCTGGTGGGCGGTCCGTGTGGACGGCGTCGCGGCACTCACCTGAACGTCCTGACGCAAGCAGTCGAGTCGTGCGTGCAACCCCCGTGATGTCCTAGCGTCGACGTGCCGGTCTCGGTCGCTGGGGCCCGCGAGAGGAGCGCAGACCGTGTCCGTCACGTTCGCCACGACGACCACCGACCCGCTCGACGTCGATGCCGACCTTCTCGCGCTGCCGATCTTCGCCGAGCGCGAGCTCGGACCGGGCGCCGTCGAGCTCGGCCACGCGATGGGAGGCCTCGACGGGTTCCTCGAGAGTGCAGGGTTCTCGGGCAAGGTGGGGGAGACCGTGAGGATCCCGCCACCCGAGTCGGTCGCGGCAGACAGCGTGTTGCTCGTCGGCGTGGGTCCCTCCGACGAGATCGACGCTCGGGCACTGCGACGCGCAGCCGCGGCGGTCGCCCGTCAGGCACGGCGCGTCCGGGTCCTCGCGACGGCCCTCGTCGCCGCAGGTGGTGGTGATCGCGCCGCAGCGCAAGCCGTCGGCGAGGGTCTCGTGCTCGGGTCCTACCAGTTCCTCCACTACAAGGGCGAGGGTGAGCCGAGCGCACTCGAGCAGGTGGTGGCGATCGGGCCGGGAGGACGCCGCGCGCTCGCGGCGCTCGAGCGCGGGGGGAGTGTCGCGGACGCGACGTGCTGGGCCCGGGACCTGGTCAACGAGCCCGCCGGATCGCTTGGCCCGACCGATGTCGTCGCCGCCGCGAAGCGAAGGCTCCAGGGTCGGGGGGTCCGGATCACGGTCTTCGACGAGGCGCGGATCAAGAAGGAGGAGCTCGGCGGCCTGCTCGGCGTGAACGCGGGGTCCGACCGCCCTCCGCGCCTGCTGAAGGTCGTCTACGCACCTGCGAACGCTCGCAGCACCATCGCCCTCGTCGGCAAGGGCATCACGTTCGATTCCGGTGGCCTGTCGCTCAAGCCGGCGAAGGGCATGGAGACGATGAAGACCGACATGGGTGGTGGAGCCGCGGTCCTCGCGGCCATGTCGGCGCTGAAGGACCTGGGAGTCCGTTCGAAGGTGGTCGCGTGGGTCCCACTCACCGAGAACATGCCGAGCGGTCGGGCCACGAAGCCGGGTGACGTCCTGACCATCCGCGACGGCACGACCGTCGAGGTGCTGAACACCGACGCCGAGGGGCGCCTCGTGCTCGCCGACGCGCTCGCACTGGCCGTCGAAGAGGAGCCCGACGCGATCGTCGACCTGGCGACGCTCACCGGGGCGTGCATGGTGGCGCTCGGCGACCAGATCGCCGGGCTCATGGGCAACGACGACGGGCTCGTCGAGCAGGTCGAGGCCGCGGCCGCCCGCGCCGGAGAGCGCGTGTGGCACCTGCCGCTGCCGCCCGAGTACCGCAAGCAGCTCGACTCCGAGGTCGCCGATCTCCAGAACATCGGCGGCCAGTACGGTGGAGCGCTCACCGCCGCTCTCTTTCTCGAGTCGTTCGTGGACGACGTGCCGTGGGCGCACCTCGACATCGCGGGTCCGGCTCGCGCCGCGAAGGACGACGGAGAGCTGACGCGTGGCGGGACGGGTTTCGGGGTCCGTACGCTGCTCGAGCTCGTCGACACCTTCCGCCGACCTCGGCGAGGGAGATGAGTCAGGCGCGCCGCGCCATCCGATCGGGGGGACTGGAGATGCCTCGCAACCGTGGCACCCTGCTGGCGGCGTCACTGGTGTGCCTGACCTTGGTCGCCGCGGCGTGCGGGAACGACAGCGACGCGGGAGACGGCGACGGCGACTACTCCACGCGGCGCGTGCCGGACGACTACGACACGATCCAGGACGCGGTCGACGCCGCGGAACCCGGCGACCTCGTCCTCGTGGCCCCCCAAGAGGCGACCGACGACAACGAGGACGGTTCCTACCGAGAAGCGGTCACGGTTCCGGAAGGAAAGGACGATCTTGTCATCCGCGGCACCGATCGCAACAAGGTGATCGTGGACGGGGAGTTCGAGCGTGAGAACGGGATCTTCGTCGTGAGCGACGGGGTCGCGGTCGAGAACATGACCGCGCGCAACTTCAAGGCCAACGGGTTCTTCTGGAGCGGCGTCGAGGGCTACCGGGGCTCCTATCTCACGGCATATCGCAACGGCGACTACGGCATCTACGCCTTCGACGCGGTGGACGGTCAGTTCGACAACTCGTATGCATCGGGCAGCCCGGACGCCGGCTTCTACATCGGGCAGTGCTTCCCGTGCAACGCCGTGGTCGACAACGTCGTCTCCGAGTACAACGGCCTGGGATACTCGGGCACGAACGCTGGCGGCGACCTCTACCTCGTCAACTCGACGTGGCGGAACAACCGTGCCGGGATCGTCCCCAACAGCGGGAGCTACGAGCTCTGCTACCCGCAGCGGGCGACGACGATCGTCGGCAACCTCGTCTACGACAACAACTACGAGGAAGGCCCCGCGATCTCGGTCGCTCGCTTGGCGACCTGGAACGGGATCCTCGTGGCCGGCGGTTACGACAACGTCATCGAGCGAAACCTGATTTACGACCATGACCGAACCGGTATCGGTCTCGTTCCGTTCCCCGAGGAGGACGCGGTCGACGACGTGCCGACCGCCGAGGAGCTGGCGCTGCCGTGTTCCGGGACGCGCGACCAGACACCGGATGAGCCCCGGCTCGTGATCTGGGACTCCGTGGGGAACCGGATCGTCGGCAACGACGTCAGCGCCTCGGGTCTCGCCGACCTCGCGATGGGCAGCCTCGACGAAGCGGCGGGTGTCAACGGCAACTGCTTCGCCGACAACACCTTCAGCACGTCCGCCCCCGCGGACATCGAGACGCTGGCACCGTGTGAGGGTGAGGGAGCAGGCGACCCGAGCGCGGGGGCGCTCGATCTCGGGCGGCTCATCGACGACCAGGGTCCGGAGGGAGGGGACTACCGGGAGACGCCGATCCCGGAGGACCAGCCGAACATGCCGGACGCGGAGTCGGCCCCGCCCCGGCCGGCGACGGACGTCCCGATGCCCGTGGACATCGAGGCGATCACCGTGCCGGCGCGGCCCGGATGAGCAGGTCCGGCTTCCTCCGTTCGCTCGTCGCGGTCGTGGCCGTCGCGTGCCTGCTCGCCGTGGGCGCGTGTGGGAACGACGACGGCGGCGAGGGGCCCCGGCCCGTCCCGACCGATGACGCCGAGGACCTGACGGGTCAGGCGACGGTCGAGGTCACAGCCCGGGACAACGTCTTCGAGCCGAAGGAGATCCGCATCGACCCCGGTACGACCGTGCGCTGGTCCAACCAGGGTCGCAACGACCACAACGTCCTGGACGCGTCAGCCGGATGGAGTGACGCGACTCCCCTGCCGCCGGGCTTCGGCGCCGAGACCGAGGACTTCCACCCGGGGAGCTCGTACGACTTCACCTTCGACGAGCCCGGTACGTACGCGTACTACTGCTCGATCCACGGCACCGAGAACTCGGGCATGTTCGGC
>CAYRHS010000157.1:0-6966 GCA_964424125.1 uncultured Burkholderiales bacterium
GACCAGCTGGCTGCTCATGCCCCACCGGACGTGGTGGCGCGTCTTCATGTGGGGCGCGAGCTGGTTCTTCTACGGCTACTGGAACTGGCGCTTCGTCGGCCTGCTCGCGTTCTCCACCATCTGGAACTGGAGCTTCGGGCAGCTCCTGAGCGTCCAGCGCAAGGGCGCCCTCCGCCGCGCGGCCGTGCTCGTGGCCGTCGTCGGCAACCTCGGCGTCCTCGGCTACTTCAAGTACTACGGCTTCTTCGTCACCGAGTTCCAGAACATGCTCGCCCGCTTCGGCGTCGAGACGGTGCCGACGATCGTGACCGTCACGCTGCCCGTGGGGATCTCGTTCTTCACCTTCCAGGCACTCAGCTACGTCATCGACATCTACCGGCGCGAGATCGAGGCCACGAGCCTCTTGAACTTCACGGTCTACCTCGCCTTCTTCCCGCAGCTCGTCGCCGGTCCGATCGTGCGGGCCTCCGAGTTCCTGCCCCAGCTCCGCCATCGGGCCGATCCCCGCCACGTCGACTCGAGCCGGGCGTTCTTCCTCATCGTCTCCGGCCTCTTCTTGAAGGTCGTGCTCGCCGACTTCCTGAGCGCGCGGATCGTGGATCCCGTGTTCGGCGACCCGACGACCGCATCCGCGCTCGAAGCGCTCTTCGCCGTGTACGGGTTCGCCGTGCAGATCTTCGCCGACTTCGCGGGGTACACGAACATGGCGATCGGGATCGCCCTGCTCCTCGGCTTCCACTTCCCCGACAACTTCAACTCTCCGTACACGGCGACGTCGATCCAGGATTTCTGGCGCCGTTGGCACATGACGCTGTCGCGCTGGCTACGCGACTACCTGTACATCCCCCTCGGGGGGAACCGCGGCAGCGCGCGCAAGACCTACCGCAACCTCATGCTCACGATGGTCCTGGGCGGGCTCTGGCACGGCGCGGCGTGGAACTTCGTGATCTGGGGAGCGATCCACGGTGGGGTGATGAGCGCCGAGCGGTTCCTGCGGGAGCAACGCCGCAGCGCGGGTGCGCCCGAGCCGCCCGACACGCTCCCGCGACGCGTCGCGCGGCGGCTGGTCACCTTCCACATCGTGTGCTTCGCCTGGGTCTTCTTCCGTTCCGACACCTTCGGGGACGCAATCGACCTGCTCGATCGCCTCGTCACCGGCTGGGGTACGCCGACGGAGCTCATCAAGCCCGCCATCGTCCTCGCGATCGCGTACGGGATCTTCAGCCAGTACGTACCCCAGGCGGCGATCGGCCGGGCGCAAACAGGCTTTTCCCGCCTGAGCCCGCTCGTGCAGGGGCTGGCACTAGCCTGTGCATTACTCCTGATCGACGCGATGGCTCCCGAGGGCGTGTCGCCGTTCATCTACTTCGCCTTCTAGGCCGCGGCAACGTGTCGGATCATCGGAGGCGAAAGCGATGACGGCACGACGCGATCGAGACCCATCCGGCCGCCGTACCATGCCCGCGGGTCACGTCATCCTCGTCGTGATGATCGGGCTCGGGGTCGCCACGCTGCTGAACGCGCAGGCACTGGAACGCACCGCCGAGACGCAGCTCGAGGAGGGGTCCCTGCGCCAGGACGTGGCCCTGGCGTTCGCCCGCCCGATCGCGTCGATCTCGAGCTTCCTCCGCATCGACGTGCCCCGAGACCAGCTCGACGAGGCGCTGGGGAAGCGACAGGGCCCGGGCTTCTCGGGCTCGGATCCCGCCGACCTGCCGGACCCCACGACGTCGTCGGCGCCGGCGGGCGAGTCCACGACGTCGACCACGCTTCCACCTCCGACGCCCGTCACACCCGAAGACCCGCTGAGGGTCTGGATCGGCGGCGACTCCTTGAGCGGCGAGTACGGCAAGGTCCTGTCGCGACGCCTGAACGACACCGGAGTGATGACCACCAACCGCTCCGGCGAGGTGATCGTCTCTTCGGGCCTGGCACGCCCGGACTTCTTCGACTGGCCCGGTTACGCCGCGGCGGCGACCGACGACTTCGGCGCGGACGTCGTCGTGCTGACCTTCGGTCTGAACGACGACCAGAACATGACGCTCCCCGACGGGAGCTCGGCAGCGTTCGGCACGCCGGAATGGGACGAGGAGTATCGCCGTCGCGTGGGCGGTCTCATGGACCAGCAGATCGCGCAGGGTCGGACCGTGGTCTGGGTCGGGATCCCCCCCGTCCGCGACGGTGGTCGCAGCGAGCGCTACGCCCACATCAACGCGCTCTACGAGGAACAGGCGAACCTCCGACCGGAGGTCGTTTTCGTGGACACCTGGGATGTCGTGACGAGCGAGGAGGGGAAGTACGCGGACATCATCGGTGACGGCGCCGGCGGGAGCGTCCGTGTCCGCACGCCCGACGGCGTCCACCTCGAGACCGGCGGAGCCGCCTTCGTCACCGACGAGACGATGAAGCAGCTGGCCAAGCACTTCGACTGGACGTCGTGGAAGGAAGCACCACCCACGACCGCACCCACCACCACCGAGTCGCCCGCGATCCGCGAAGCGCGGCGGGAGAACCCGTAGTCGCCGTCGGGGAACCCCGGTACCCTGCCCTCAGGGGACGGTGGGGAACGTGATGGGGGCCGAGCACTTCGAACGCCACATGAGCGACGCCGACGCGCTGCTCTGGAACATCGAGAGCGACCCGGTGCTGCGCTCGACGATCGTCAGCATCCTGCTCCTCGATCGGGCTCCCGACTGGGAGCGCCTGCACGAGAAGGTGGAGCGGGGGACACGTCTGATCCCGCGACTGCGCCAGCGGGTCGTCAACGCCCCGATGCAGATCGGCCCGCCGCACTGGGCCGCCGATCCACACTTCGAGCTCGACTACCACCTCCGACGCGTCCAGGTGCCGCGCCCCGGCGATCGCGACGCGCTCTTCGCGCTCGTCCGGCCGATCGCGATGGCGGGGTTCGACCGGTCGCGGCCCCTCTGGGAGTTCACGCTGGTCGAGGGGTTGGAGGACGACCAGGCGGCGATGGTGCTCAAGGTGCACCACTCCATCACCGACGGCGTCGGAGGCATCCGCCTCGCGATGATGCTCTTCGATCTGGAGCGCGATCCCGGACCGGGCGATCCCATGCCGCCGGTGCCACAGGAGGACGACCAGCCGACCGTGGACCGGCTCTGGCGATGGATGGTCGTGAACAACCATCGGCTCGCGAGCGCCGGCCGCCAGATCGCGGGCACCGCCGTCGGCGGGCTGCGCCGGCTGGTGGCCGATCCCGGCGGAGCCGCGGTGGCCGTCGGGCGGAACGCCTCCTCCTACGCGCGCATGCTTCAGCCGGCGACCACACCCATGTCACCGATCATGCGCGGTCGAAGCCTCGGCCGCCATCTCGCGGCGTTCGAGTTCCCGCTCGACGACATCAAACGAACGGCCAAGGCGGTGGAGGGGACGGTCAACGACGCGTTCGTCGGAGGAGTCGGGCTCGGCCTCCACCGATACCACGAGGACCACGGCGTCGAGGTGGGCGCATTGCGGATCACCTTGCCCATCAATCTCCGGGAGGACGACTCCGCCGGCGGCAACCACTTCACCCCTGCGCGCTTCCCGATCCCGGTGGACATCGAGGACCAGGCCCGCCTCGTGGCCCGGATCGGCGAGCTCGTCACCCAGTGGCGCAACGAGCCTGCGGTCGCCGCGTCGGAGACGATGGCCTCCTTGCTCAACCGCCTGCCCGCGCCGCTGGCCAGTGCCCTGTTCGGCCAGATGCTGAAGGGGGCCGACTTCGTCGCGAGCAACGTGCCCGGCATCTCCTTCGACGTGTACCTCGCCGGCGCTCGCCTCGAGCGGAACTACGCCTTCGCCCCGCTCTCAGGGACCAGCGCGGCGATCACGCTCGTGTCGCATCGCGACCTGTGCTGCATCGGGATCCAGACCGACGACGCCGCCGTCCCCGACCCCGAGCACTTCGCCACGTGCATCGAAGACGGCCTCGGCTCCGTCCTCGCCCTCGCCTGAGGAGAAGCAGCACGCGCCGGCTCGCGCTCGGCAAGCCGGTTTCCGAGCGATGGAACGCGGGCTGGTTCTTGTACGGTCCCGGACATGGGTGAGCCGGAGATCACGATCCCCCGAGAGCTTCGACCGGGAGACGGACGGTTCGGGTCCGGGCCGTCGAAGGTCCGCCAGGAGGCAGTCGAGGCGTTGGCGAGAGCCGCGCCCACGTACCTCGGCACCAGCCACCGTCGTGAGGGGGTCCGGTCCGTGGTGCGCAGGGTCCGTGAGGGAGTGACACGGCTTCTCGCGCCCCCCGACGACTACGAGGTCCTGCTCGGCAACGGTGGGACCACCGCGTTCTGGGACGCGGCCGCGTTCGGACTCATCGAACGGCGCAGCCAGCACTGCTGCTTCGGGGAGTTCTCGACGAAGTTCGCGGCTGTCGCGGCCGGAGCACCTCATCTCGAGGACCCACAGCGCCTCGAACGCCCGCCGGGGACCCATCCGAGTCCCGAGGTCGACGACACGATCGACGTCTACGCCCTGACCCAGAACGAGACCTCCACCGGCGTGGCGATGCCCATCGAGCGTCCGACCAGGGCCGAAGGACTCGTGGTCGTCGACGCCACGTCGGCAGCCGGCGGCGTCCGCGTCGACCCGACACAGTTCGACGTCTACTACTTCGCGCCACAGAAGTGCTTGGCTTCCGACGGCGGTCTGTGGATCGCGGCGTGTTCGCCGGCCGCGATCGGGCGCATCGAGCACATCGGCTCCACGGACCGGTGGCTACCGCCTTCGGTGTCGCTGCCCATCGCGCTCGAGAACTCGCGCCGGGACCAGACCTACAACACGCCCGCGCTGGCCACGCTCTTCCTCCTCGCCGAGCAGCTCGATTGGATGCTCGAGCACGGCGGCCTCGACTGGACGGCTGCGCGCTGCGAGGAGTCGGCGGCGATCGTCTACGGGTGGGCGGGCGAGCATCCGCACGCGGAGCCGTTCGTTCGCGACCCCGCTGATCGGAGCCCGGTGACCGCGACGATCGACTTCGACGACACCATCGATGCTGCGGTCGTGGCCGCGAGCCTGCGCGCGAACGGCATCGTCGACACCGAGCCGTACCGCAAGCTCGGGCGCAACCAGCTTCGCATCGCGCTCTTTCCCGCGATCGAACCGGCGGACGTCATGGCGCTCACCCGCTGCATCGACTTCGTCGTGGACGCGCTTCCGGCTCGCAGCGCGACCTAGCGCGCGTTGACCTCGGTCACACGACAGGAATCGACGACGCCGCGCTCGTCGCGAGCCGTGACGCGGAACGAGTCGCTCTCGTTGGGCGCGAGGTCGTCGACGTCATCGCTCCCCTGCGCGACCCGATCGCCGTCCTCGTCCTCGAAATCGACGACGACCTCGAAGCTGCGGGTTCCTCCACTCGTGTTCTCGATGTCGCCCCCGGCGAGGGCCTCCCCGTCCCGCCACGAACACGCGCCCGGATCGATCTCGTAGGTGTCGGTCGCAGCCGACCCGCCGATGTCGTCCGAGAAATCGATCACGAAGAACACGAGGCACGCACCGAGGACTCCGAGTGCCATGGCGACCGACCCGAGCACGATGCCGGAGGTGGCCTGTCCGCGACCGCGGCCGTCGGGACGATCGGCCGCGCGTCTCCGCCCCGCGACACCGAGGCCGAGTGCCGTCGCCCCGAGGGGGATGGCGAGGAAGAAGGGCAGGACCAGCACCCCGACGAACGCCCCGACGATGCCGACAATCATCGCGGCGAGCGCGAGCCCGTTGGTCCGCGAGCCCGGCGGCGGTGTGGGGGCCCAACCGCCGCTCGGCACCCACGGGTTCTCCGTCGCGGCCGTGGGTGACGGCGACCCGATCGGGTCGGTGCTCGCCACGCCGCCGCTGGCAACGTGCTCCGTCCAGGCGTTGCCGTCCCACCAACGCCACTGGTGCCGCCCGGTGGGATCGTGGTGCCAGCCCGCTCCGACCTCGTCAGCCACGGGCAGCACCGTAGGCGACACCGGGGAAGTGGGGCGCTAGGTTCCCGGCCCATGACGGCAACGCCACCTCCGCCCGCGGGCGCTCCGCCTCCTCCCCCGCCGGGCGCGGCAGCCGGCCCCGGCCCGTCGAGCAAGCGGACGGCCTGGATCGTGGGCGGGATCGCCGCCGGGGTGGCCGTGATCGCGGCGATCGTGGTCGTGGTCCTCGTGCTCGCCGGCGACGACGCCGGCGACGAGGAAGAGGTCTTCCTCGAGCCGATCTCGGACGTCGGCGTCGATCCCTTCACCCAGACGCTGACACCCGCGAACCCGCTCGCCGCGGAAGCGGCCGCGGTGTGCCCCGCGCTGGGGTCGTGACGCAGCTGCCACCCAGGCCGCGGTGAAGCCGCAGCACGCCGTCCTGCTCGACCGCACGCTCGGGCGCGTGATCTATCCGCTGCACGAGTGGGTGTACCGCGTCACCGACGGCCGGATCGGCCAGCGTTCTGCGCTGGGACCGATCTTGTTGCTCACGACGACCGGGCGCCGCTCGGGCCAGCCGCGCACGACACCGCTCCTCCGATACCAGCGTTCGTCAAAAGTTTCAATTGCGACTGCAGGTAGAGAGCAGGGGAGAGGTATCCGAGTGTTTCGACGAATGTGGTAAGCGGCTCTGGAGAACCGCTCCTTGCATTCCGGCGTGCGAATTCTGCGAGATCCTCCGTCCCCAGGTAGTTGAGCGTGAGGAAATCGAGCTCCATGCGCTCGACCATTTGTAAAGCGGTCTCGGGGCGGTCATCGAGACCACTGGCGGCATTACCGATCAAAATTGCCACGCGCCGTTCACCAACTGGAAACTGTAGGCTAACCGTAAGCAGGGACACCCTGAAAATGATCGCTTCGCTGGCGACCATCTTATCAAGCTGCCTGTCCCAGCATGAGACGGCCGTCCCGATTCGAGACGATTTCGGCTGCTTCGTGCCTCCGCCGCTGCGCCCGTTTCCTACCGAAAACAACACGAAATACAGCACAAATCGGCGTCGTTTCCGGG
>CAYRHS010000158.1:0-6958 GCA_964424125.1 uncultured Burkholderiales bacterium
AGATCCTCGACGACGCCACCGACAAGTGGGGCGTTCGGGTCGTACGCGTCGAGATCCAGCGCATCGAGCCGCCGCCCGACGTCGTCAGCGCGATGCACGACCAGATGAAGGCCGAGCGGCAACGCCGTGCGGTGGTCACCACGGCCCAGGGCGTGCGCGAGGCGTCGATCACCCGGGCCGAGGGAGAGAAGCAGGCCCGGATCCTGGAAGCCGAGGGCCAGAAGCAGTCGCAGATCCTCGCGGCCCAGGGTGAGGCGCAGGCCATCGAGCGGGTCGCCGACGCCGAGCGCTACCGCCGCCAGACCGTGGCCGAAGGCGAAGCCGAGGCGGTGCGCAACGTCTTCGGCGCCATCCACGAGGGTGACCCGACGCCGGACCTCGTCGCGATCAAGTACCTCGAAGCGCTGGCCGCGATCGCCGACGGTCGCGCCACCAAGATCTTCCTCCCCGCCGAGATGGAGGGGCTCTTCGGGACCGTCGGCGGCCTCGCCGAGCTCCTGGGCGGCCAGGGCGGCGGCGACGGCGAGGACGGCGACCGGCCCCGGCGGGACCGTTCGCTCGGGGCGATGACCGCGAGAGCGGGCTCGGTGGAACCCCCTCCGCCCCCTCCGCCTCCGGCTCCGCCCGAGGTCCCCGACGTACCGGACGAGGGCCCCTGAGACCGGTCCGCTATCAGTTCGCCTGCGCCGCTGATCCTCGCCTCAGACCGACGTGCGCTCGCGGGCCATCGACGACTCGACGAGGCCGGCCTGCTCGATCGCGAGGCGCAGGTCGTGCGGGTGGGTGGCGACGGCGAGCGCGTCGCGCAGGGTCACGAGGTCTTCCTTGAAGAGCTGCAGGATGCTCTGGTCGAACGTCTGCATGCCG
Organism: uncultured Burkholderiales bacterium; assembly: GCA_964424125.1. Classification (GTDB taxonomy): domain Bacteria; phylum Actinomycetota; class Acidimicrobiia; order IMCC26256; family JAOSJL01; genus CAYRHS01. The sequence continues at coordinate 868 of CAYRHS010000158.1, forward strand.
TAGTACTCGCCGTCGGCGATGATCGCCTCGAGCTCATGGGTCTGACCGGGGTTGACGATCTTGTCGAAGACCCGGCCGGTGTTGACGCACACCTCGACCGCGGGAACCCGACCGGTCCCGTCCCGACGTTCGATGAGCCGTTGACTCACGAGTCCGCGCAGCGAGCTCGCTAGGGTGTGGCGGATCTGCTGCTGCTGGTGCGGCGGGAAGAACTCGATCACGCGGTCGACCGTCTCCTGGGCACCGATGGTGTGCAACGTGGAGAAGACGAGATGGCCGGTCTCGGCCGCCGACAGAGCGGCATGGACCGTCTCGGGGTCTCGCATCTCGCCGATGAGGATGACGTCGGGGTCCTGACGGAGCACCCGCTTCAGGGCGGTGTGGAAGTCCTCGGTGTCGGTCCCGATCTCGCGCTGGTTGACGATCGACTGCTTGTCGGGGTGGAGGACCTCGATCGGATCCTCGATGGTCACGATGTGACGCCGGTGGTGCTCGTTGATGTAGTCGATCGCGGCTCCGAGCGTGGTGGTCTTCCCCGATCCGGTCGGGCCGGTGACGAGCACGAGTCCGCGGGGCTCGCTCGCGAGCCGTTCGAGGACCGGCGGCATCCCGAGGTCCCCGAGGCTGGGGATCCCCGACAGCACTCGGCGCATCACGATCCCCACCGATCCGCGCTGGCGGAAGACGTTGACGCGGAATCGCCCCAGGCCGGCGACCGCGTGCGCGAAGTCGGCCTCGTTCGTGGCGTGGAACTCCTCGGCCCGCGCCGGCGGCATGATCGCGAAGGCGACTCGCTCCGTGTCCGCCGGGGTCATCCGGTCGAAGGGTGCCTCCTCGAGGTGCCCGTCGATGCGAACGTAGGGAGGCGACCCGACCTTGATGTGGACGTCGGACGCGTCGTGCTCGACAGCGTGGCGCAGCAGTCGGTCGAGATCCAGCACATCGCCCCCGAGGGTCGGGTCCCGCGATGAATATCGGCCCGAGGAGCGCCGACCTGAATCGATCCGCTCAGGGGGACGCTCGGCCCGAGAGTGCGCCGTCGCCCGCTTCCCGGAGGCGCCGGGCGGCCTCGATCACGGGGCGGCCCGGCCCGCCGCCCGTCGGGCGCTCCGCCGACTGGGGCCGTAGGTCGGGCAGCAGGCCCGAGAGCGAAGCCGCCACCGAGTCCCGCAACCCCGCCAGGTCGTAGCCCCCTTCGAGGAACGCCACGAGGCGCCCGGGCGTGAGATCGTTCACGCGCTGCGCGAAGAGCCCGAAGTCGCCCGCCGAGAGCTGGAGCCCGGTCAGCGGGTCCGCGTGGTGCGCATCGAAGCCGGCCGAGATCAGCGTCCAGTCGGGCTCGAAGGACTCGACGAGCGGCAGGATCACCTCGTCGAACGCCTCGAGGTAGACGTCGCCCGTGGCGCCTGCCGGCAAGGGGAGGTTGCAGGTGAGCCCCGGGGCCGCCGCACCCCCGGTCTCCTCCAGGCGTCCGGTCCCCGGGTAGAGCGGGTACTCGTGGAGTGACGCGTAGAAGACCGAGGGGTCGTCCCAGAAGATGTCCTGCGTACCGTTCCCGTGGTGTGCGTCCCAGTCGATGATCGCCACACGCTCACTCTGCGCGGTGAGCGCCGCGGCGGCCACCGCGACGTTGTTGAGCAGACAGAAGCCCATCGACCGTTTGGCCGTCGCGTGGTGGCCGGGTGGACGGACCGCGCAGAACGCCGCCTCTCCTCGCTGCGCTCTGAGCGCGTCCACGGCTGCGAGGCCCGCCCCCGCGGCGTGGCGCGCCGCGTCCCAAGACCTCGGAGACGCCACCGTGTCCGGGTCGATGGAGCCGCCACCTGCCTCGCAGAACCGCTCGAGCGCGTCGAGGTATTCGGGGATGTGCACGCGTTCGAGCTCGGTTCTGGTGGCCACGCGCGGCTCGAGGAGCACGACTGCCTCGGGCGGGACCGCGGCCTCGATCCCCTCCCCGACCGCGTCGAGGCGGGCCGGGCGCTCGGGGTGCCCCCGACCGGTGTCGTGCGACTCGAACGCCGGGTCGCGCGAGAGCAGCAGCACGCTCGGAGGGTACCGCCACCCCGCCGCTACGCTCGCCTCTGCGTGACCGCGATCCGCACACCTCGGGCGCCGCGGCCGAGCGGCCTTCGACGTCGCCCCGAGCAGCGATGAGCCTCCCGACCCTCAGGTTCCGAGGGGGCTGGGCGCGACTGCGCGCCGCTCGCGACGACGAGCGCGTCGCCTCGCTGACCCTGGGCGCCGAGATGCCCCCGACCACCGAGTTCGTCACCGGGTGCCTCGAACGGCTCCGCTCCCAGGGGTTCACATCCGTCTTCACCAACGCGCTGACCCCGGCCGATTCCCTTCCCTTCGTCGACGCCGGCTTCACCGTTCGCGAGCGTCTCCACCTCCTGATGCACGACCTCCAAAACCGTCCCAAGGCCGTTCATGCGACCGCGCGCGGCCGCCGCCGGGACCGCGAGGCGGTGCTGGCCGTCGACGCGCAGTCCTTCGACGGCTTCTGGCGGCTCGACCAGAAGGGGCTCGACGACGCTCTCACGGCCACGCCCTCGAGCCGCTTCCGGGTCGGCCGACGACAGGGCGAGGTCGTCGGGTACGCCGTGACCGGCCGGGTTCGGCGCCACGGCTACCTGCAGCGCCTCGCGGTCCATCCGGCGGCCCGGCGCCAGGGCTGGGGACAGAGCCTCGTCGCCGACACGCTCGCCTGGCTGGGGCGCCACAGTGCGCGTCGCGCCGTCGTCAACACCCAGTACGACAACGCGGGCGCGCTCGAGCTCTACCGCGCGTGCGGCTTCGAGCCGCTGCCCGTCGGGCTGTGCATCCTCGGACGCGACCTGTGAGTCGGCCCTCGGCGCTCCTCGGGGCCGTGGTCGTGCTCGCGACCGCGGCGTCCGTGGGAACCCTCGGGAGCACCGCACCACCGGCCGGGGCCGGTGAGCCACCCGAGTCCGTGCCGGGAACCGTGGCGCTCGTCCAACAATCGGCGTGGGTTCCGCTCGGCGGACGCACCGACCTCGTCGTGAACGTGGACGACGCCGCCTCGTCCGCCGAGCTCGTCGTCACCGCTTACGAGGCGATCACCTCCAACACGAGCTTCCAGCGAACGCTGGACCGCGAGGATCTCGGCTCGACGCTCGGCCAGATCGCGCTGCCCACGAGCACCCTGGAAGCCGCGCCGAACGGCCAACGCGTCCCGATCCTCCTCGACCCCGAAACCCCCACCGGCTTCGGCTTCCCGACGGTCGGGCGCCAAGGGGTCTATCCGCTGGTCCTCGAGCTCCGCGATCCCGCGACCGGCGACACGGGCGACGGATTCGTCACCTACCTGGTCGTCATCGACACCCAGCGTGAGGCGGGGCCCATCAGTGAACGGTTGCGCGTGGCGTGGGTCTGGCCCTTCGTCGCTCCGCCGGCCGAGCTCCCCGACGGCACTCCCGATCCCGAGGTCGTGGCCGCCCTGGGGCGCCAAGGACGCCTGGGGCGGCTGGCCGCCGCCCTGCCCGACGCCGACGCCGTTCCCGTCACGCTGGCTCCGGACCCCGAGACGCTCGAGGCGTGGGTGCGATGGGCGGGCGCTGCGCCCGCCGACGTGCCCGCGGACGACCTCGAGCCCCAGCTCTCGGCCGCCCAGGCGAGCGCGCTCGCGCCGGGGATCACGGCGCTCCAGCGCGCCGTCGCGGGCGGCCAGCAGGTGCTCACCAGCCCCTTCGTCCCGATCGACTTCCCGTCGTTGCTCGCGGCCGGACTGGAGTCACCGGCCCAGGGTCAACTCCTCACCGGCACCTTCGAGCTCGGCAACGCTCTCGGCGTCCGCATCGACCCCAGGACCGAGTACCTGGATCCCGTCGACGACGCGACCATGTCGCGGCTCGCGGGCACGGTCGTCGATCGCCTCGTGGTCGAGCCGTCGTCGCTGGCCCCACGCGAATCCCGCTTCACGCCCTCACGACCGTTCCTCCTGGCCGCCGGCGGCATGCTCGTGGACGCCACCGACAACGACGAGGTCGCCGTCTCGCTCCTCGAGACGGACCTTGCCCCCGCCCTCCAGGCGCAGCAGTTCCTGGCCGCGTTGGCGGTCGTGGCGCTCGAGCAACCGAACGACCTCCGGGGCCTGGTCGTCGTACCCCCCTCCGACTGGGATCCTGCTCCGGAAACCGTGGCCGCGGTGACACAGGGGCTCGAGAGGAATCCCCTGTTGCAGGCGGTCGATCTCGACACGTACTTCGACGAGGTCCCGACAGAGCTCGACGAAGCCGGGGAGCCCGTGGTGCGGATGCTCGAACCGATCGAGCCGACGGCGCCGCCCGTGAGCGCGCGCGCCTGGCGCGCCGCCGACAACGACCTCGAGGCGCTGGCCACGCTGGTCCCCGAGACCGACCCGCGGATCGCACGCGGCGAGCGAGCCCTGCTCGTCAGTCTCTCGTCGACGTTCGAGGGCCCGTCCGGGCGCGCGGACGCCCACGCGTATCTCGCCAGCATCGACGAGTCCGTGCAGTCGGTGCTGGCCCTCGTGTCCGCGGCCGAGGACCGAACGGTCACGATCACCGCGCGTCGTGCCGAGATCCCGATCAGCTTCCGGAACGAAGGCGACGAGCCGATCCGCGTGCGCGTCACGCTAGAGAGCGAGAAGCTCAACTTTCCGGACGGCTCCGAGTTCCTCCTCGAGCTCCCGCCCCAGAACACGACCGAGCAGTTCCTCGTCGAGGCGCGCACCTCGGGGGCGTTCCCGCTGACGCTCACGGTGTCCTCGCCCGACGGCCGCCTCGACTTCCAGCGCAGTCGCCTCACCGTGCGCTCAACAGCCGTGAGCGGCGTGGGGGTCCTGCTGACCGTCACAGCCGCGGCCTTTCTCGCGATCTGGTGGTTGAACCACTACCTGAGGGGCCGGCGGCGCCGACGGGTTCGGTCCGCGTGAGCACCGAGCCCCCGCGCATCCCCAGCGACCCCGCCGAATCCGACCTCGACGTCGGCGAGTTCGACGCGGCAGCAGAACAGTCGAGTGGCCATGCCCTCGTGCGTTCCAGTGCTGTCGTCGGGGCCGGCACCGCGCTCTCGCGCGCGACGGGACTGCTCCGCGTCGGCGCGATCGCCTTCGCCCTGGGAACGACGGCGGTCGCCGACACCTTCAACGTGGCCAACATGGCCCCGGCCATCGTCTACGAGCTCATCCTCGGCGGTGTGCTCTCCGCGACGCTCGTCCCCGTGTTCGTCGATCACCTCGACGACCCCGACGATGACGCGGCCTCCGCGATCGTCACCGTCGCGATCGTCGGTCTCGGCGCGCTGACGCTTCTGGCAGTCCTCCTCGCTCCCTTGCTGATGCGCGTGCTCGGGCTCCTCGTCTCGGAGGAGCTACGCGGTGACCAGATCGCGCTGGGCACGAACCTGCTCCGGTTGCTCGTTCCGCAGGTTCTGTTCTTCGGCTTCGTCGCGCTCGCTTCCGCGATGCTGAATGCCCGCCGACGGTTCGCTGCGCCCGCGTTCGTGCCGGTGCTGAACAACCTCGTGGTCATCACGGTGTTCCTCGTCTTCTCGCAGATCGTGGGAGACGAAGTCACGCTCGATCGCGTGCGCGGCGACGCGGGGCTCGTATTGCTCATCGGGCTGGGGACCACCGCCGGGATTGCGACGATGGCACTGGCGCTCGTCCCTGCGATCCGACGGGCGCACGTACGGCTCCGTCCGCTCTTCGCGTGGCGGCATCCCGCGGTCCGCAAGGTCGTTCGCCTCTCGGGCTGGACGTTCGGCTACGTCATCGCGAACCAGGTCGCGCTGCTCGTCGTGCTCATCCTCGCCTTCTCGCGCCAAGGGGAGGTGAGCGCGTACCAGTACGCGTTCATCTTCTTCCAACTCCCTCACGGGCTGTTCGCGGTCTCGGTCATGACCGCGATCACCCCCGACCTCGCGCGGAGCCCGAACGTCTCCATCGGCAGCATCGTGACCGTCAAGGACGCCGCGAACGGCGAGGAACGGACCATGACTTTCCTCGGGCCGTGGGACGCCGACCACGACAAGGGCATCTACGCGTACAACGCACAGGTCGGCATGGCATTCATGGGCAAGGCCAGGGGCGACCACGTCGCAGTGG
>CAYRHS010000159.1:0-6894 GCA_964424125.1 uncultured Burkholderiales bacterium
GGCGGCTTCTCCGGCGATCCCTCGGCGGCGCTGCTCGAGGTACTGGACCCGGCGCAGAACCACTCCTTCCGCGATCACTACCTCGAGGTCGAGCTCGACCTCTCGGACGTGCTCTTCATCGCGACGGCCAACGTCATCGACACGATCCCGGGGCCGCTGCTCGATCGCATGGAGGTCGTCCGGCTCGACGGTTACACGGAGGACGAGAAGGTCGCGATCGCCCGCAACCACCTGCTCGAGCGCCAGGTCGAGCGCAACGGGCTCGACACCGACGAGGTGGAGGTCGACGACGACGCGCTGCGCGCCATCGTCGCCGACTACACGCGGGAAGCAGGTGTACGGAATCTCGAACGCGAGCTCGGCAAGGTCCTGCGGAAGGTCGCGACCGCGATCGCGGCCGGAAAGGCCGCGCCCCCGGTGCGGGTCGGCGCGGACGAGCTCAGGACGTACCTGGGCCGGCCCAGGTTCTTCAACGAGGTCGCCGATCGCACCCACGCGCCGGGCGTCGCCACCGGGCTCGCGGTGACCGGGGTCGGCGGTGACGTGCTCTTCGTCGAGGCGAGCGACTCGCCCGCCCATGGTGCGACCGGGGACGGCTCGTTCACGCTCACGGGCCAGCTCGGCGACGTGATGCGCGAGTCGGCGCAGATCGCCCAGTCCTACGTGCGAGCCCACGGCGAGTCGCTGGGCCTCGACCCCGAGCGTTTCGCCGGGCGGCGGTTCCACCTGCACGTGCCGGCGGGTGCGGTGCCCAAGGACGGCCCTTCGGCCGGGATCACGATGACCACCGCGCTGGTCAGTTTGCTCTCGGACCGACCCGTGCGCCCGGAGGTGGGCATGACCGGCGAGGTGACCCTCTCCGGTCGCGTGCTCCCGATCGGTGGCGTGAAGCAGAAGGTGCTCGCCGCGCACCGGGCCGGGCTCTCCGAGGTGGTCCTTCCCGCTCGCAACGAGCCCGACCTAGAAGACGTGCCCGAGCCGGTGCGCGAGGCGATGACGTTCCATCTGGTCGAGGACGTCCGCCAGGTCCTCGACGTCGCGCTCGCGGGTGCCGAGGCTCGGGAGGAGGCCGCAGCCTGACACCACAGCCGGAGCTCCCGCCGGGAGGATCGGTAGTGTCCCCGTCCATGGTGTCCGGTACCGAGCGCGTCGGGGTCGATCGGCGTGACGACGGGGTGGTCGTCGTCACCCTCGATCACCCGCCTGTGAACGCGCTGTCGACCGCGGTCCTGGGAGAGATCGAGGAGATCGCTCGTGCTCTGAGCGCGACGGGAGACGTGAAGGCGGTGGTCGTTCGCGGCGCGGGGAAGGCGTTCGCAGCCGGCGCCGACGTGTCCGAGTTCGGGGGACCGGACGAAGCCCGCAGCATCAGCCAGGCGTTCCGGCACGCGTTCGACGCGGTTGCCGCGATCCCGAGGCCGGTCATTGCCGCCATCCACGGTGTCGCGCTCGGAGGCGGCCTCGAGCTCGCGCTCGCCTGTGACGTCCGCCTCGCGGCGGCGTCGGCGAGGCTGGGCCAGCCGGAGATCGCGCTCGGCATCATCCCAGGGGCCGGCGGGACGCAGCGGCTCCCACGCCTCGTCGGTCCGGCTCGTGCCAAGGAGCTCGTCTTCTCGGGCGAAGCCGTCCGCGCCGAGCAAGCGCGCGAGTTCGGGCTCGTCGACCGGGTCGTGGCGGACGAGGCGCTCGAGGGTGAGGCGCTCGCGTGGGCGAGCGCGCTCGCACGGGGAGCGGTCGCGGCGATGGGGCTGGCCAAACGGGCCATCGACGCCGGTCTCGACGGCCCGCTGGCGCAGGGACTCGACGTGGAGGCGGAAGCCTTCGTCGAGGTCTTTCGGACCGAGGACGCCCGGACGGGTATCGAGAGCTTTCGCGAACAGGGACCCGGAAAGGCGCGCTTCTCGGGACGCTGACGCGCACCCTCCGGCGGCCGTTGCCCGTCGCCCCCGCGGGCCTCAGGTGGTCTGCGACACACGCGCACCGAGCCGCGCGAGGTTCCGTCGCCAGATCCGGCGCAACACGGGGCGCGCGGCCTGTTCACCGACGAGACCTCCGAGCCACCAGGGGAACCGGACCCGTTCGCGCCACTCGACGCGGGTGCGGCCCCGCCGTTTGCGCCGGAGCGTGAAGCGACCCGCCCCGCTGATCGCACCGCGATGTTCGACCGCGAGGGCGCGGCGGGGCTGCCACTCGGTCACGACGAGCTCGTCGGTCGTTCGCATGGGCCCGACCCGGGTCGGGACCTCCATCCTCGTTCCCACCCCCGAGCGTTGCGAGCCGATGAATCGGATGGCCACTGCGTCGGCCATCCACTCGCTGTGCGAACCGAGATCGGCCAGCTCCGCCCACACGACGTCGATGGGGGCGTCCACGGTGATGGCGACGCGTAGGCGCATGCTCATCCCCCGGCGGCCGCGCGCAACGCGGCGGCCGCGTCCAGCGGTTCCACGATGTTGACGAGGAGGCCCGTGGCCAGCTCGAGCCCCGCGAAGTTGGCGAGACGCGGGAGGACGTCCACGAACCAGTGGTAGCCGTCGTCGGCGACGTCTGTGGGGGCGGTTCGCACGATCACGTTGTAGGCAGGTTCGTGGGCGACGGCAGCGAATGAGGAGAGCGCGCTGCGCAGAAGGGTCGCGGCCTGTTCGATCTCGCGATCGGTCGCGCGCGAGAAGTGCGCTCCCGCGCTCGGGAGCGCGATCCGGATCTGGTATGGAACCAGAGACGCATACGGGCACCACGCCACCGCGTCCGCGATCTCCGCGACGAGCGCGGCGCCGTTCGACTCCTGTTCGAGCGTCTCGAGGACGGGGTCGGCTCCGTGCCCCGCGAACGCGGTCACACCCGCGGCCACGGCCAGCGGGACCGCCTCCAGCGCGGTGATCTGCCCGTGAGGGTGGGGAAGGGAGGCGCCGGCCGCGGCTCCCTGGTTCACGAGCACCTGGACGAACGCGGACCCGTGGGCGGCTCGGTCGGCAGCGCGCTCACGGGCCACCGCCAGCGCCGCCGCCACCTCCGGAGGGTCGAGCCGCTCGAGCGGCCGATCGTGGGCAGGGGAGAGCACGAGCACCTCGTGCGCGCCCCGGGCACCGTGGTGGCCTTCGGCGGAGACGATCGGGTACAGGTTGGGGACGACCCGCACCTGCCATCCCGGCTTCCCCGCATCTCCACCGCCTCGTCGCGCGATCTCGGGCGGGGTCTGCTCCTCGTTGCCGGGACAGAACGGGCACCCGGCGTCGAAGGAACGCAACGCGGGGGAGGGGTCGGATCGGAACGCGGCCGGGCGCGCGGCTCGCCCGGGGGCGAGGATCACCGAGCACGTCGTGAGCTCGTCGTGTCGTAGCTCGGGTGGCCGCTCCGTCGCCCGCATGGCCGGAGGGTAAGCGATCGATCCGCCCGTCGCCCTCCACGGCGGTGCGCCGCTCGCGGGCATACCCTGGTCGACATGGCCGTCAGGGTGGCGATCATCGGTGGGGGACCGGCCGGGAACACGGCCGCGACGGTGGCCGCAACGCTCGGTGCCGAGGTCACGCTGGTCGAGCGCGAGATCCTCGGCGGCGCAGCCAACCTGTGGGACTGCATCCCCTCGAAGGCGATGATCGCGACCGGCGCGGAGCTCAACGAGCTCGAGCGGGCACGGACGATGGGCCTCGAGTCCGAAGGCCGGCTGGACGTCGCCGCGTTGCGGGAGCGCGTGGAGCGAATCGAGACGCGCCTGCACGAGTCGGTGCGCGACCTGCTCGTCTCCCAGGGAGTCCGGGTGGTGCGAGGAACGGGACGGCTGAAGGGCCCCCACGAGGTCGTCATCGACACGCGCGAGTCGATGGAGGAGCTCACGGCCGACTTCATCGTCGCCGCGACCGGTTCGCGTCCTCGCATCCCGAATTGGGCGGCGATGGACGGTGAGCGGATCCTGACGACCCGCGAGGCCTACCCGCCCCCGGAGATCCCCGATCACCTCGTCGTGGTCGGCTCCGGCGTCACGGGAGTCGAGTTCACCAACATGTTCAGCTCGCTCGGTTCGCGGGTGACGCTCGTGGTCTCTCGTCAGCAGGTGCTGCCGCAGAAGGACCCCGAGGTCGCGAGCGCGCTCGAGGCGGAGTTCGTCCGTCGTGAGGTGCGGTTGCTGAAGGGCGCGCGGGCCAAGCGCATCGAGCGGCGTGGGGAACATGTCGTCGTCGAGTGCGATGACGGTCGCTGCGTCGAGGGGAGTCACGCGGTCCTCGCGATCGGATCGATCCCGAACAGCGAGCAGCTCGGGTTGGAGGACGCCGGGGTCGACGTGGACGATGCGGGATACGTGCACATCAACCACCACTGCCAGTCCAACATCCCGCACATCTATGCAGCCGGGGATCTCTCGGGGAAGCTCCCGCTCTCGTCGGTGGGTGCGATGCAGGGGCGCAAGATCGCCGAGCACCTGATGGGATTGCACAACCGACCGCACCGCCACCTCGACTACGACAAGGCCGCGTCGGCGATCTTCACCGAGCCCGAGATCGCGGACGTCGGACTTCCCGAAGCGCAAGCCTTTGCCGAAGGCCGGAAGATCCGCGTGACCAAGGTCCCGTACTCGGCGAACGCCAAGGCGCTCATCGACGGTGACCCGCGCGGTTTCGTGAAGATCCTCTCCGACCCGGCCACCGGCGTCGTGCTCGGAGGCTCGATCGTCGGGCGGAACGCGGCCGAGCTGATCAGCGTGCTCGCGGTTGCGGTGACGAACGGCTTGAAGGTCGAGGACATCGTCGATTCGCTGTTGGTGCATCCGTCGCTGGCGGAGTCTCTCGCCGAGGCGGCATCCTGAGGTGCCGATCGGGGGGGACGAACGCTGGTGAACAAGCTTCAGGGCATCGCCGGGGACGTCGGGCGCTGGGCTGCGGGGATGCGTCGGGGCGCCTGGTGGGCCGATCTCGCGAGTCCGATCCCCCGCGCAATCGGTTTCTACGCGCGGACGTGGGTCGACTGGGTCCGACTGCGCGATCAGGGATCGGAGATGCCACGCGTCCGGCCCCACCCGGTCGTGCTCGGGGAGGCAGCGGTCGACGAGCTGTTGCTCGCGATCTTCAAGCTCGGGAGACCACCACGACACGACGACGCCTACTGGCGCATCGTCGAGGAGGCTGCCGACACGGTCACGGTCTTCGAGCGTCGGGGCTTCGGCGAGGACCCGGCCTCCTACTGGCAGGCCCCGCCGCCGCTCCTCGAGCCGGTGAGCCGTCGGCGGCGCTTCGGCCCGTTCCTGTACGAGCACCTCTCCTGGGACAGCCGTTTCGAGCCGCTCCCCGAGGTTCCGGGGCGTGAGCGTTGGCTCGGCTACGAGGCGAATCGCACGGCTCACGCCTGGGTCCTGCGCCACGACGAACCGCGACCCTGGCTCGTGTGCTTGCCGGGAACGGGCATGGGCTTCCCGCGCGCCGACTTCGCCGTCTTCGATCCCGAGCGACTGCACCGGCGCCTCGGGCTGAACGTGGCGATCCCGGTCGCGCCGTTGCACGGTCCCCGCCGTCGCCACACCTTCTACGGCCTCGGGTTCCCGACCGACGATCTCGTCGACACCGTCCACGGCGCCACCCAGGCGACCTGGGACGTGCGCCGGTTGCTCACCTGGATCCGTTCCCAGGGCGGCGGACCCGTCGGCGTGACCGGGATCTCGCTCGGCGGGTACCTGACCGCGTTGCTCGCCAACCTCGACGACGACCTCGCGTGTGTGATCGCCGGTGTCCCGCCGGTCGACTTCGCCGCGCTCTTCGAGGCGCACACGCCCGCGGCCGTGCGGGACACGCCGCTCTGGCGGGCGCTGAACACCGTGTCCCACAACCTGTTCCGGGTCGTTTCCCCGCTCGCGCTCGACCCGGTCGCGCCCTACGAGCGTCGCTACATCTATGCCGGCCTCGTCGACCGCCTCATCCACCCGCGTCGCCAGGCGCTCCTGTTGTGGGACCACTGGGGACGGCCCCAGATCGGCTGGTACCCCGGCTGCCACATGGGGTTCATGTGGTCGCGTCCCGTGGAGACCTTCGTCCAGCGGGCGCTGGCCGACTCGGGGCTCGTCGAGGAGGACCGGATCGGCGCCCCCGCGGCCTGAAACCGGCCCGGCTGACGGCTACTCGACGACGACCAGGACGTCGCCCGCGCTGACCGTCTCGCCCCCGGCGACCCGGATCTCCTTGACGGTGCCGCCCCGTTCGGCGTTGATGTGGTTCTCCATCTTCATCGCCTCGAGCACGACGACGCCCTGGCCGGGTTCTACCTCGTCGCCCTCGGAGACGAGAACCTTGACGATCGTTCCCTGCATCGGCGCGTCGACCGATCCGCCGCCGCCGCCGCCCGGGAGCCCGCCGGCCCCGGCGGGCTTGGGTACGCGAGGCGCCTCGCCGTCGGTCCCCGCGCGTCGTGGCAGCCACACCGTCACCGAGAACCGCTTCCCGTCGACCTCGACGGGGACCGTGCGGCCCGTCAGGTCCTCTGCACCCTGGGGCGGCGGCATCATGTGGTCCGCGGCGGCCGAGGCGACGAGCAGCGAGCTGTCGACGTCCTCCTCGAGCCACTTGGTGGAGTGGGTCGACGTCCGGAACGCCGGATGGTCGAGGAGCGCGATCTGGGCGCCGATCGTCGTGTGGATCCCCTCGACCCGGAACTCGCGCAACGCCCGGATGGTGCGATCGATCGCGGCGTCGCGATCGGGTGCCCAGCAGATGAGCTTGGCCACGAGATTGTCGTAGTGCTGGGAGACGGCATCGCCGCTCTCGTAGCCGGCGTCGACCCGCACGCCGGGGCCGTCCGGTCGATCGAGACGTGCGATCGGGCCCGGCGACGGGAGGAAGCCCGTGGCCGGGTTCTCGGCGTTGATGCGGCACTCGATGGCGTGCCCCCGAGCATCGATGGAGTCCTGGGTGA
>CAYRHS010000160.1:0-6864 GCA_964424125.1 uncultured Burkholderiales bacterium
GGATCGACGTGGTCGAGCGCGACCTGCCCGTCCCGAACCTCCCGCCCGCCTGGGTGCCCCACCTCTCCGCCCCGAACCTGGCCGAGCTTTTGGACATGGAGGTCTCGATCGCGAACGATGCCGACCTCGCGGCAGTGGGCGAGACGTACTTCGGAGCCGGACGCGAGCACGACGACGTCGTCTACCTTACGATCTCGACGGGGATCGGCGGCGGTGTGGTGCTCCGGGGGAAGCTGGTTCGGGGGGCGTGGTCGCTGGCCGAGCTCGGGCACACGATCGTGGACGCGACCGCGCTCGCGACCCGCGGGCCCCCCACCCTCGAGGAGCTCGGTTCGGGTACGGCGCTCGAGCGGCTCGCCACCGAAGCCGGCCTCGCGGCGACCGACGGGCGCGCGGTGATGGAACGCGTCCGTGCGGGCGACGAGGCGGCTGAGGCCGTGTGGAATCGGGTCGCGACCGCCATCGGGATCGCCGTCGTGAACGCGGCGTGGACGTTCGCGCCTCGGATCATCGTCATCGGCGGAGGCGTCGGCCTCAACGAGGATCTCGTGCTCCCTGCCGCCCGCTGGGTGCTCGACCGCCACGGCCCCGGCAACCTCCCCGAACCCATCGAGCTGGCTTGCGCACGCCTCGGCGACGACGCGGGCTTGCTCGGTGCTGCCGCGTGGCACGCAGCGATGAGCTGAGTCGCTCACGGGACGTTCGAGCTGAACGCCACCGCGGCGAGCAGCGCCTGCCGAGGGAACCCCAGCTGCTGGCGTTTCTCCGCCGTCGCCGCGTCGACAACGGTGAGCAACGTGCTCCCGTCGGCACGGGGCAACAGCACGTAGACGGACCCGGCACCCGCGGTCATCGCACCGGGGATCGACTCGGAGCCCGGGTTCTCCACCGGGAGTACGACCGAGCTCGCGATCTCGAGCTGGTCGGTCACCTCGATCAGCGACAGGCGCGCTCGATCGAGGAGCCAGAGCGCCTCGTCGGCCACCACCGCGACCTCGAACCGGAGCGCTTCGCCGAGCTCTTCACCGACGTCGGCGCTCCCCGTCTCCTCCAGTGTGTCGGCGTCGACCCGGGTCACCTCCGTGCCCCGGATCACCCAGACCGCACGGGAAGCACCCGCTACTGCGACGACGGGATTCGTGGACCGCTCCACGATCGCGCCGAGCGTCGGATCGGAGCCGACGTGGAGGCGGGCCAGGCCGACGGCGGAGCCGCCCCCGGTGACCGAGACCTCGAAGATCGCCACGGCACCGGACCCCGTCGTGACGACCCGCGCTGACGTCACCTCCGTGCCGTCGCCGAGGCCGATGAACGACGCGGGCAGGTCGAGGCGCTCGAGCTCGTCACCCGAAGCAGGATCGACCGCCGCGACCGATGCCGGGCCGGTCACGACCCACACCGCGTCGTCGGCCGGCGCCACCGCCGGCTCGACGAGCGGATCCACCTCCCCGAGAGGGGGAACGTTCGAGCGCACGCCGATCGTGTTCTCGGTGGCGTCCAGCACGCCGAAGTCGCCCGAGAACGGGCTGTAGAGGTCGACCGCCCCGGGGGCGCCCGCCACGGAACCGAAGGCCCGCACGGGAACGGCACGGGGATCGGCCAGGTTCTCGGGGTCGATGCGGACGGTCGTCGACCCGAACAGCCATAGGGCCTCCGGATCGGTCGGCAGGGATGCGTCCGGACGCGCCGTCGTCGTCGGCTCCGCACCGTCGCCGTGGTCGCGCCAACGAACGACGCCGAGGCCGACGAGCGATCCGACGACCGACGCGGCGAGCAGGATCACGAGGAACGTGAGCGGCTGGATCGGACGACGATCGGCGCTCATCGAGCGCGCCGGGGCTCATCGGCCGCGACCGAGTCACCGGCCGCTCGCCAGCAGTACCAGGCGACCACCGAGCGGTACGGGCGGAAGACCGCACCCCACGACTCAAGGTCGTCGGGCTCAGGAACCGCGTCCAGTCCCCACGCAGCGCCGAAGCCCTTGCGGACCCCGTAGTCGCCGGTCGGCCAGACGTCGAGCCGACCGAGCTGGAACATGAGGAACATCTCGGCCGTCCACCGGCCGATGCCACGCACCCGTGTGAGTTCCTCGACCACGCGCCCGTCGTCCAGGCGCGCCATGCGATCCAGCCGTACCTCGCCGCCTTCCACCTTCCGGGCCAAGTCGCGGATCGACGCCTCCTTCGCGTTCGACAGCCCTACCCGCCGCAGCGTCGCCGGCCGACGCGCGAGTACGGCCTCCGGCGTCGGCGCCCCGTCGAACAGAGCGAGGAAGCGGCCGTGGATCGCTCGCGCCGCCGCGCCCGCGACCTGCTGCGCGCAGATGGCGCGGGTGAGGGACTCGAAACGCTCGCCCGGCGGTCGGATCCCCCGCAGCCCGCACGGACCGTGACGCTTGACGAGGCCGGCGACCACTGCGTCTCGACCCACGAGGTCGTCCACCGCGTTCGCGAGCTCTCGACGCACCTCGGCAGGCTAGGAGTGCCGAGCGGCGGATCGCTGCTCGCGCGGATCGACACCTCGGGCGCCCGCGGGCCACAATGAAATAGAACGTGTTCTCATCCGCGGTCGGTGGCCCTGCGCCGCCGGGGGTGCCCGAGCGACATGCAGATCGGCCTCACACCCGATCAGCTCGCCTTGCGAGGCGAGCTGCGCGAGTACTTCGCCGACCTCGTCACCGACGAGATCCGCGAGGAGATGGCCGGGGGCGAGCTCGGCGGTCCCAACGCTCTCGAGGCCTGCAAGAAGATGGGCGCTGACGGCTGGCTCGGGATCGGCTGGCCGGTCGAGTTCGGCGGCCAGGGCCGCTCGCCCATCGAGCAGGCGATCTTCTACGACGAGGCGCAACGCGCCGGAGCACCAGTGCCGATGCTCTCCATGAACTCGGTCGCGCCGACGATCATGCAGTTCGGCACCCAGGAGCAGAAGGACTTCTACCTGCCCCGGATCCTGCGGGGCGAGATCCAATTCGCGATCGGGTACACGGAGCCGGACGCCGGGACCGACCTCGCGTCACTCAAGACGCGCGCGATTCGCGACGGCGACGAGTGGGTCATCAACGGGCAGAAGATCTTCACCAGCATCGCCGAGCACGCCGACTACGTGTGGCTCGCTTGCCGCACCGACCCCGACGCCGAGAAGCACCGTGGCATCTCGATCATCATCGTCCCCACCGATGCCGAGGGCTACAAGCTCACCCCGATCCACATCATGGGCTCGGCGCGCACCAACGCCACATACTACGACGACGTCCGTGTCCCCGTCGGCAACCTGGTCGGTGACGAGAACCGGGGCTGGGACCTGATCGTCAACCAGCTCAACCACGAACGAGTGGCCCTCGGCCCGCCCGGATGGGTGTTCCGTCAGCTCGAGGAGACCGTCGAGTGGGCGAAGGCGACCCGTCTGCCCGACGGACGGCGCGTCATCGACCAGGAATGGGTCCAGCTCAATCTCGCCCGGGTGCGGGCCAAGGTCGAGTTCCTCCAGCTCCTCAACTGGAAGGTCGCCTGGGCGGCCACCGAGGGGACGCTCAACGTCGCCGACGCCTCGGCCACCAAGGTCTTCGCCACCGAGTTCTTCACCGAGGCGTACCGACTGCTCATGGAGGTGGTGGGGCCCGCCTCGGCGCTGCGGTCCGGTTCGCCTGCCGCCGCGCTGCGGGGCCGTCTCGAGACCGCCTACCAGGGCACGCTCATCCTGACGTTCGGCGGTGGGACCAACGAGGTGCAACGCGACCTGATCGCGATCTTCGGGCTGGGCATGCCCCGGTCCATGCGCTGAGGAGCTGACCGTGGACTTCGGCTTCACCGACGACCAGGAAGCGCTCCGGGACCTGGCGCGCCGGATCCTCGCCGACCACGTCACCCACGAACGCCTGAAGGAGCTCGAAGCCGGCGGTGACGGCGTCGATCACGAAACCTGGAGACGGCTCGCCGACGCCGGCGTCGTCGGCATCGCTCTGCCGGAGGAGCACGGCGGTGGCGGCCTCGGCTTCGTCGAGGCCGCGATCGTGTTCGAGGAGATCGGCCGACACGTCGCGCCAGTCCCCTACGTCTGGCACGGCGTCTCGGCAATGGCCGTGGCCGAGTTCGGCACCGACGAGCAGCGAGCGCGCCTGCTGCCCGGCGCCTGCTCGGGCGAGACGATCCTCACGAGCGCGCTCTCCGAGCTCGCGAACGAAGACGTCGCAGCGCCGACCACGCGCGCGACCGGCGCCGGGCGCGACTGGCGGCTCTCGGGCGAGAAGCAGTTCGTGCCCTTCGCCGCCATCGCCTCCGCGATCCTGGTCCCCGCGACCGTCGGGGAGAACGCGGGCATGTTCCTCGTCGACCCGCACGGCGAGGGCGTGGCGCTCGAGGAGGGCCGAGCCACCAATCGAGAGCCCGTCTTCCGGATGACGCTCGACGGTGCACCGGCCGAACCGCTGGCCGAGCCCACGTCCGACGCGTCGATCGTCGACTGGGTCGCGGAGCGAGCGACCGCGGCCCTCTGCGTCGTGCAGGCCGGTGTCTGCGAACGCGCCCTACGGCTGACCGCGGACTACACGTCGAGCCGCGAACAGTTCGACCACCCGATCGCCGCGTTCCAGGCGGTGTCACAGCGTGCCGGCGACGCCTACATCGACACCGAGGCGGTCCGGCTCACCGCGTGGCAGGCGGCCTGGCGCATCGCCGAGGCGCTCCCCGCTTCCGACGAGGTCGCGATCGCCAAGTTCTGGTCGGGAGACGGCGCGTCCCGTGTCGTCCACGCCGCGCAGCACCTGCACGGCGGGATCGGCGTCGACACCGACTACCCGCTGCACCGGTACTTCACCTGGGCCCGTTGGATCGAGCTCACCCTCGGGTCCGCGACCCGCCAACTCCGGACGCTCGGAGCTTCGATCGCCGCCCGCTGAGCCGTCGCCGGCGTTCCCGGCCGCCGGAGTCAGGACGAAGCGGCGAGGCGACGGGCGGTTTCTTTGGCCCACGTGTAGTCAGGCTTGCCGTTGGGGAGGCGGGAGACCTCGTCGACGAGGAAGAGCTCGCGGGGCACCTTGTAGCGGGCGATGTGCTCCCGGCAGTGCGCCTGGAGCTCGGGGAGCGTCGGCGTGGCGCCGGCCCGGGCCTCGACGACGGCGGCGACGCGCTCTCCCCAGCGCTCGTCGGGCACGCCGACGACGAGCACGTCGAAGACGTCGGGGTGTGACTTCACCGCCGCCTCGACCTCCTCGGGGAAGACCTTCTCGCCCCCGGTGTTGATCGACACCGAGCCGCGTCCGAGCAGCGTGATCGTCCCGTCGGCCTCGATCGTGGCGTGGTCGCCCGGGATCGAGTAGCGGACACCGTCGATCACCGGGAACGTGACCGCGGTCTTCTCGGGGTCCTTGTAGTAGCCGATCGGGATGTTGCCGGTGCGCGCGAGCCATCCAATCGTGCCCGAGCCGGGCTCGACCGGGCGCATGTCGTCGTCGACCACCGTCGATCCCGGGCCGGCGTCGACCGTCGTGACTCCGGCATCACGCCTGCCGCCTTTCTCGACGATCTTCATGCCGTTCATCCCGCTCTCGGTGGAGCCGATCGCGTCGAGGATCATCGCGTTCGGGAGCAGCTCGAGGAACTGCTCCTTGATCGACGGTGAGAACACCGCGGCAGTGCTGTTGAGCGTGAGCACCGAGGACGTGTCGATCTCGTCGCCGAGCTCCGCGAGCTTCTCCGCGAGCGGTCGCGCCATCGCGTCACCGGTGATGCTCACGGTGCTCGCCTTCCAGCGATCGACCAGACGCCACACGCGTTCGGGATCGAAATGGTCGATCAGCAGCACTCCGTTTCCTCGATGGAACGCGTTGAAGACGCCGAACTGACCCGCGCCGTGCATGAGCGGAGGCACCGGGAACATCAGGATCCATCCGCCGGCCTTCGCCTCCTCGGCGAGCTGCTCCGGCGACCGCACCGGCTCCTTCGTGAACGGGTCGAACCCGCCGCCCAGGGCAAAGAAGACGTCCTCCTGGCGCCACATGACCCCCTTGGGCAGCCCGGTCGTGCCGCCCGTGTAGAGCAGGTAGATGTCGTCGCCCGAGCGATCGACGAAGTCGCGCTCACCCGACTGCCCGCCCAGGGCGCGCTCGTACTCGATGGGCGCGAGCATCGAATCGTCTTGCGCGCTCCCGTCCTCGATGCGAACGAAGTGCCGCAGCGTCGGGACCTCGTCCTTTACCGCCGCGATCCGTGAGGCGAACTGCCGCTGGTAGACGAGGGCCACGAGATCGGCGTTGTCGAAGAGGTAGCGCAACTCGGCTTCGACGTAGCGGAAGTTGATGTTCACGGGGATGGCGCGGATCTTGAAGCACGCGTACATCGCCTCGACCCACTCGTTGTTGTTGTGCGCGTGGATGCCGATGTGGTCCCCCTCGCCGATCCCCTGGGACAGCAGGTGGTGAGCGAGTCGGTTGATCCGCCCCTCGAGCGCCCGGAACGTGAACTGCCTCTCGTCGTAAATCAACGCCGTGCGATCGGGAACGGCGTCGACGGTCAGTTCGAAGAGGTCCGCCAGGTTGTATGTCGCCATGGTCCTCGGGAGTGGCTCGGGTCTCGGTCGAGTCTCGCGGCCCACGTCAGCTCGCGCCCGGCACCGGACCGGCACCGTCGAGCAACGCGCGGGTGGCGAGCTCCATGTCGTCGTCGACCCGGTCGGCCGGGTCCACGCCGCCCACCCACCCCACGAGCGCGGACAGCCACACCTGCTGGAGGACCCGGGCCACGACGAGATCGTGGGCGGTCGGCGGCTCGTCCCGGATGGCGGCGGTGATGATCTCGGTCATGGTCGCGGTGATGCGGCGGACCGCGTCGGCCTCTTCGGGCGGAGCCGCCGCCAGCGCCCGCACCAGCG
>CAYRHS010000161.1:0-6841 GCA_964424125.1 uncultured Burkholderiales bacterium
GTCACACGACGGTGGCAACCGTTGGCTGCCGGGGTCGCCGCGCCCCCCGGCGACGTCGACGCGCGCCGCGCGCCCGCGGGGACCGCGGCGAGCTTCGACGACCGTGACGGAACGTCCGCCCCGCGCCAGGAGATACGCCGCCGTGAGCCCGGCGGGGCCGGCCCCGAGCACGGCGACGTCGACCTCGCGCATCACTCCCGCGCGTAGGCGAGCACCTCGCCCGTGACGTTCACGGCAACGCGATCCCCACTCTGGAACCACGAGCCGGGACCCATCCTCGCGTGGACGGTCGTGCCGTCGGCAAGCAGGACCTCCACGAGCTGGTCGTGCCCGTAGAAGGTCGTGTGTCTCACCACCCCGTCACCGGAACCGTCGAGCCGGAGACGAACGCGCTCGGGGCGCAACACTACGTCCACCGGTCCCGGATCGGGGACCCGGTTGGGCACGAGCCGGCCCAGGATCGTCGCGACGGCGTCGCCGTCGCTCGTCCCGGCCACGACGTCGGCGTCGCCGACGAACGTGGCGACGAACCGGGCCTTCGGGTCAGCGTAGATCGACGTGGGCTCGTCGACCTGGAGCAGGCGGCCGGCGTCCATCACCGCGACTCGATCGGCGATCGAGAGCGCCTCTTCCTGGTCGTGCGTGACGAAGACCGCGGTGGTGCCCGCCCGTTCCAGGATGTCTCGGACGTCGTCTCGCACCCGGGCCCTCATTGCCGCGTCCAGGCTCGAGAAGGGCTCGTCGAGCAGTACGACGTCGGGTTCGGGCGCGAGCGCTCGCCCCAGTGCCACGCGCTGCTGCTGGCCACCGGAGAGCTCGTGCGGACGACGGTCGTCGAACCCCACGAGGTCGACGAGGGCGAGCACCTCGGCCACCCGGGTGGCGCGGCGGCGGCGACTCGTCACGCCGTAGCCGATGTTGGCCGCGACGCTCATGTGCGGGAAGAGGGCGAGGTCCTGGAACACCAGCCCGATCCGCCGCCATTCGGGCGCCACGAACTCGTCCGGGCCCGCGACCAGCCGGTCCCCGACGTGCACCATGCCCACGTCCGGCCGCTCGAGGCCCGCGACGACCCGCAGGAGCGTGGTCTTCCCGCACCCGCTCGGGCCGAGGACCGCGAGCAACTCACCCGGCCGGACCCCGAGATCGACGCCGTCCAGCGCGACGACGTCGCCGAAACGCTTCGTGAGGCCGGTGACGAGCACCGCTTCGGACCCTGTCACCCGGGTCAGGGTACCCTGAGCTGTCCGATCCCTCATGCCGGAGCGGAGGCCCTGCAGTGGCCGAGATGCACGACGCCACCGAGCACTACGTCGAGACCATCCTCGAGCTCGAAGAAGAGGGGATCACCCCGCTACGAGCCCGCTTGGTGGAGCGCCTGGACCTGTCCGCGGCCGCGGTCTCCGAGACGGTGCAGCGCCTCGAGGAGCAGGGGCTTCTCGAGCTGCGCGAGGACCGGAGCCTGCACCTCACGGCGCGCGGGCGCCGCCTGGCCACGTCGGTCGTGCGCCGGCACCGGCTCGCCGAACGACTGCTCGTCGATGTCATCGGTCTGGAATGGGAGAAGGTCCACGCCGAGGCCGACCGATGGGAACACGCGATCTCGGCCGACGTCGAGCTGAAGCTCGTGGACCTCCTCGGCGACCCCGCGACGTGCCCCCACGGCAACCCGATCCCCGGTTCCGGCCGGAGCCGCAAGGAAGTCCCGACAATACGGCTCGCCGATGCCGGCCCGGGTGCGGTGACGGTCACGCGCATCAGCGAGAAGCTCGAGCAAAACGACGACGGACTGCGCCTGTTGGCCCAGGCGCGCCTCATCCCCGGTTGCAGGGCGACGATCGTCGCTACGACCGAGCGCGGAGTCCGTGTCGAGACACCGGCGGGAGACCACACCGTCCCGTCGGACATCGCGGAGCTGATGTACGTCTCGAGCTGATCGAGGTCGCCGGGGCTCAGTAGCGGAAGTGCTTGATCTGCTCGCCCTTGGCGCCGATCTCGGCCATCGACTCGATCCCGATCTGCAGGTGGAGGTCCGCCCAGTCGGCAGTCACCTGCTCGTCCGATTCGGCCGTCTTGACGCCCTCGGGGAGGACAGGCAGGTCGGACACGAGCAACAGGGCGCCGCGGGCGATCTGGTTGTGATGCCCCACGATGAAGAACGTCGCCGTCTCCATGTCGATGGCGATGCACGTCAGCGAGCGCAGGCGGTCGAGGAACGCGGCGTCGTGCTCCCAGACCCGGCGGTTGGTCGTGTACACGACACCGGTGCGGTACTCCTGACCCTGTTCGAGGATCTTCTCCGACACGTACTTGTGGAGCTTGAACGACGGAAGCGCCGGCACTTCCGGCGGGTAGTAGTCGTCGCTGGTGCCCTCGCCCCGGATGGCCGCGATCGGCAGGATGAAGTGTCCTATCTCGGTGGAGTCCTTCAACCCGCCGCACTTTCCCAGGTAGAGCACCCCGTTCGGCCGGCGTCCGATGAGGAGATCCATGATCGTGGCGGCGTTGGCCGAGCCCATGCCGAAGTTGATCATCGTCAGATTTCGCGAACTCGTCGCCGCCTGCATCGGCTTGCCGACACCTCGGATCTCGCAGTCCTCGACGGTCGCGAAGCGGTTCAGGTAGTCGGGGAAGTTCGTCAGCAGCACGTAGTCGGCGAAGCCGTCGAGAGGCATCCCCGTGTACCGGGGAAGCCAGTCCCGGGCGATCTCGAGCTGGTCTCGCACTGGTGACGGCTCGCGGTCGCTGCTATCCGCCCGCGACTGCGGGGACGATGCTCACTACCTGACCCTCGCCGACGGACGAGTCGACGCCCTGGAGGAAGCGGATGTCCTCGTCGGCGACGAACACGTTGACGAATCGCCGAAGCGTTCCGTCGCCGTCGAAGAGCCGCTCCCGGAAGCCGGGGTGCGCGGCCTCGAGGGCTTTCAACACCTCGGACACCGTGGACCCCTCAACCGACACCTCGCCGGCGCCGCCCGAGAGCGTGCGCAGCTGCGTCGGGATCCGGACCGTCACCGCCATCGTGGCTCCTTGCTCCTCGCCGCTTCCGATCGTCAATCCTCGAGCGCGAACTCGGCGTCGAACGCCTCGAGGGTCGGCTCGATCGTGGCCGTGGGCCCGACGTGGGCCGAGACCGCCTCGATGGTCTTCAGCCCGTGACCCGTGACGTAGATGACCACGCGCTCGTCGGGGCGTACCAACCCGGAGGAGGCGAGCTTGGCCAGCGTGCCCACGGTGACACCGCCCGCGGTCTCGCCGAAGATCCCCTCGGTGCGAGCCAGGAGGCGGATACCTTCGACGATCTCGTCGTCGCTGACACTCTCGATCACGCCGTTGGTCTGCGCGGCGGCATCGAGCGCGAAGTAGCCGTCGGCAGGGTTGCCGATCGCGAGCGACTTGGCGATCGTGTCGGGCTTCACGGGCCGGATGATGTCGGAGCCCTCCCGGAACGCGGTCGCGACGGGCGAGCAACCCTCGGCCTGCGCCCCGGACACGCGCACCTCCGGCGCTTCGGGCATGAGCCCGACGGTGTGCAGCTCTTCGAAGCCCTTGCGGATCTTCGTGTACTGCGATCCGGACGCGATCGGCACGACGACGTGGTCGGGATACTGCCAACCGAGCTGCTCGACGGTCTCGAAGGCGAGCGTCTTCGAGCCCTCCGCGTAGTACGGGCGGATGTTGACGTTGACGAACGCCCATTCGTGGGTCCCCGCGAGCTCCGCGCAGAGCCGGTTGACGTCGTCGTAGTTCCCCTCGACGGCGACCAGGTTCCCTCCGTAGACCGCTGTGGTGACGACCTTCCCTTGCTCGAGGTCGGAGGGGATGAACACGTAGCTCCGCAACCCGGCGTGCGCGGCATGCGCGGCCACGGAGTTGGCGAGGTTACCGGTGGACGCGCACGAAGCCGTCTTGAACCCGAACTCGAGCGCCTTCGACAACGCCACCGCGACGACCCGGTCCTTGAACGAGTTGGTGGGGTTCAGGGTGTCGTTCTTGACCCAGACCTCACCCAGACCGAGCTCGGCAGCGAGACGATCGGCTCGAACGAGCGGCGTGAAACCCGCGCCGAGGTCCACCGCGTCGCCGCGATCGGTCGGCAGCAGCGGCGCGTAGCGCCAGATGTTCGCCGGACCGGCCTCGATCCGCTCTCGGCTCGTCGCGGCGGAGATCGCGTCGTAGTCGTAGGCCACTTCGAGCGGGCCGAAGCACCACTCACAGGTGAAGATCGGTGCGATGTCGAAGGTGCGCCCGCACTCTCGACATCGGAGTGCATCCACGTACGCCACGCTGCCCGGCCTCCTCTCCCGGCGACGGACCGTCCGCCGCTCCTCGACGCGCTCCGTGAGCGCCTCGAGCGGAGGCCGCTCGTGGCGTGCTCATCGTGCAGGCATTGGCACCTGGTTCCGGACACGAGCACCTCGGTGCCCGGACCCGGAGACTGGTTGCCGCGGCGTCGTCGGGCCTGTCCCTCAGCCGCTCTTGATGAACGCGTGTTGTCCCCCAGTCTGCCAGGTGCGCCGCTCGGTGGGCAACGCGATTCGGGACGAAGGGGCTGCTCGGGAGTGCCCTACAGTTGGCCAGATGCCCTTTCCCTCGTATGCCGCGAGCGCCTTCGACGCCGCCGAGCTCACTCGGGTCAAGCGTGCGACGGGTACCTCGATCTCGGTGTGCCTGCCGGCCCGGGACGAGGCAGCGACCGTGGGAGCGATCGTGACCGCGATCCGCGCCGAGCTGATGTTCCGCCGGGCACTCGTCGACGAGCTCCTCGTCCTGGACGACGGCTCGCGGGACCGGACCGCTGCGGTCGCCGCGACCGCGGGGGCACGGGTCGTCGCGGTGGACGAGGTACTCCCCGAGGTCGGGCGGGGCGACGGCAAGGGCAACGCGCTCTGGACCTCCCTGTTCGCGAGCTCGGGCGACGTCGTCGCGTGGGTCGACGCCGACATCCGTCGCTTCGACCCCGCTTTCGTCGTGGGGCTGCTCGGACCGATGCTCACCCGCCCCGAGGTCGACTTCGTGAAGGGCTTCTACCATCGATCCCTCGGCGACGAGCCCCGTGGCGGTCGGGTGACCGAGCTCCTCGCGCGCCCGTTGCTGTCGCGGTTCTTCCCGCTGGCGGCCCGGTTCGTGCAACCGCTCGCGGGCGAGTACGCCGGGCGTCGCGCGCTCCTGGAATCCCTGCCGTTCGTCGAAGGATGGGGTGTCGATGTGGGATTGCTCGTGGATATCGTCGAGCGTTGCGGTGCCGACGCGGTGGCGCAGGTCGACCTCGGCTCGCGCGACCATCGCAACCGCCCGCTCGACGAGCTCGGGCCGCAAGCAGCCGAGATCCTGGCGACCGTGCTCCGGCGCGCCGGCATCGACCGCCCGGGGGCGGCGCTGGATCTCGTGCGCTTCGACGACTCCCACCATGCCGAGCGGGTCCCGGTGCGAGTCGCGGAACGGCCGCCGATGATTGAGGTGCCCGCGTACCGGAACAAGCTCGGCAAGGAGCTCTCGGCCTGAAGGCCTACCTCTACGCAGACGTCGACGGCACGCTGGTGGGCCCCCGCGGCGACCTCCTGGCCGACTCGGCCGGCGCGACCTCGTTGGCCGCGGTCGAGGCACTCGCCCGGGCGCGGAACGCGGGCATCGAGGTCATCGGTCTCACCGGACGATCGCAGGTCCGCATGCAGGAGCTCGGACGGCTCCTCGGCCTCGAGACCTGGATCTGCGAGCTGGGGGCGGTGCGCGCGTACAAAGGGGGCAGGGAGACCGTGCTCGAGACCGGTGCGTACGCGGGCGATGCCCCGTTGAGCGACGTGCTCGCCCAGGCGTTGCGGGCACTCGTCGACCGGTTCGACACGCTCGAGGAGCACGATCCCTGGAACGAGGGGCGCTCCGCGTCGGTGATGGTGCGGGGAGCCGTCGACGTGGCCACGGCCGAGACGTTTCTGGCCGAGCGCGGGTTCTCCTGGCTCGCGTTGGTCGACAACGGCGTGATCCCGCGTGCGTTTCCCTCACTGCCCGATGTGGACCAGGTGCGGATCTTCCACCTCGTGCCCCGTGGCGTCGGCAAACGCTCGGGGATCGTCGCCGATCAGCGCACACGGGGGCTGGACCCGGCAGCGTGCGCCGTGGTCGGTGACGCGCCCGCCGACCTCGAGTGCGCCGACGTCGTCGGACGGTGCTTCGTGGTCCGCAACGCGCTCGACAAGGACCCGGAGCTCGCAGCCGTCGTGCGGACGATCCCCAACGCCGTCGTCACCCGGGACGGCCACGGCACCGGCTTCGCCGAGGCGGTCGACACCCTGCTCGGGCCCTCGTGACGCGCTAGCGGCCCCGGAGGACGCTGCGTCCCAGCTCGACCGCCGCCTCCTCGCAGAGAACGGCTGCCCGCTCGAGGGCGTCGCGCTCGTCCCACGCCCGTTCGAGCAGCTGCACGGGCGGAGCTCCGTGGGCGACGGCGATCTCCTCCGCCGTGGACGGATCGGCCCCGCCGCATATCACGGCACGGCGC
The DNA here is from genome assembly GCA_964424125.1 of uncultured Burkholderiales bacterium. Lineage (GTDB taxonomy): Bacteria > Actinomycetota > Acidimicrobiia > IMCC26256 > JAOSJL01 > CAYRHS01. The sequence goes on from CAYRHS010000161.1 coordinate 6,503, forward strand.
GGCACTCCCGCGTCTGCGGCCCAGTCGAGCACCTCGCCGACGACCTTCCCGTGCAGGCTGGGTGGGTCGACCCGACCCTCCCCGGTGACGACGAGCTGCGCGTCCTCCAGGAGGTCCTCGAGGCCGACGGTGTCGGCGACGACGTCGAAGCCCGACTCGAGCCGGGCGCCGATCGCCGCCAGCCCCCCCGCCAGACCGCCCGCGGCGCCGCCTCCGTCCATCGCCGTCACGTCCACGCCGGTGCGCCGGTGGTACTCGTCGGCGAGCCGCTCGAGCCGACGCGTGAGCAAATCGACCTGAGCGGGGGTCGCACCCTTCTGCGGGCCGAAGATCCGGGCC
>CAYRHS010000162.1:0-4734 GCA_964424125.1 uncultured Burkholderiales bacterium
CGGGGCGCCGTTCTACAACCTGGACCTGCTGGAGGCCGGGGATCATCTCACCGTCCTCGGGGACGGCACGCTGGAGATCCGTCCATGAGCGCGACCGACCGATGAACGCCCGCGGCCCGGTCGACGCCATCAGCCTCGAAGTGGCACGCCATCGCTTCAGCTCCCTGGCCGACGAGATGGGTGGCGTCCTGCGCCGGACCTCGCTCTCGCCCAACATCAAGGAGCGGGCCGACTGCTCGGCGGCGGTGTTCACGCCCGACGGAGAGCTGTTGGCACAAGCCGAGCACATCCCCGTTCATCTCGGCTCGATGCCCGAGTCCGTGCGAGCCGCCATCGACTCCGACGCTGGCCAGCGCGTGGCGCCCGGCGACCACATCGTGCTCAACGACCCGCACCGCGGTGGGACGCACCTCAACGACGTCACGCTCGTCGCGCCGTGCTTCCGCCACGATCGGGACGAGCTCGTCGGCTGGGTGGCCAACCGCGCGCACCACGCCGACGTGGGCGGGATGGTTCCGGGGTCGATCCCGCCCGGGGCCACCGAGCTCGTCCAGGAAGGCTTCATCGTGCCCCCGGTGCGGCTCACCGACGAGGTCGTCGCGCTCGTCGCGGCGAACTCCCGCACCGGGACCGAGCGGCTCCGCGATCTGACGGCACAACGGGGGGCGAACGTGGTCGGCGTGGAGCGACTCGTCGGGCTCGCGGGCGCGCCTTTCGAGGAGGTCGTCGACTACGGGGCACGCCGGATGCGTGCCGCGCTCGCTGCGCTGCCCGACGGTGCGTGGCGTTTCGAGGACCAGCTGGACACCACCGGAGCGGCACCCGACCAGCGAAATCTCGCGCGTGTCGTCGTGACGCTGACCATCGAGCGCGAACGCGCGACGTTCGACTTCACCGGCAGCGATCCGCACCAACCCGGAAACGTGAACGCCGTTCGTGCTGTGACCGAGAGCGCCGTCGCGTTCGCCGTTCGTGTCGCGACGGATCCGACCATCCCGGCCAACGGCGGAGTCATGCGCGCGGTCGAGATCATCACGCCCGAGAACTCGGTCGTTGCGGCGCGGCCGCCCGCGGCGGTCGGCGCCGGCAACGTCGAGATGTCACAGCGCATCGCCGATGCCTGCCTGGGGGCGCTCGCCGAAGCCGCGCCGGAGCGGGTCCCGGCCGCGAGTCAGGGCACGATGAACAACGTGCTCGTCGGCGGTGTAGCGGACGACCAGGAGTTCGTCTACTACGAAACCATCGCGGGCGGCCAGGGCGCGCGCCCGGGTCGCGACGGCATGAGCGGCGTCCACACGAACATGACCAACACCCGGAACACTCCCGTGGAGGCGCTCGAGCGTGAGTACCCGCTCCGGATCCGTCGGCTCGCGCTCCGGTCCGGCAGCGGGGGAGTCGGGGCCGCGGTCGGCGGCGAGGGCATCGAACGCGACGTCGAGGTGCTCGTCGATGCCACCGCGTCGTTGATCACCGACCGGCGCGAGAGCCATCCGTGGGGCCTGGCTGGAGGGGGGCCGGGTGCTGCAGGCGAGAACTGGCTGCTTCCCGGGGGCGACGAAGCTCGGGCGGAGCCACTCGCCGACAAGGTGACGGTCGCCCTCCGCGCCCACGACGTCCTGCGCATCCGCACGCCCGGCGGCGGCGGGCACGGCCCCGTGCGCTGATCGCTGCGCTATCGCCCCATTCCGCCGTTCTCCACCCTTCAGCACCGTGGCCGGCGCCGATCAAAGGAGTGCGAGGTGTGTGCGTGACGCCATGCCTCGACGGTCAGGGGCCTGGCCGCGGGCTCCGACTACACGTTCCAGACCAAGGCCCGTAACGGCGACGGGGTCGAGGCCAGCTTCGGGGACTCTGCTTCGATCTCAGTCGAGGGGCCGGACCGCGACCAGCTCGACGCACAGCTCCCGGCGGGGGCCCTCGTAGGTCACGGTCTCGCCCGGCGCCCGGCCGAGCAGCGCCTTGCCGAGCGGCGATCCGGTCGAGACAACGTCGTAGCTCTCGTGGCGTTCCTCGATGGAGCCGACGAGATACGTCATCGGCTCATCGTCCCCCTCCATCCGCACGTCGACGAGCGTGCCGGGCGCGACGACGTCCGAGTCGCCGGTCTCGACGACGACCGCGTCCTTCAGCATCGCCTTGACCTGACGGATCCGGGCCTCGTTGTGGCCTTGCTCGTTCTTGGCCGCGTCGTAGTCGGCGTTCTCGCGAATGTCGCCGTGCTCACGGGCACGTTCGATCCAGGCCGAGATCCGCTCGCGTTCCTCGCCCGTCCGGCGCTGGAGCTCCTCCCGCAGGCGCGCAACAGCTCGAGGAGAAAGGTGGGGCTGATCCATGCCCGTCAAGGATACCGAGCAGAGGCACCCCTCGCTCGGGGGTATGCAGAAGGCATCACCGTGCTGCCTTCTGCACGCACCACCGGTACTACAGGCGAACGAAGAAGAGCTGGAACTCCATCTCGCCGTGGTCGTCGACCTCGACCACGCCACCGATGGTCGGAGGTTCGATGTCGTAGTCGGCCATCACGATCGGCAGCGACCCGAAGACCTCGATCGTGTCGCCGCTCCAACGGGCCTCGACGGGCACGTCCACCCTCTTCGTCACGCCGTGCAGCGTGAGGTCGCCGGTGGCAGCGGCGCTGACGTCCTCGCCGACCTCCGGGACCGCACCCAGGTCGATCGGTTCGGTCAGCACGAACGTCGATTCCGGGAAGTCGTCGGTCTGGAGGCCGCGGGTCTTGATCGCGTTGTCGCGCCGATCCTGGTCGCTCTCGAGCTGGGTCATGTCCGCGGTCATCTCGACCGCGCTGATCGTCGAGCCCGTGAGCGTGAGCGATCCTGCGACAGCAGTCGTCCGCCCGACACCGTCGCTTCGGGTCGGGAGCGACGCGAGCTTCTCTTCGACGCGATAGCCGACGACGCTCATCAGGTCCCCCGGTTGCTCCTCGTCGGTGACGGTCCATTCGCCGTCGGGAGAAGCGACGGCGCCGGAGGGTTCGTCGGTCGCCTCCGGCTCGGAGAGCTCGAGCGGCGGCGGCGCGTCGTTGCGGATGAAGAAGTACCAGATCCCCACACCGACAACGGCCAGCACGGCCCCGGCCGCGACGGCGATCACGGACTTCAGGGCTCGGCTCATGGCCCGCGAGTCTGGCCGCGCCGACCGTTTCTGAATTGACACCCCCCCGCTGACCTGGGAAAATGCCACTCGTGCGTATCGGTTCGACCCACAGCATCGTCATTTCTTAGCGAACGCCGACCCCGGCGTTCGTTCCCGACCGTCCACTTCGGTGGGCGGTTTTTCGTTGGGGGAGACTTCTCCCGGGCGACCCCCGTGGACTTCGAGACTGCGAGCGAGACGACATGACCCACCGCATCGGCGTGATCGGCGGTGACGGCATCGGCCCCGAGGTGGTGGCCGAGGCATTGAAGGTCGCGCGCGCGGCGGGGGTCGAGCTCGAGGAGGTCCCCTTCGACCTCGGGGGCTCGCGGTACCTGGCCACGGGCGAGGTGCTGCCCGCCGACGAGCTCGAGCGGATCCGGCACCTGGACGCGGTCCTGCTCGGCGCGGTCGGCACGCCGGACGTCCCACCCGGCGTGCTCGAGCGGGGTCTGCTCCTGCGCCTGCGATTCGAGCTCGATCTCTACGTCAACCTGCGGCCGTTCCTCGCCGGGCCCGGCCGGCACAACGACGGCGCCGACTTCGTGGTCGTGCGCGAGAACACCGAGGGGGTCTATGCGGGCGAGGGCGGCTTCCTCCGCAAGGGAACGCCGCAGGAGATCGCGACACAGGGCTCGGTCAACACCCGTCACGGAGTGGAACGCTGCGTGCGCTTCGCCTTCGCGCTCGCCCGGGGCCGGGAACGACATCGCCTCACCCTCGTGCACAAGACGAATGTGCTCACCTTCGCCGGCGACCTCTGGCAGCGGACCTTCGGCGAGGTAGCAGCGGACTTCCCCGACGTCGACACCGGTTACGACCACGTCGACGCGGCCGCGATCCACCTCGTCGCCGACCCCGACCGCTACGACGTGATCGTCACCGACAACCTCTTCGGGGACATCCTGACCGACCTCGGTGGGGCGATCGCGGGCGGCATCGGCCGAGCGGCGTCGGGGAACCTCAACCCCGACCGGACGGGCCCGTCGATGTTCGAGCCCGTGCACGGATCGGCGCCCGACATCGCGGGCTCGGGTCGGGCCGATCCGCGTGCGGCGGTGATCTCGGCCGCGATGATGCTCGAGTTCCTCGGCGAGGACGAGGCGGCCGATCGGATCGCCAAGGCCGTCGGGAGCAGTGAAGACGTAGCCGGCACGACGTCGGAGATCGGCGACGCGATCGCAGAAAGGCTCTGAGATGCCGCTGGAGAAGGTCGACAAGATCTGGATGGACGGCGAGCTGGTCGACTGGGACGAGGCGCGCGTGCACGTCCTCACGCACACGCTGCACTACGGCTCGGGGGTCTTCGAGGGGATCCGCGCCTACCCGACGGACCGGGGCCCCGCCGTCTTTCGGCTCACCGATCACATGCGACGGCTGCACGACTCCGCGCACCTACTCCAGATCGAGATCCCCTTCTCGGTCGAGCAGCTCGTCGAAGCGACGAAGGAAACGATCCGGGCGAACGCCGTCGACTCCTGCTACATCCGCCCGCTGGTCTACCTCGGCTACGGCGAGATGGGCCTCAACCCGCTCAGCGCGCCCGTGTGCGTGAGTATCGCCGTGTGGCCGTGGGGGACG
>CAYRHS010000162.1:4744-6811 GCA_964424125.1 uncultured Burkholderiales bacterium
GTGCGCACGAAGGTCTCGTCGTGGCGCCGGATCGACCCGAACGTCAACCCCTCCGCGGCGAAGGGTGTGGGTATCTACGTCAACTCGAGCCTGGCCAAGGTGGAGGCCCTGAAGGCGGGCTACGACGAGGCGATCATGCTCAACACCCACGGGCAGGTGGCCGAGTGCACGGGTGAGAACGTCTTCGTGGTCAAACGCGGCGTGCTCGTGACGCCGCCGCTCTTCGCCGGGGCGCTCGACGGGATCACCCGTGACTCCGTCATGACGATCGCGCGCGACCTGAACCTCGAGGTCAAGGAGACGAGCCTGCTCCGCAGTGACCTGTATCTCGCCGACGAGGCCTTCCTGTGTGGGACCGCGGCCGAGATCGTGCCGATCCGCGAGGTGGACGACCGCGAGATCGGCGAACCGGGGGAGATCACGCGGAAGATCCAGGAGACGTACTTCGCCGCGGTCCACGGTGAGGTCGACGCCTACAAGAGCTGGCTCGAGTATGCCCAGGAGTGACGTCGCGCCCACCCGCGATCCCGCCTGGCCGGCGAGGGTCGAGATCTACGACACGACCCTGCGCGACGGGAGCCAGCTCGAGGGCATCTCGTTGACCGTCGACGACAAGCTTCGCATCGCCGAGCAGCTCGACTGGCTCGGGGTCCACTTCATCGAGGCGGGCTGGCCGGGCGCCAACCCCAAGGACGACGAGTTCTTCCGCCGCGCGCCGTCCGAGCTGGACCTCGACACCAGCAGGATCGTCGCCTTCGGCTCCACGCGCCGTCCGAAGGGCAGAGTGGACTCCGACGAGACCCTCCGCAGGCTGTTCGAGGCAGGCACCGACACGGTCTGCATCGTCGGGAAGTGCTGGGACTACCACGTCACCGAGGCGCTCCGAACCACGCTCGACGAGGGAGTCGCCATGGTCGCCGACTCCATCGAGTACCTGACCGGCGAGGGGCGCGAGGTGCTCTTCGACGCCGAGCACTTCTTCGACGGTTACCGCAACAGTCCCGAGTACAGCCTCCGGGTGCTCGAGGCCGCTGCGCTCGCGGGCGCGAGCCGGCTGGTGCTCTGCGACACGAACGGGGGGTCGCTTCCGAACGACGTCGAGCGAGCCGTTCGGGCCGTCACGGAGTACCTCGACGTGCCCGTCGGCGTGCACCTCCACGACGACACCGGCTGCGGGGTCGCAAACGCGTTGGCAGGGGTGCGGGCGGGTGCGGTGCAGGTCCAAGGGACGATCAACGGCTACGGCGAGCGCACCGGCAACTGCAACCTGACGACGATCATCGCCGACCTCACGCTGAAGATGGGGATCGAGACCATTCCCCGGGATCGCCTGGAACGCCTCACGCCGGTCTCGCACCACGTGGCCGAGCTCGTGAACCTCACACTGAACCCGCAGGCGGCGTACGTGGGCCCGTCGGCCTTCGCCCACAAGGCCGGGTTGCACGCGAGCGCGATCGCCCGCCGGTCCGACGCGTACGAGCACGTTCCTCCCGATGCCGTGGGGAACGGGACCCGCTTCGTCGTCTCGGAGCTCGCCGGGAAGTCGACGCTCGAGTTGAAGGCCAGAGAGCTCGGCCTGGAGCTCGACGGCCCGCAGCTCACCGAGGTCGTCGACGAGCTCAAACGGCTCGAGCACGAGGGCTACCACTTCGAGGCCGCGGACGCCTCGCTCGAGCTGTTGCTGCGCCGGGCGACCGGGTGGGAACAGCCCTGGTACCGAGTCGAGAGCTTCCGGGTCAGCAACGACAAGCTTCCCGGTGCCGAGGGCGGTGAGGCCACGGCGGCGGGGACCTTCACCTGCGAGGCTTCGATCAAGGTCGTCGTGGCCGGCGAGCCCGTCATGACCGCGGCGGAGGGCAACGGTCCCGTCAACGCGCTCGACTCGGCGCTGCGCAAGGCGATCGGCAGCCGGTTCCCGGCGCTGGACCACGTGCACCTCACCGACTACAAGGTGCGGGTCCTCGACACCTGGAAGGGGACCGGAGCCGTGACCCGGGTGCTCATCGACTCGACCGACGGCGAGACGACGTGGACCACGATCGGCGTGAGCGAGAACATCATCGAGGC
>CAYRHS010000163.1:0-2136 GCA_964424125.1 uncultured Burkholderiales bacterium
GCCCGGGTGTTCTCGGTGAGCACGCCGTCGTCGAGGTCGAGGCGGCGGGTCGAGGGGTCGAGGGCGACGTTCTCGAGGATCGTGCCGAACCGCCGCGTCGTCTCGTAGATCTCGGGCTCGGCCTCGGGGTCGAGGTGGATGGCCTTCGCGTAGCAGCCGCCCTCGAAGTTGAACAGGCCCCGGTCGCTCCAGCCGTGCTCGTCGTCGCCGATGAGCGCCCGGTCGGCCTCGGCCGACAGCGTCGTCTTCCCCGTGCCCGAGAGCCCGAAGAAGATCGCGGGGTCGCCCTCGGGGCCGACGTTGGCCGAGCAGTGCATGCCCAGCACACCCTGCTGGGGCAGCAGGTAGTTCATCACCGTGAACACCGACTTCTTGATCTCGCCCGCATAGCTCGTCCCCCCGATGATCACGACCCGCTCGGCGAAGTCGATGATGATGAACACCTCGCTGTGCGTGCCGTCGACCTCCGGGATGGCGTGGAAGTTCGGGCAGTGGAGCACGGTGAACTCGGGCTCGAAGTCGGCCAGCACCTCGGGGTCGAACTCGCGCAGGAACATGTTGCGGGCGAACATGTTGTGCCACGCCGTCTCGGTGATCACCCGCACCCGGAGCCGGTACACGGGGTCGGCGCCCGCGTAGCAGTCCTGGACGAACACGTCTCGGCCCTGGAGGTAGGCCTGGAGGCGGATCTTCAGCCGGTCGAAGTGCTCCTGGTCGATCGGCCGGTTGTACTTCCCCCACCAGATCCGGTCCTCCGACGACGGTTCGCGCACCACGAACTTGTCGTCGGCGGAACGTCCCGTGTACTGGCCGGTGCGCACCACGATCGGGCCGAGGTGGGCGACCGAGCCCTCACGGCGCCGGACCGCCTCCTCGTAGAGCGCAGGCGTCGAGAGATTGTGGAACACGTTGACGACGTTCGTGATCCCGAGGTGCGAGAGGTCCATGGTCACCGCCGCGTCGCTGCGTTCGCGCGCGCAACGTAGCCCACGCGGACAGCAGACCGGACGGCTATCCTGCCCGGGCTTCGACCGGGAGGGAGACCCCCATGGAGAAGGTCATCGAGTACTTCACCGCTCTCGATGGAACCCGGGGCTGGGACGAGATCGAGCCCCTCTTCGACGACGCGTTCCATCCCGACTGCATCTTCGTGACCGCCGACGGCGAGCTGAACAGGGAGCAGTGGTCGGAGATGGTGAAGGGACTGGTCCAGAAGGGCGCGACGATCTCGGGCTTCGAGGTCACGGGCGAGGAAGGCGGCACCTTCTCCTACCGGTTCACGATGACGGTGGGTGAAGGCGAGCCGCTCGACACGGCGGCGAAGGGCACGCTGAAGGACGGCCGGCTCGTGCGCGTCGAGCCGCTGGACCCGGCCGTCTACTCGGCGATCGTCGAGCGCAGCAAGTAGCTCCCCCCGGGTCGACCGATCCGCGACCTTCGGGGTCACGAGCCCGCGTGAGCGGCCGAGTCGAAGTAGCGGAAGTAGTGGTCGATCCGCCGGCCAGCCCACCACCGACGACGATCCCACGCCACTCACCCACGGCCGAAGGCTAGGAATCGGCCCGGGTAGCACGCTCGATCGCGCGGCGGCGACGGCGTACGGTGCGGGCCGTCGGCGACGGAGGGCGGCCCCATGCGCAGCCGGGCCCGGTCGAGGACGGACGGTCTTCTCGTCGCCGCCGTGGCGATGCTGTTCGTGCTCGTCGGCACGGCGCTCGCGAACTCCGCCGCCGGCCAGGGCGGGCCGACGGCCACCGTCTCACCCGCGGGCGGCGCCCGAGCCGGCGACACGGTCGCGGTCGAAGGGTTCGGCTTCCCCCCCGGAGAGCCGGTCCCGGTCGTCTTCGGCGGTGTCACGCTCGCCACCCCCGTCGCCAACGACGAAGGGTTCGTCAGCACCCCGGCGACCATCCCGGAGATCCCGCCCGGTGCGCACCCGCTGGACGTCGGCACCGTCACCATCGAGTACACGGTGCTCCCGCCCGCGGTCGCGCCGGCCCCGGCGGCCCCACCCACCGCGGCTGCACCGGCGCCGGCCGCACCCGGGGCCACCGAACCGGCCGCACCCGCGCCGAACGACACCGCGACGGCCGCACCGGATGCGACCGCCTCGGTTCCCGACGCTCCGACCGCCAC
>CAYRHS010000163.1:2236-6803 GCA_964424125.1 uncultured Burkholderiales bacterium
CGACGACGAGGAGGCCGCCACGCCGGGCGACGACGGGGGAGGCAACTTCCCCTGGTGGATCCTCGTGCTCGTCGGGGTCGTGGTCCTCGTCGTCTTCGGTGGCTTCCTGTTCCGTCTGGTCGGCGGTAAGAGGGGCGCCGCGGCCCCGCCCGTCGGCGTGCCCACGGCCGCGGCGACGACCTGCGACTGGACGTGCGTCTACATCGACGAGGTCTCGGGGACCGAGACCGTCCTGAAACACCCCGAGGAGGGGGCGATCGAGTGCTGCCGGTACGAGATCCGCCTGTCGTCGAACGTGCGCGAGCTGCGGCTGCGACCCGAGGAGCACGTGTCCCGCTGGACCGACGAGTACGAGGTGCAGTGGCTCGGCGAGGGGGTGTCGGACTCCGAAGAGTCGTTCCGCACCGCCCGAACCACGCTGCGCTCGACGGTGGCGACCCACGGCGCCGACAACTCGGCGCGGACGAAGATCCGCACCCGCCGCGGGCGCTTCGAGACGATCCCCGGCCCCGCCGGAGGCACGCTCCCGCCGCTGGCCGGGCGCGCACCCGGCGTCGAGCAAGCGTCCCGGGGCCGCGACGACTACTTCCGCGACCGGCTCCGGCGGGTACCCGGCCTCACCGTCGCCGGCGCCGAGGGCCACTCGTTCACCTCGGAGGTGAGCTACGAGGAGACGACGGAGCTGCGGATCACGCTCCGGCGGCGCTGCGGCAACCCGGAAGAGGCGCACCACGTCTACTCGCTGAGCGGAGACGGCCTCGCCCGGCTGCAGCCGATCGTGCAGTGCCAACACGCACCGCTGTGTTCGCAGAGCTTCGAGGCCGAGATGGACGCCCGCTGCCGGGTGAGCGGCGCGCTCGAGTACACGCTCGCTCCGGACGGTCAGCCCGGTCCCGTCCGCTACGACCCGGCCCACGGCCACAACAGTCAGCCGCCCGAGCGTCGCTATACCCCCGCGGGGCCGAAGCGCGAGGCCACCGTGCCCGACGCCGAGGTGTCGCTCGCCTTCCACCACGAGCTCGAGTCCAAGGCGAAGGTCGACTTCGCCGCGGGCAGCATCCGGTCGCCGGAGTCCGAGGTCCTCGGCCGTACGGTCGTGAGTCACTACGTCCACGTGAGCGGCCAGACCAAGGACCCGCGGCAGACCAGCGGCCCGTGCGAGTGCGGCGCGGCGGTGTGCACCTACTGCCAGCCCGGGCTCGACCTCTGGATCGGCAAACCGCTCGGCGAGGGTGGCGACGGGTCGTCGGCACCCGCCGATGACGAGGCGACCAGCGACGCCCGGGTCGTCGTCGGCGGCCGCACCTGGTACCTGTGGCGGCCGCAGCAATCGACCTCGGGCCGGGTGGCGTGGAGCCTCGAGCACGAGGAGGCGATCCTCGCCCCCGCCGCCGACGAGGGCGAGGAGGACGAGTCGTACCCCGGTGGTCCCTTCCAGCTCGACGACACCGACACGACCGTCCCCGACCTCGAGACGAGCACCGAGACGTGGTGAGCGTCGCGCCGGCCTCCCGCGCCGAGACCGCGGCCGACGTCTACCGGCTCGAGCCCTGGGCCGTGCCCGGCCCCGACCAGGACGGCGACCCGCCCGTGCCCGATGCGCTCGTGCTCGCCATCGAGCGCCAGCGCGCCGTCGTCGATCGCCGTCTGGCCCGCCCGGCGCGCTGGCGCGGCCCGCTCCGCCGTGAGCTCTGCGGGTACCCGAACGCGGACGAGCGCGCACGGCTCGGCGCGGTGTTCGACCGGCTGGTCGTCGCGGGAGCAGACGGCCGGGACCTCGACGTCGAGCTGCTGCTCGAGACCCACCGGGCGCTCACCGGCGAAGGTCGGTTCCGCGACCGTCCGGTGCGCGTCGGACGGGGGAACGGGCCGCGCTTGCGCTGCGCGCCGGTCCGGGAGGTGCCGGACCGTGTCGCGGACGCGATACATCGCGCCGCGACGTCGCCCGCACCCGCGCCGATCGCGAGTGCGCGCCTCCACCTCGAGCTGCTGCACATCCACCCGTTCCGCGACGCCAACGGCCGCAGCGCGCGGCTGATGGCGGCGACGGTGCTCGCGCGTGGCGGCTACCGGTCGACACTGTTCACCGCGGTCGAACAGCACTTCCGCGCCGATCCACCCGCGTATCACCGGGCCTTCGTCGCGCTCGCGGAGCGCGGCCCGGACGACCCCACACCCTGGATCGGTAGCGCCCTGCGCGCCATGTGGGCGTCGAGTGCCGCGGTCGTCTGGCTGCGCACCCGGGAGGCCCACCTCCGTGCGGTGCTCGCCGGCGTCGGTGCCACCGGAGCGGAGGCCGACCGGTTGCTGGTCGAGTTCGACCTCGGCTGCGCGCCAGCCGGCGGCGAGGCCGGGTTCCTCACGGGCCACGCCGAGCCCTGGGCCGCCATCCGCGCTCACCTCCCTCGCCGGGCTCGGTCCGAGCTGATGGTCCAGCTCCGCCGCCTGCGAGAGGAAGAAGCCGACGACGCGGCCTCGCTCACGCACGCGACGTAGCCCTCGCCATCCCTCGCCTCACAGCGGTTCAGCCTTACGATCGCCGCCGCGACGGAGCACGACGCCCGTTGAAAGGAACGCGACATGACCGCACCCACACCGCCACCCCCACCGCCGCCACCGGCGCCGTACCCGGTGCGCTTCGGCGTCGACGCGCCCGAGCGCCCGCTCAACCGCGTGACGACCGCCTTCCGGATCATCGTGGCGGTCCCGATCCTGATCCTGGCCGCGACGATCGCCGGGGGGTCGACCGGCTGGACCGCGAACGGGAACACCCAGACCATCGCCGCCTCGGGCGGGCTGCTCTTCGCCGCGCCGCTGCTGATGATCCTCTTCCGCGAGAAGTACCCGCGCTGGTGGTTCGACTGGAACGTCGCGCTGTGGCAGTTCACGAACCGGATCGCGATCTACATGGCGCTGCTCCGGGACGAGTACCCCTCGACCGACGACGAGCAGGCCGTCCATCTCCAGGTCGACTACCCCGACGTCCCCCGAGACCTGAACCGCTGGCTCCCGCTGGTGAAGTGGTTCCTGGCGATCCCCCACTACGTGGTGCTCTTCTTCCTCTGGATCGCCGCGTTGGTGGTGGTGATCATCGCCTGGTTCGCGATCCTCTTCACCGGGACCTACCCCCCGGGCATGCGCGACTTCGTGGTCGGGGTGATCCGCTGGCATAACCGGGTGCTGGGCTACGCCTGGGTGCTCGTCACCGACCGCTACCCGCCGTTCAGCCTCGACCCGCAGTAGTCCGTCGTCGCCGCCGTCCGTTGTCCGGCCCCTGGTTTGGGTCTAGGTTCGGCGCGGTCTTTCGAAATCGGCTGCAGCGTGCGGCCGATCTCCAGAGGGGAGCAGCGCAATGCCGACCGTGATGGCCTTCCACGAGGTCGACGACGTCGACCACTGGCTCCAGTCGCCGAAGCGAGACGAGTTCTTCGGGGCGCACGGAATAACGGTGCGCACCTTCGTCGACCCCGACAAGTCGAACCGCGTCGGAGTGATCCTCGAGGTCCCCGACCTGGACACGCTCCAGTCGGCGATGGCAACCGAAGAGGCAGCCGCGGCGATGAAGCACGACGGCGTCCGCCCCGACACGCTCGTGATGCTGGTCGAGGGGTAGCCGGAACGCTCAGGTTCCGGGAGCCCTCCAGCCGCTCTTCTTGTCGCCGGCGCGATCGAGCTCTTCGGGCGTCAGCAGCACGGTCGTCGACAGCGCCACGCGACCCGAGGACGAGATCTCCATCGCGAGCGCGGCGGCGGTCTCGTTGTCGGGCAGCTCGCCGATGGCGATCACGTCGTCGTCGCCGAACGCGAAGTAGAAGGTCTCCAGGGTCCCGCCCAGCTTCTCGACGGCATCCTGCACGGTTTGCCGGCGGGCACTGCCACCCTCGGCGAGGACCCCGCCGATGCCTTCGGCGGACAGCGAGGCTCGGAACAGGTACTTCGGCATGGTGGGCTCCCTTCGCCGGTCGGATCGCTGTGGGCAAGGATCGCACCACCCCTGCCTCGCCGCCAAGCGTTCAGTGGTCGACCAGCGACTCGAGCAGGTCCGTCAATGCGCGGGGGTTGATCACCTGGACGTCGTGGCCGGCGTCGACGTGCACGATGCGGTAGTTGCGGACGATCGCCGGTTCCATCTGGGCGTCGAAACCGATGAACCGATCACACCGAAGGTACGTCCCGGGTATCGTCGCCGGCGGCACCGCCGGTAGCGGCTCGTCGTGCGTGAGCAGCGGCACCGCCCAGTCCGATCCGGCTGCTCGTGCAGCGTCGACGAAACTGGACCGAGCGCCGGGCATGAGGTCGAAACACGACTGCCCGGCTTCGGGGACGAGGCCGTCGACGAACACGAGGTGGCGCACCCGTTCGGACTCCGCGGCGGCGACGCCGCTGATGACCGGCCCTCCGTACGAGGCGCCGACGAGCACGACGTCGTCGAGATCCTCGTAGGTGAGCATCCCCGCGATGTCGGCGATGTGTGTCGACAGGCCGATCTGCGGACCGGCGACGTGGCTGCGGTCGCCGAGCCCCGTGAGCGTCGGTGCCCACACGTCGTGCCCGTCGTGACGCAGCA
>CAYRHS010000164.1:0-6703 GCA_964424125.1 uncultured Burkholderiales bacterium
TCGTCGCGGCGGAGTCCGCGCGCTTCGGCTACCCACCGGCCCGGGTGTGGGGCGTCCCGGAAGCGCCGTGGACGTGGGTCGCGCGCCTCGGCCTCGAGCGCGCCAAACGGTTCATGCTCACGGGTGATGAGCTCACCGGCGCCGAAGCGGCCGAGCGCGGCATGGTGCTCGAGTGCGTCCCCGACGACGAGCTGGCCGATCGCGCCACCGGCCTGGCGCAGCGGATCGCGCACGTGCCGCTCAACCAGCTCCAGATGATCAAGGCGTCGCTGAACGACGTCGCCCGCACGATGTACGACCCGTCGCGTTCACGCTTGCTCGGGTCGCTGTTCGACGGCGTCGCGCGCCACACCCAGGAGGGCCTCGACTTCGTCGCCCGCTCCGAAGAGATCGGCTGGCGCGAGGCGGTGCGCGAGCGGGACGAGCCCTTCGGCGACTACGGCCAGCGGCCGAAGCCCGAAGACGGCTGACCGGGGCCATCGTCACCTGAGTCGTCGCGGTAGGACCAGGCTCGTGAGCGACGCCCGGCGCGGACCGAGCTCGTTCCAGTCGATCGTCCCGAGGTCGAGCGTCGCCAGTGCGGCGGTGGGGAACTTCGTGTGGAGCTGCGCGACGGCCGCTTCGTCGCCACCACCCGTGAGGTCCAGGGCGAGATCCTGCAACCCGGGGTTGTGCCCGACGAGCATCACCGCGTCGACGTGCGCCTCCACGCGACGCAGCCGGTCGAGGAGCGCGGAGGCGTCGGCGCCGTAGAGCTCGTCCTCGATCCGTGCCGGTACGCCTTCGAGCGCCGGCTGCAGCAGTTCGAGCGTCTCGCGGGTTCGCCGCGCGGACGAGCACAGCACGAGCTCGGGACGGATCCCTCTCGACGCCATGTGGTCGGCAATCCGCTTCGCGGCGCGCACACCGCGAGGTGCGAGCGGTCGCTCGTGGTCCGCGAGGTTCGAGTCGTCCCAGCTCGACTTCGCGTGACGCAACAGGAACAGCGTCCTCACGTACGGAATGTTGTCAGTGTCCGGGGTCCTCGGGTCGGTGGTGGGAGTACGCTCTCGTGGACGCGGGCGGTGCCCGAGCGGCGCGATTGCAAGGGGTCGCGTGGGGGATGCGCCATGGGCGAAGTGCCCACGACCAAGTACGCGAAGACCGAGGACGGCGTGCACATCGCCTACCAGGTCTTCGGCGACGGTCCGATGGACCTGGTCGTCGTTCCCGGTTTCATCTCCCACCTCGAGCAGTACTGGGAGTCTCCCTTCGTCGCGCGTCTGTTTCGCCGCCTCGGCTCCATCGCCCGCGTCATCACCTTCGACAAGCGGGGGACCGGCCTGTCGGACCGAACCGCCACGCTTCCCGACGTCGACCGGCGAATGCTCGACGTCCTCGCGGTGATGGACGACGCCGGGAGCGATCGGGCGGCGCTGCTCGGAATCTCCGAGGGCGGCTCCATGGCGATCGTGTTCGCGGCCACGCATCCCGAGCGCGCGCAGGCCCTCGCCCTGTACGGGGCGTACGCCAAGCTCACCTCCGGGCCCGACCACCCGATCGGCGTGACGGTCGAGGAGCTCGAGGCCATGGGCGAGTATGTCGAGGCGCGGTGGGGAACCGGCGTGGGGTGGACGACGTGGGCACCCAGCCTCGCTGACGACGACGAGGGGAGGCGATGGTGGGCCCGCCTCCAGAGGCTGTCGGCGAGCCCCGGTTCTGCTCGTCAGCTGATCACGTCATACAGCTACATCGATGCCCGCCCCGCGCTCCCGTTGGTGCAGGCGCCCACGCTGGTGGTCCACCGCACAGACGACCGGATGATTCCGGTCGAGCTCGGCCGCGAGATCGCCGACGCGATCGAAGGAGCCCGCATGGTGGAGTTCCCCGGAGCGGACCACCTGCTCCCGGCCTCGAACGGAGATCTCGTCGTGGACGAGATCGCCGAGTTCCTCACCGGCGCCGCACCAGCGCGCGAACCCGATCGGGTCCTGGCCACGGTGCTTTTCACCGACATCGTCGAGTCGACCTCCCGGGTGAGCCAGATCGGAGATCGTCGGTGGCGGGAGGTGCTCGACCGTCACGATCGCCTCGTCGACGGCTACGTGCACCGCCATGGCGGGCGCGTGGTGAAGAACACGGGCGACGGGATCCTGGCGGTGTTCGACGGGCCGACTCGAGCCGTCCGCTGTGCGCAGGCGCTTGCCGAAGGATCGACGGGCCTGGGGATCGAGATCCGGGCGGGTCTGCACACCGGCGAGATCGTCGAGCGTGGCGACGACGTCGCGGGGATTGCCGTCCACGTCGCACAGCGGGTGTCGGCCGCGGCCGGGGCGGGTGAGGTACTGGTGTCGCGGACCCTCGTCGACCTGGTCGCGGGCTCCGATCTGGGTTTTGTCGATCGCGGCGAGCGCGAGCTGAAAGGCGTCGACGGTTCCTGGCGGCTGTTCTCGGTCGTCGCGGGCTGATTCCCGGCGCCGCGCGCGGTGAGCCGGCCCGTACGCCAGAGCAGGAACGCCAAGACCGCAGCTGCCGCAACGACCGCCGCTGCCGCTCCGATCGCGATCCGGCGGCCACCGCTTCGACGAGGTCCCCGTGCGTGAGACGTAGCGCGCACCGTCCAGGACGCGCGACCGCCGCGAGCCGCTCGAGCACCGGCGATGCCGACCCCACGACCACCACATCGAACTGCTCTGCCTTCGTCCCGCTCTCTCCTGTCGGAGTCAGACCGAAGACACCGGACCCGAAGGTGTCGGAGTCGCTTCGGCCGGGATGGCCTGGACCGCGATCGGGATGCCGTTGAGGATCGACATGCCGGCCAGGTTCTCGATGTCCTCCATGGCATTGCTGGCGAGAACGTTGCTGTTGACGCCCCCGGCCGCGTTGGCTCGGCGCCAACCCCCGGCGTGGCCCCAGCCGTGGGGCAGCGCGACAGTCCCGGGGCCGACCTCGTCGGTGACAGAGGCCGCCACCTGAACCGACCCCGAACGGGAGGTGATCAACACGTCGCCGCCATCGGCTAGGCCGATCCGTTCGGCGTCCTGGGCGTTGACCCGTGCCGTGAGACGGCGGCTGTCGGGCATGAGCCTCGGCGCGTTGTGCATCCAGGTGTTTTGGGAACGGATCTCCCGCATGCCGATGAGGCGGAGCGGGAACCTCTCGTCGTCGACGTGGCTCTGCAGCCGCTCGATCTCCGCGAGCATCTCGGGCAGGGCGAGCGGCAGCTTCTTATCGGGTCTCTTGATCCTCGCCTCGAGCTGCCCGGTCGGCAGCTCTCCTCGCAGGCGCTTGCCGTGGGGATGATCGCGCAGCAGCTTGGACAGCGAGAGGCCACGGCGGCGCAGCCCGAAGAGGTCGCCCGCCTTGCTCGTGCGGATCAGCAGGTCGAGCAGCTGCCGGGGCTTGACCCGGTAGCCGAGCTTGGCGAGCGCACGGAGTGGCCTGACGGCGTAGGCGCCGCCGTAGCCCATCCGGCGGGCGATCTCGTCGAGGATGGCCCACTCCGCCCGTGCCTCTCCGGCCGGCTCGATCACTGCATCGGTCGCCCAGATGGACGGTCGCAACATGTTCCCCGCGGCGCCCAGCGGGAAGTCGTCTCGCTCGTAGAAGTGGGGCACCGGCAGCACGTAGTGGGCGTGCTTGTTGGTCTCGTTCACGTACAGGTCGAGGGCGAAACACAGCTCGAGCTCTTCCATGGCCGATTCGAGCTCGGGACCCCCGCCGGCGCTGCTGATCACCGGGTTGGCGCCGATCACCATGAGGGCCCGCACCTGGCCATCACCGGGGGTGCGGGTGTCGACCAAGAGATCGGTGGAAGGGAGCATGCCGAACACGTCGGGGTGCCCCCTGACCCGGGTGCGCACCTCGCCGAACGTGTCGAGGCCGGAGGACCGGGCGAAGGACTCGAGGTCGATAGCGGCCCAGCCGAACAGGAGGCCCCCCTCGCGCTCGATGTTCCCGGTGAGGATCATCACCAGGTCCTGGAGGATGTTGACCAGGGTGCCGAACCGCTGGGTGCACGTCCCGGTACGCCCGTACACGACGCCGCTGCGCGCCGCGGCGAAGCTCCTCGCCAGCTCGCGGATGGTGCCGGCCTCGACCCCGGACCGTGCCGCGCACAGCTCGGGATCGAACTGCTCGATGGCCCGGGTAAGGACGTCGAGGTCCCTGGCGTACCGATCGAGGAAGCGCCGATCGACGAGATCCTCGCCGAGCAACGTGTGAATGATTCCGAGGAGCAGGAAGGCATCGCTGCCCGGCCGAACGAAGAGGTGGTCGTAGCGCCGGGCCGTCTCCGACCGGCGAGGATCGACGACGACGACCCTCCCTCCGCGCTCATTAATGGAGTCGAGGGCATCTCGGAAGCGGGCCTCGGTGATCAGGGATCCGTGAGAGACGAAGGGGTTGGCGCCAAGCAGCATCGCGAAATCGGTGCGCCACAGGTCGGGCTTCGGGGCCAGACCGACAGAGCCGTAGAGCAGCGCGTTGGCGGCCAGCCGCGCCGACGCATCATCGGCATTGACGCCGTAGCGCCACTTCACGTCGAGTGTGGCCTGGAACCCGCCGAGCCAGATCGCGGAGGCGTATCCGAACGCCGGTGGGTTCCCGAGGAACGTGGCGAACGAGTGGTTGCCGTGCTCGGCCCGAATGCGCTGCAGGCGGGTGGCGATGTCCTCGAGCGCGTCGTCCCAAGAGACCGCTTCGAACTCGCCTGGTCCTCCTACCCTCCGCATCGGTCGGGTGATGCGGTCCGGGTCGTAGGCCACCTCGATGGCAGCCGACGCCTTCGTGCACAGAAACCCCTGGGAATGGACGTGCTCGGGGTCACCACGGACGCCGACGAGCCGGCCGTTGTCGACCGTGGCGACCAGGCCGCACTGCGGCTCGCAGATGCGGCAGTAGGTGTGGATGGTTCGGGTAGTCATGGTGCCGATTCCCTTCGCCGCATCAGGCGACGCTCCGAGCGCCGGTACGGTGGGCCGAGTACGGCGGGTCCGGACAGATGGGACTGCGCATGACCGGCTCTAGTGGCTCAAGCACGCGAACCTATGCAGGCCCGTGCTCGTCAGCATGCCGTTCCCCCCAGCCATGTATTAGGAACCGACCGACCAGGTCTGGCAAGGCCAGCAGCGCTGCGACTCTGGGAGCTTCCTCATCACGCTTGCGACGAGCAAGTCTCCGGGTCCCCAAGCGATCCAGGCCTTGGTAGCAGCGTTCCCGGGCCGACTGGTTGGTTCCTAGCTGGGTGACACCGGCGGTTTCGTGCTTTGACACGATCGCGGGCGATGGCTTGCGCCCTCACTTACTCGACGCGAGGGCCTTGGTGATCGCTTCCGCTTTGGCGCGCCCGACATCTGCCAAACCGAAGTTGATCTCGCTGAGCGCCTTGCTCGCAACGTCAAAGAGCCTGCGCCCCTTTCGGGTGCTAACAATGTCAATCGACCTCCGGTCCGTGCGGCTCGGCCGCCGCTCAACCAGTCCACGGGTCTCCAGCCAGTCGAGCGTGTACGTCATCGTGGGTGGATGCAGCAAGGTCGAGCGCTTGAGCTCCTTGACGCTCATCCTTCTGGCCACCGCTGTGTCGAGGAACCCGAGGATCTCGTACCGCGCCATCGTGAGATCGAACTCGCCCAGTACCGAGTTGACGCGCATTGAGAGCAGCTTGTGCGCCTCGATGACCGAGGCGGCCGCGAGCATCCACGGAAGCTCCGGCTCATCCGAGAATCGCTGGGCGACATGCTGCAGCCGCGCGTCGACCTGCCGATCGCCGTCCTCGGGGCCTTTCGCCTTTTTCATCATTGCAACTGAACCCCGCGAGGAAGGACGAGGAAGCGAGCGCATGACCGAGTTCATGCGCGTTGAACTATTCAACACAGAAGTTTAGTGCCTCCCGTGAAGGCTCCGCGCGGCGCAAGCTCTCGGGCTGAGCCTCCCGTTGGCTGTCAGCTTCCCAGATGGACCAGCACGGGCCGTCTGTTCCGGTCCTGGATCTGGTCATCGATCACCGACGGGGGGCGATCGGAGGAACGATCACCGATCGGAACGACGGGCCGCGGCCCTTCACAACGCAGTCGCGCCCTCGGTGTCGATGCCACGGACGGTGGTCTCCGGATAGAACTGCCGGAACCACTGGCGCAGCTCGTAGTAGTGCCGCTCCTCGGGCAAGACGAAGCGCGGCTTCTCGACGTAGCGCTGGTTCTCCCAGATATGGAAATCCGACCTCACCTGCTTGACCTGCTCGGTCAACATCATGGCCGCCGCTCCAGTGACCTCGTCAGGGTGGTCCGGGTCCCGTGTGGCGGCAATCAGGGCCCACGCCTTCGAGCGCGTATGGTCGATGGGGGTCACGGCCACGGCCTGCGCGGCGGTGAACGGCCCGACCTTAAACCGTGCCACACCAATGCCGAGCCCCCATTGCTCGGCCTCGACTGTGCCCCATACCGGGCCCTCGGGGGTCAGCCACGTGCTGTCGTGCCCGCCACCGAAACGGACTTGAAACACGGACCGCAGGTATTCGCCCTCTGTATCGAAGCTGAGGTGGCGAGCTGCCTGATCGGTGCCGTGCACAACCGGGAAGTGGAGCGGATCCGCGGCGTTCTCAATGGGGAGCTGCGGATTCACTCTGAGCTCACCGTAGCAATGCGTCCCGGCGGCGTGCTCCGTCGGCTGGTAATAGCGCTCGGAGTCATGGAATTCGGGGATGCCCGGCCACTCCCACCAGGGG
>CAYRHS010000165.1:0-6668 GCA_964424125.1 uncultured Burkholderiales bacterium
CAGGCCTCGGCGATGGCCCAGCTGCCGAGGGGCACGATGAGCCCCGACTCCTCGGCGATGTCGATGACCTCGGCCGGTGGCAGCAGGCCCCGGGAAGGGTGCGCCCAGCGCATCAGAGCCTCGACGCCGGTGACGCGCCTCGTGCGCAGGTCGATCTCGGGCTGGTAGTGGAGCACCATCTCGCGCCGCTCGATGGCGGGCCGGAGCTCGCGCTCGGTGTCGAGCGCGCGAGCGGCGGCGGAGTAGACATCCGGGGTGAAGAGCTCCACGCGCGCGCGGCCGCGCGACTTCGCCCGGTAGAGCGAGATGTCGGCGTCGCGAAGCAACGAATGGGGGGTCGAGTCGGGGCCGGCACGGACGACGCCCACGCTGGCGGTCACGGTGATCGTGGTGCGCTCGGTGTGCATCCGCTCTTCGATCGCTTCGACCACTCGTTCACCGATCGCGCGCGCCGCGGCCTGGTCCCGGATACCGGTCGCGAGGACGGTGAACTCGTCACCGCTCATGCGAGCGACGACGTCACCGGGTCGCAACGCGGCACGGATCCGGCTCGCCACGATCCTCAACACCTCGTCGCCGGCGACGTGGCCGAATGCGTCGTTCACGAGCTTGAAGCGGTCGAGATCGATATAGAGCACGGCGAGGCCGCCCGCGCCCTCCGTCAGGGCCCGCTCGACCTGCTCGTCGAACGATGCACGGTTGGGGAGATCGGTGAGCGCGTCGTGGGTTGCTTGGTGGGCAAGGCGTTCCTCGGCGACCTTGCGATCGGTCACGTCATCGATCTGGACGATGAAGTAGTCGATCCGGTTCCCCCTTCCGGAGCCGCGGACGCGACTGACGCTCATCGCCGCCGTCACCGTTCGGCCGTGGGCGTCGACGAGGCGCCGCTCCATCGGCTCGCTCGTCGCGGTTCCTTCGGCGAGGGCCTCGAAGAGCCCGCGCACCTCCTCCCAGTCCTCGGCCAGGAAGACGGTCTCCAGCGACGCGCCGGTCAAGGCCGACTCGGGCCTCCCGAGGAGTGCCGCGAGGGCGCGATTGGTGCGTTGGACGTGGCCGTCGTCGCTCACGAGCGCCATGCCGATCGGCGCGTCCTCGAAGGCGCGGCGGAAGCGCTCCTCGACCTCGTCGAGCGTCGTCGTGGCGTCGTCGGCGAGCGCCAGTGCGCGAGCCCGGCCGCGGGCGAGCACGTAGAGGCCCGCGAAGAGCAACAAGCCGATCGCGAGTCCGGCCAAGCCGATCAACAACGGCTCGCGCCACGCCGGGTCGTTGCCCACGGTGCCGAGGGACGAGAACTCGAAGTCCCAGGTCGCGCCGTAGCTCGGGACGCTGCTGTCCAGCTGGAGCGCGTCGCCGGGGGGTGGCTGCGCGGCAGGGTACGCGCCGATCCGGCCGCTCCCGGTGCCCGACTCGTCGGAGATCACCACGCGCTCGCTGAGGTCGCTGTCGGCGACGAGGTGCGTGACGAACGTGTCGCCGAGGATGACGACGCTCAGCCAGCCCGTCACGTCCCGAAGGTCAGCAGCCCCGGAGCTCGAAGGCCTGGTTCCCCCGTACACCGGGAGATACATCCCGAACACCGACACCGTCCCCTCTTCGTCGTCGCCGAAGAGCGGGATGTCGGCAGGAGCGCTCAGTACCGGCTCACCCGAAGCCGCGGACCGTTCCATCGCCGTACGGGTCGTGGCGATCTCCCGATTGTCGAGGAGCGGCAGGTCGAAGGTCGATCGCGGCACGGTGAAGCGCCCCAGCCAGTACTCGCTGCGGTCGCCGGGTGGGACGGGACCCGTGACCTCCAGGCCGCGCCGCTTCTGCTCCGCCAGGAACGCGTCGAGCTCGTCACCCGGAACGCGCTCGATGTAGACGAGCCCCAACGCTCCCGGGTACGTGCTGGGGATCGACCGCGGCGCGGCGAAGTCCCTGAACTCCTCCGCCTCGACGACGCCGTCGGCGGCGAGCTGCGCGCGACTCTCCTCCAACAGCGCGGCGTAGTCGTCGAGCGCGATCCCCACGGATTGGACGTACTCGTCAGTTGCAGCTCGGAAGCGGTCGGGCTCGGCGGCGACGAGCTCCGATCGCCGATGGAGGGCGTACACGCACGTCGCCGCCAGGACGGCAGCGAGCGTGAGCCACGCGACGGCGGTCGATCGCCGTCGAGCGGACCGGCCCTCGGCGTGACCGCCCGACACCGTCATCGGGGAGCCTTCACCGCCGGCTCCGTGGGCGACCTCGATGGCACGGCATCCGAGGCCCGCCGGTCGGCAGGCGCGGGAGGCGGGATCGGCATCGGCTCGTCCGCTCGGTCGATCAGGATGCGGTCCCGTCCCTGTTGCTTGGCGGCGTACATCGCGGCGTCTGCTCGCTGGAGCAGGGATTCTGCCGTCGTGTCGAGCGTGTCGACGCGGGCGACGCCGACGCTGACGCCGACGGTCACCTCGCCATCGGCCAAGGTGATCGGTGAGGAGACGGTGTCGCGGATCCGCTCGGCCACGGCGCGGGCCTCGACCTCGTCGATTCCCTCACAGAGGACGGTGAACTCGTCGCCGCCGAAGCGCGCCACGGTGTCGCCGGCTCTGACCGAGCGCCGGAGCCGCTCGGCCGTGGTCACCAGCACCTCGTCTCCCGCGGCATGCCCTCGCGAGTCGTTCACCGACTTGAAGTGATCGAGGTCGACGAAGAGCACCCCGGGGACGCGGTCCGAATGCTCGTCGCGCGTGAGGGCCATTCCGAGCCGGTCCATGAACAGTGCCCGGTTGGGCAGCCCGGTGAGCGGGTCGTGGGTCGCCTGGTGCGCGAGTCGGGCCTCGAAGGCGTGACGCTCGGTCACGTCCTCCACCTGGGCGACGAGGTAGGGCTCGGTCTCGTCATAGCCGGGGACCAGCGACAGGCTCAGCGCGCCGAGCACCGATCGACCGTCCGGACGTTCGAAGCGGCGCTCCAGCGGCGCAGTGTCGAGCTCACCCGCGAGCACGCGGCGCACGCGTTCGTCGACGGTGATCGAGTACTCGGGTGCGACGGTCGAGTCGATGGACTGGCCCACGAGCTCCTCGGGACGATGCCCGAGCAGGGCGCACACGGCCCGATTGACGCGGAGGATGGCCCCACCAGCCGAGATGAGCATCATCCCGATCGGCGCGTTCTCGAACGCCGTGCGGAAGAGATCCTCGGCCGCGCGCAGGGAGCTCGTGGCCTCCTCCGCCTCGTCCAGTGCGCGCGCCCTCCCGCGCAGCAGCGCGTAGACGAGTGCGAACGCCAAGCCGCTGATCAACAGGCCGACGATGAGCACGAGCCAGGGCTCGGCCTGATCGCCGGCGTCGAGTCCCTGGAGAGCTCGGAACTGCAGCGTCCACGCCTGGCCGCCCATGTCGACGGTCTTCGTTCGTAGGAGCCCGTGCGCCGCCGGCGGGGGATCCTCTCGGAAGGGAGCGGTCGCGATCGCCGGGCCGTCGACGCCGTCTC
This sequence comes from uncultured Burkholderiales bacterium, assembly GCA_964424125.1. Taxonomy (GTDB): domain Bacteria; phylum Actinomycetota; class Acidimicrobiia; order IMCC26256; family JAOSJL01; genus CAYRHS01. Next base: position 3,457 of record CAYRHS010000165.1, read on the forward strand.
CCTCGAAGATTTCGACCCCGACCTCCGAGGCCGAGGCGCCCCGGGCGTTGTCGAGGAGCACCTGCGGGTAGAACGCCACCGCGATACCGCCCTTGGCCCGCTCGAGGCGCTCTTCCCGTGTCTCCGGAATCGCCGTTCCCTCGTAGAGGGGAATCGTGAGCACCGAGAGCACCGCTTCGCCCTGTGCACCCTCGACCTGTTCGAGCGTGGACTGCGCCACGACGGGGGAGATCGTGGGCGCGCCGCGCTCGGTCGCTTCGGGGATCGATCGATCGGCGGGGGCAAAGGCGCGCGTGTCCGCGCCGACGGCGTTGTAGCGCAGCGAGAACGGTGCGGCGTGCAACACGAGTTCGTAGGCGTCATCCGGTGGGCCGATGAGGGGATCGAGAAGCTGGAGCCCGTTGGGCGCGTCCAACTCCTCGATGCGGGCCGCGAACTCGGGCAGCTCCTCGGGTGTGACCCGCTCGGTCACGACGACGGCGAAGGCGCCCGGGAACTCGGCGGCGAGCGACTGTGATTCCGCGAACGCGAGGAACTCGTCGCGCTCGATGTCGCCGTTCTCGTCCGCGAGGTCCCGGATGCCTTCGAGGAGGTCGATGTTGTGCTGGAGCTCGGCGTCCAGCCCGCTCATGACCGCGTCGATCTGGTCCTCGAAGGTGTGCTCGGCATAACCGTCGACGGCTCGCCGACGTGCGACGAACGCCACGAGCGTTCCCGAGACGAGGACGACGAGCAGGACCCAGGCGAGCGCGGTGCGCCCGCGGCCGTGCCGGTGCCCGCTCGCGTCGGCCGCGCCCCGACGATCGTCTCGGCTCACCTCGTTCCCCTCGTTCCCCTCGTTCCCCTCGTTCCCCTTGGTCAGGTGCTGTGTCGGCGCGTTCGGCGGTCGACCTGAGAAGAAGCCGGTCCGTCCGTTTCGCAGCTCTTGAGTAGATCGGGGGTGGTGCCTGGGGGATGCCCCGGCGCGTTTTGGGGGCGGGAGCGGATGGTGCGTAAGGGGAGCCCGCCCCACGATCGACCCATGGAGACCTACACGGACATCGCACCCACCGACGACACGACACGACGCACCGGCGCCGTCTGGCTGGCCGGCACCGGCGCCTTCCTGCTGCTGGCCGCGGCCGCGGTCTTCGTGGCCGTCCGCTGGGACACGCTGCCCGACGGCGCCAAGTTCGCCGTCGTCGCGGGACTTGCCGGAGGCTTTCTCGCGGCGGGGCAGCGGCTCCGCCCTCGTGTGCCCGCCACGGCGGCAGTGCTGTTCCATCTGGGCGCCTTCCTGGCCCCCGTAGCGGTGGCCGCCGCGGACCTCAGGATCGGGATCGGCTGGAAGGGCCTGGCGCTGGGTGTCGGCCTCGCGGGGGCCGTGTTCTATGGCGGCCTGGCCGCGTGGTCGAAGTCGGTCGTGTTGCGCTGGACCGCAGCCGCGTCCGTCGTCGTCGCCGCGGTCGGCCTCGGCGCGCTCAGCGCCGTTCCCGCGCCTCTGGCGCTCGCATGCGTTGCGCTCGCATGGTCGTTCGGTGATCGCGTGCGCGACTCGCTCCCGGCCCTGCGGCCCGAAATCGGCGATGCGTGGGCACTGGTGGCGGGGCTCGCGCCCGCGGTCGCGTTGCCGGCGGTCGCGGCGCCGGGCGGCCAGGCACTGCTGCGGGACCTCGGCATGCTCGGCCCGCTCGGGCTGGGTGGGGCGATCGCCCTGATGGCGACGGGCGTCGTTGCGGCAGGAACCGTCGCTCGCACCGCGCGCCGCCGGGACGGGTCCGGGTGGACGTTCCTCACCGTCGCGGCTCTGGCGACGCCCACGGTGTTCGGATGGTTCGCGCTCCAGCCGGAGCCGGACGCGACGACCGTGGCCTTCGGCGGCGCATTCCTCGCGATCGAAGTTGCCGCGCTCCTCGCGCGCAGCGACGAGGTGTGGGGTCGCCCCGCGGACCTGATCGCCGGAATCGGCGAGTCTCTCGCCGCACTCGCGGTTCTCGCCGCGGGGGTGTTGGCCCTGCCGCTGCCGCTGGCGCAGGCAGCCGGCTTCGAGACGTCCGCCGACCCGTCGGCCGCAGTCGCCCTCGCCCTCGTCGGGCTCGGCTGGGCCGCAGCCGCGGTGCGCTTTCCGTCGCGTCGGCTCTCGGTGGTCGCGAGCGCTGCCACTGGTGTCTCGGTCGTTGCGGCGGTGGCGCTCGGTACGGCCGACGTCGTGGTCACGTCCACCGCCGCGCTCGCCGTCGGCGCGATCGGACTCGCGTTCCGGGCGCCGGGCGCCGGTCCGGGCGTGCTCCTCGCGGGTGCCTATGCACTGCTCGCGCCGTGGTCCGAGCCCATGGCGCGGCTCGGGCTCGGATTCGTGGCCGCGGCGCTCGCCGCGTTCGTGGCGTCGGACGAGGAGAGCGACGAGCCGCTCCGCACGATCGCAGCGGTCGTCGCGGGCGCGCTCGCCGTCGGGGCGTCCTCCGGCGCAACCGAGCTCTTCGCGCTCACGCGGCCGGCGACGGGCCTGACATTCGTGGGTTCCGCCATCGTCTGGACGGGGCTGGCCTCGCTCACGCCGCGGCACTGGGTGCTCGCGCCCGCTTCGGCCGCGGTTCTGGCGCTGGTGGTCGGCGTCCCGCTGACGGTCGGGGACCAGCAGGCCTTCGGAGTCGCGCTCGTCGTGCTCGGGGGACTCGCGATCACGGGCGGCGTCTCCGCACGAGCAGCCTGGCTCGCCCACGTCGGTGGCGTCGTCGCCACGATCGGCTCGTGGATGATCCTCGATGCCCGCGGCGTGCTCGTCACCGAGGCCTACGCGGCGCCGGTGGCCCTCCAGCTCCTGCTGACCGGTGCCCATCTCCGCCACGTGGCGGAGCCGACGCGGCGACCGTCGTCCTGGGTGGCCTACGCACCCGCGATCGTGTTGCTGGGCGCGAGCGCGATCGCCGAGCGCGTGGTCGGCGGCGGCGGTGGGCATGCAGTGCTTGCCGGAGCGGTAGGGACGGCGGCCGTCGCCGTCGGCGGTTGGCGACGGCTCGCGGCGCCGCTCGTGCTCGGGACCGTCCTGCTCGTCGCGACCACGGTGCACGAGTCGCTGGCGGCCGCGGCCGGGGTTCCCACGTGGGCCTGCTCGGCGCTGCGATCACCCTGGAACGGCGGGCCACGTCGCCCGTCGAGGCCGGCCGCCGCATCCTCGAGATCGTCGTCACTCGCTTCTCGTAGGCGGTACGACAGGGGCGTCCAAAGGTTTA
>CAYRHS010000166.1:0-6620 GCA_964424125.1 uncultured Burkholderiales bacterium
CGTGTTCGTGAACGCCAACGAGAAAGCGGACTGGCGGCCGATGGCCGAGCGCAACGACCTCCTCGATCAGACCCTGGCGAAGGACGTCGGTCCCGACAACAACGATCTCTACCGCGAGGTCGGCGGGAGCGTGGGAATGCCCATCACCGCGCTCTTCGACGAGAACGGGCACCTCGTGAAGACGATCTTCCAGGGGCTCACGTTCGACCTCTTGAACACCGAGCTCCGCGAGACCTTCGGCATCTCCGCCTGAGGCGAGCTAGCGGCGTCGCCGTCTGACCCGGCCCGCGCGCCAGACCATCAGCGCGCCGGTGAGCACCGCCAGGCCGACCTTGGTGAAGTCGATGATCGGGCGGACCGTCACGCCGGCGGGACCGATCTCGATCGCGGCGACGGGCCGAGCCTCGGCCCGGCCTCCACCGCCGCCGCCACCACCCTCGCCGGCGTCCTCCTCGTCCCCTCCGCCGCCGGCACCGAACCCCCAGCCTCCGCCGCGCTCGATCGCCGCCGCCGTGATCACGAGCCGGTCCCCGACCTGCTCCGTCCGGCCGAACACCGTGGCCGCGCTCAGCCCTTCGGTGAACCGTGCGAGCAGGCGCTCGGAGCGATCGCCGACCCGTGCGAGCAGCTCGTCCGTCGATGTCCGACTCTCGCCGATTCCGTTCCCGTTCATGGTTCGCTCCTCGAGGTCAGCAGCACCCGCCGGCGCCGCTCGAGTCGCCACGCCACGCCGGCGGCGGTCAGTATCGCGACGGCGAATCGCAGTTGTCGCTCGACGTCGGGGATCGGCACGCGGCGGTGGCGCCCGTCGGGCTCGACGACCTCGACACGCGCCGGGCGGAGCCGCTGGCGCACGAAACCGCCCGCCCGGCTCAGAACGGCCGTAGTGGTCGCACGGGCAACGGGTGTGATGGCCCGGCCCCTCACCACCACCGTCGATCCGGAGAGCTCGATCGTCCGTCGCGGCACGGCGAGCACGCTAGCGGTCGGTCGGGAGTCGGACCACGAGCTCAGGATTTGCCGCGACGCGCCGATGATCTGGAGAGCGCAGCGACGGCAGGCGGAGCCGGCCTCCGCGGCGCTACCCTCACTGGGACCCGGAGGGGTGAAGAGGTGAGCGCGACGCCCGGCGAGTACGAGCTCGAATCGATGTCGGAGGACGCGTCGGACCAGGACGACCCCGGTACCGGCGAGGTCCTCACCCTGAGCGAGGCGGCTCGCGTGTGCGGTGTCGCACGCTCGACGATGCGGCGTTTCGTGCAGCAGCAGCGCTTCCCGCACGCCCATCGCGGCAACGGGAACGGCAACGGGAACGGCAACGGGACCCCGGCCGGGCGCTGGCACATTCCCCGTCGCGACCTCGTCGCGGCGGGGCTGTTGACCGCTGACGAAGGCCTCTCGGGCAACGGATCGGGTGAGACGGTAGTCGTCGCCGACGAGGAGGCGACCCAGGAGATCGCGGGCGTACGCGAGCCCCAGTGGGTGCAAGACCGCGAAGCGCGCATTCGGGAGTTGGAATCCGAGCTCGCGCGTCTGCACTACGAAACGGGGATCTCGAGCGCGCTGGCCGAAGAGCGCGAGCGGACGATCGAGGAGCTGCGACTCGCGTTGCACACGATCGAGGTCGATCTGGAGACGGCGCCGATCGAGTACGAGCCGCGACGAACGAACTCGCGACGCGCGCGCAACATCACCTTCCTCGTGATGATCGCGGCAGTCGGTCTTCTCCTGTACGGGCTGACTCGACTCGGCGACGACACCGCTCCGACCGTGGAGGCTCCCGACCTCGTCTCCGGCAATCCGCCGGTCAGTCAGGTCGAGGACATCCCCGCCGAGCTCCGCCTGGACTCCAGGGTGGTCCTCACCGCGAGCGAGGACGCCGAGCCGGGTCGCGTGCTCGCGCAGGATCCCACCCCGGGCGCGCGCATGGCGGAAGGCGAGGAGCTCACGATCGTCGTCAGCGCCGGTGCGGGCGGGACGGAGGTACCCGACGTGGTCAACCAAACGATCGACGACGCCCGGAACCGCCTGTTCTTCTCGGGCCTGAACGTCGCCGATCCCCCCGAGCTCGAGGCGAGCGACGAGGACCCCGGTACTGTCCTGCGAACCGACCCGGAGGCCGGCACGAAGCTCGATCGTGGCGGCGAGGTCACCGTCGTGGTCTCCGGCGGCAAGGAGTCCTGACGCTCCAGCGCGCCCCGGGGCCAGTTACTGCCTCGGCGTGAGCGAGCTGAGCATGAAGTCACCTTCTTCGGTGAACGTGACGATCCCGATCGGCGAGCCGCTGTGCGCCGTGATCGACCGCTCGTTGCGAAGCGGCAGCCCGTTGTCCACGGCGAACCAGAAGTCGACAACGTCCTCTCCCGTCTGCGCGCCGCTGAGCTCACGTTCTCGATGAAGGTGATAGGCGCGCACCGATTCTCCCCCGACCTCGAGCGTCTCCTCGCCGACGTACTCGACCGGTCCCGCGCTCACCACGGTGCCGGACACCTGGTTGCTCGTGCCTGCACACGACTGCTCCCAGGTGTCACCCGGCTCCATGCCCGTTCGGACCATTTCGGCCGCCGGATCGCACTCGAAGGTCGACAGGTTGTCGACCGACGTGGCGACGAAGTTCCAGCGCTGGAAGGTCCGCCCGCCCAGCTCGGTGAGCGTGCCGTCGCGTGAGCAGTACTGATAGTCCTGCCAGTGATCGACGCTGTAGTCGATCTTGAACGTCCAGCAGCCGTTGTCGTCGTGCGTGACAGTGGCCGGGATCTCGGGGCCCTGCGAGTGCGACGCGGGCGGGACGTCGATGCGCTCCTTGCCCGACCCCTCGTAGGTGTAGACGCCGGCACTCGGCCGCAGCGCCACCGTTCCACCGTCGCTCGTGCCGCCCTGGCGGAAGTCCTCCACTGCCTCTTGCACGGACTTCGGACGGGTGTCGCGGTTGAGCAGCAGGAGCCAACTACCCAGGAGGCCGAGGAACACCACGGCGAGGACACCGAAGCCCACCGCGATCATGGCCGGGTGGCGGAACTCGAAGGGGTTCCAGAGCAAGCGCCACGAGAGAACCGGGCGCCGCTCGTCGCGTGGCTTGCGGGACCACCAGTGATCGCGCCGTGGTTTCTCCCGCTCGGGCGCGTCAGAATCGGCCACTGCGGTCCCCACAGCCGTCATTCTCGGCATTCACAGCATTCCGCATTAGGGCCGTTGGTCGCATTTTCCGGTTTTCGGGCGCGGCGGCGGCCCGGACTCCTGCGCAGCTCCTAGCCCGCGGCCGGAAGCGTCACGACGAAGCGTGCTCCCTCCGGGGACGTCGTGTCGACCGCGACCGTCCCGCCGTGGCGCTCGACGTTGGCGCGGGTGATCGCCAGCCCGAGGCCGGTGCCGCCGCGCGCACGGTCACGAGCATCGTCGATGCGGGCGAAGCGCTCGAACACGCGCTCGGCCTGATCGGGAGGGATGCCGGGCCCATCGTCGGCGACGATGAGCTGGACGGTCCCGTCCCGCTCGTCGAGCCCGAGCGTGATCGACCTCACCGCATGGCGCTGGGCGTTCTCGAGGAGGTTCCGCAACGCCCGGTCGAGCTCGTCGGGGTTGCCGAGAACCAGCACGTTCGACACGGCCGTCGTGTCGACCTCCAACCTTCCCGCGGATCGGACGGAGTCCGCGACTTGCAGCAGGATCTCGCCGAGATCCACGGTGACCGCCCGAGCCGTGCTCGCGCGTGCATCCCCGCGGGCGAGAAGGAGCAGATCACCGACCAGGCGTTGGAGCCGCTCGACCTCCTCGAGGATGCTGCGGTGGGTCGCGACGAGATCGGCTGTCTCCGGGTGGACGAGATCCACCTCCAGCTCGGTCCGGATGCCGGTCAGCGGGCTGCGCAGCTCGTGCGAGGCGTCTGCGACGAAGCGCTGCTGACGGTCGTGGGCGTCCTCGAGACGATCAAGCATCTCGTTCATCGTGTGCGCCAGCCGGCTGATCTCGTCACGCGCCGGGGACTCGGGCACACGCCGATCCAGCTCCGATCCGCTGATGCGGGCGACCTCGGTGCGAATCGACTCCACGGGCCGCAGGGCGCGACGCACCACGAGCCAGATGAGCACGGCCAGGACCACCAACACGATCGGGAACGTGATCGCGAGGACGACGGTGAGTACCGCGACGCTCTCGTCGACGCTCTCGGTCTCGGCCGCGACGTGGAGGACGAAGTCGCCGTCGACGGTGCCGATCGGCACGGACAGGAGCCGGAAGGACTCCTCTTCGACCCCGGGCAGATTCCCGACCGTCCCGAGCTCTTCCGAGGTCCCGGCTGGCGGAGGCCCCGCTACCGGTGGCGCCCCGGTCGCGTTGGCCGACGCCGCCACGACCTGGCCGTCGGGACCGACGAGCTGGACGACCGTGTCGTCGACCGTCCCGAGCGCGACTTGCTCGGGAACCGTGCCGTCTTCGACCAGGGCCGTGACGTCACCGGCTCGCTGCCGGAGGCGATCGTCGAGGTTGTCCGTGAGGGCCCGACGCTGCGCGAGCACCGCGACGAGCCCGGTGAAGACCAGCACCGCGGCGGCGACGACGGTCGCGACCGCGGTGATCCGGAAGCGGATGCTGCCGAGCGCGGCTCGCCATCGCGAGCCCTCGGGGGTGGCGGGTTCAGCCACCATCGGCCGCGAGCCGATAGCCCGCGCCCCTGATCGTCTGGATCGCGGCCCGTCCGAACGGTTCGTCGAGCTTGCGACGGAGATGCCGCACGTAGACCTCGACGATGTTGGGGTCGCCGTCGAAGTCGTAGTCCCAGACGTCCTCCAGGATCTCAGGTTTGGAGACGACCTCGCCGGATCGCCGCATCAGGTACTCCAGCACCGAGAACTCCCGCGCGGTCAACGGGACCTCGGTCTCCCCCCGCCAACAGCGATGGCGCGCGGGATCCACACGAAGGTCTCCTGCCTCCACCGGCGCGGGAGTGCTCTTGCCCGACCGGCGGAGCAACGCCCGTAACCGCGCGACGAGCACGACGTACGAGAACGGCTTGGTGAGGAAGTCGTCGGCACCCGTGTCGAGCGCTTCGGCCTCGTCGAACTCACCGTCCTTGGCGGTGAGCATGAGGACCGGCGTCCAATCGCCGGCCTCCCGGAGCTCGGCGCAGACCTGATAGCCGCTCTTGCCCGGGAGCATGATGTCGAGCACGAGCGCGTCGAAGTCGTGTTCGGTGGCCATCCAGAGCCCGTCGACTCCGTCCAACGCGACGTCCACCGCGAATCCCTCCGCCTCCAGCCCGCGCTTCACGGCTGCGGCGACCTTCTTCTCGTCTTCCACCACGAGGATCCGCATCGGACCCCTCCTCGGAGGGCCTGCGCCTCCGGTCATCGCTGCCGGCGAGGCCCATCCTCGCCGCTTCGCGCTGAAGACGGGCTGAACGTTTCCCGAACCCCGCTGCGGTGCGGGCTTCCGAGCAGGTTCAGGACACTTCAGGGCACGTTCAGCACCGGGTCGTCATCATGAGAGCGCAGACAGGTTCCGAGGATCGTTCGAGGAGTCAGCGATGAAGCGCAGGACCAAGTTCACGGTCGCGGGCGTGACCGCGGCGGTGGTGGTGATCGGCGCCGGGACGGGAATCGGCATCGCCGCCACCAACGGCGACGACGACGCCCCGCTGACCGGGAACGCGCTCGAGCAGGCCAGCGCCGCGGCGCTCGACTACGTCGGCCGCGGGACGGTGACCGAGACCGAGGTCGGCGACGACGGGGCGGCCTACGGCGTCGAGGTGCGCCTCGACGACGGTCGTCAGGTCGAGGTCAACCTGGACGAGCACTTCAAGGTGATCGGGGACGAGGCGGACGACGACGGTCCCCACGGCGAGGACGACGGCACCGGAAGCGACGACTGACGCCGCGCGCCCCGGCGCGAGCAGCGCCGGGGCGCCTCAGCCGGTCGCGGCGCGGAAGGCGGACGCGGCCGCTTCGTGGTCGACGATGGGATCCGGGTAGGCGAGCGTCCGGCGTGTCTCGGGCGGCAGCTTCCAGGGCTCGTGGACGGCGCCGCCGTCGACGCCGGCGAGCTCGGGCACGTGGCGACGCACGTACGTGCCCTCGGGGTCGAAACGCCGGGCCTGCCGGATCGGATTGAAGATCCGGTTCGGCCGCGTGTCGAAGCCAGTGCCCGCGACCCACTGCCAGTTCCCGTAGTTGTCGGCGACGTCGCCGTCGAGGAGCCAGTCCATGAAGTGACGCGCACCGGCACGCCAGTCGATGCCGAGGTGCTTCGTGAGAAACGACGCGCTCAACATTCGCGTCCGGTTGTGCATCCACCCCTCGCGGCGGAGCTGGCGCATTCCCGCGTCGACGATCGGGATCCCCGTGCGCCCCGCCTGCCAAGCCTCGAGCTGGGCAGCCTCGTGCCGCCACCGGCGGCCGCGGGGACGGAGCTCCTCGGTAGTGATGTCGGGGAACGCCCACGTCGTCTGGTGGTGGAAGTCGCGCCAGCATAGTTGCCGCACGAACGGGGCACCCCCGGGTCGTTCGGCCAGTCTCGTCGCCAGCTCGAGCGGCGAGAGGCAGCCGAAGTGCAGCGCGGCACCGAGTCGCGACGTCCGATCGCCGGCGAGGTCGTCGTGGCCATCTTCGTAGTCCCGAAGCGCCGCG
>CAYRHS010000167.1:0-6603 GCA_964424125.1 uncultured Burkholderiales bacterium
CCGCTGCTCTCGTGCACCGGGGGCTTCGACCGCTTCCACACGCCCGAGGACGTGCCGGGCGAGGTCACCACGCCGGGGGCGCTCGAGACGGTCAGGGATGCGGTGCTGGACGCCGCCCGGCTCCTCGACGACGCGGTCGTGGAGCGCGCCTGACGGTCCCTCAGCCGTCCAGCTCGAGGCGGGTGTGGGGGAACGGGAACCGCCCGGTGGCGACCGCGCGACGGGTCTCGTCCTCGTCGCGGGGAGGTCCGAGGTCGAGCTCGAGCGTGACCCGGCCGTCGGGGTCGGCGGCGGTGGCGGTCTGCGCCACCGGCTCGGTCCCGGTCGTGCGGGTCACCCTCAACGCGGCGCCGGGCTCGAAGGCGGCCGGAGTGACGACGCGAACCGTTCCCGTCCCGGCGAGGGTGAAGTCGCGGCCGTCCGTTCGGGCGCGCAGCAGGTGGAGGAACTCCGTGTTCGGGCGCAACACGGTGCAGTCGTATCCCCACACGGAGAGGTCCCGGTCCGCGCTCTTGTACGTGAACGTCACCGGGTCGGCGACGCCGAGCTCGAAGACGCGCTCCATGCGTTGGCGGAAGAACTTCCGGAACGTCGAGCGTCCGATCGAGTGGTAGCCGGTGCGGGTGACGTAGGTGAAGGGGACGCCGAGCTCGGTGAGGCGGTGCGCGATCTCGTCGTTCACGCGGCGCTGTGTGGACTCCATCGTCACGTCGGCCCGGCTCCCGATCCCGTAGTCGGTGTCGGGGGGCAGGTACTCGTCGCCGCTGGGCGTGCCGGTGCCGATCACGACGACCATCTCGAGGCCGCTGCCGACGACGTTGGGGGCGAGGTCGAGGAGGTTGTGGTTGCGGTAGTGGATCTCGTCGGCCGGCAGTGGTCGGAAGCCCTGTCCGCGGTTGTAGAAGAGCCAGCGCAGACGGCGCCGCGACACGTGGTCGTCGACGAGGCTCAACACGCCGCTCGAGCACCCGACGAACCCGAAGCGGTCCGGGTGGCGGAAGCCCTGGATGGCGGCACCGCCACCCCCCATCGAGTGACCGATCACGGCCCGGCCTGCTCGGTCGACCCGGACACGGAACAACGCTTGGACCAGCGGGATCGCCTCCTCGTAGAGGTGGGTCTCGGCCGCGACCCCGTTCCCGCGCAGCCCGTCGATCCAGTTGCACGCCTGGCACCAGGGTGGTGCTCCCGCATCGGGCGCCACCACGAGGAAGCGGGCCTCGTCGAGGAGCTCGTCGAAGCCCATCGTCCCGGGCACGACGACCCGTTGTCGACCCGTGCGCAGCAGCGCGGGGAGGTTGCGGCCGCGATCCTCGAGCGGAGCAGCCACGCGATCGAAGGCGGCCGGGCGCTCGACCGCCACCGTGCCGTGCAGGAACCAGCACACGGGCAACGGTGCTTCGGTCGCCCGGTAGTGGTCGGGCACCCAGACGAGGAGCTCGGTGCGCCGCCGCAGGGCGGGACTGTCGAAGGCGACGGTGAGGACCCGCGGCTCGTCGACGTGCGGCGTCACGTCCACCCGCCAGTCGGCGAACGGAGCGGGGAGCGCATTCGGGTCGAGGCCGGGTGCGACGTCGCTCGTGCTCACCGCCCTGAGGACATCGCCTCGAGCATCGGGCGCACGTGCGACGTGCTCACGTACTCCTCGAGGCGGGTGATGCGGCCGTGTTCCACCGTCACCACCGCACAGAGTGGGATCCGGACGTCGTCGCCGCGAACGGTTCGCCCGCGGATCGTCGCCTGCTGGACGTAGCCGGCGTCGGTCGCGGTGAGCCGGACGTCCTCGAAGCGAAGGTCGGGGACGTGACGGCGTTCCACTTCGTGCACGGCGATCACGTCGTCGATCCCTCGCTCGACGTCGAGGTTGTTCCAGAACACCACGTCCGGCGCGCAGCAGGCGCGTAGCGCCTCGGCATCGTCGGTGTGCAGGGCCTCGATCAGTCGCCGTCCGACTGCGAGCGCTTCGTCCGCGGACATCGCCCCTCCTCCGCGCGTGAACGCAGGTTAACCTGCCGCGTCTCGGAGGGAGGTGCGTCGTGCCCGAACCACTCGAGGGCATCAGGGTGATCGAGCTCTCGACCGGCATCCTCGGACCTACCGCCGGCGTCTACCTCGCCGACATGGGTGCGGACGTCGTGAAGGTCGAGCCCCCGATCGGCGACCTGACCCGCTTCTACCGGGGCGTGCGCAACCCGTTGCCGCCCGAGGCGCCGGGGCCGATGTTCGTGCTGGGCAATCGGGGCAAGCGCTCGGTGGTGCTCGACGCGACCGGCGAGGGAGGCCGTGAGGCCGTATTGCGACTCGTGGATCGCGCCGACGTCTTCCTCACGAACTTCCGTCCCGCCGCCCTCTCGGACCTCGGCCTCGGCGACGAGGAGCTCCTCGCGCGCAACCCGCGCCTCGTCTACGCGTCGGCCACCGGGTTCGGACGGGAAGGTCCCGACGCCGACGCCAACATGATCGACGGCGCCGGTCAGGCTCGGGGCGGTCTCGCCAGCCTGGTGGGTGACGCGGACGGTCCTCCCATGCTCGTGGGCGGGCTCGTCGCCGACACCGCCGGAGGCCTCCAGCTCGCCCTCGGGGTGATGACCGCGCTGGTGGCACGAGAACGCCACGGTGTCGGCCAGCGAGTCGACGTGTCCGCCCTCGGCGCGCTCGCCTGGCTCCAGGGTTGGGAGCTCGACCACGCGGCGATGACCGGCGAGGCGCTGACCCGCTCCGGGGCGCACCACCCCAACCTGCGGGGTCTCTACGGCGTCTACCCGACGAGCGACGGCCGGGCGGTGTTCCTCGGCGCCGCCCAGGAGGACGAGGACTGGCGTGCGATCTGCGACTTCCTCGGGCTCGACGATCTGGCCGACGACCCCCGCTTCGCCACGCTGGCGATGCGCGCCGGGATGGACCCGAAGAGCGATCCGGCCGACGACGTGGAGCTGCGGTCACGGGTCACCGACGCCGCGGCCCAACGCACGCTCGCCGAGTGGCAGGCCTTCCTCGCCGATCATCCCGAGCTCGTGCCCGCCGTGGTCGCCGACCACCTGGAGTTGCTCGCCGACCCGCAGATGGAAGCGAACGGCTACCTCGTCGAATTCGACCTCCCCGGTGCCGGTCCGACCCGGCTCATCGGCAACCTCGTCGGCCTCTCGGCGACGCCCGGTACGGCGAAGGGCGACCCGCCGGGGGCCGGGCAGCACACCGCCGAGGTGCTCGCCGAGGTCGGCTACGGCGCGGACGAGATCTCCGCGCTCCAGCAGCGCGCGGCCGAGGCCGTCGTGGCCCGGATCGCCGAGCTCGGCCTCGGCTGAGTCGAAGCGCTGGCCACCACCGCGTTGACGGGGGAGTGAACGAGCGTTAGCGTGCCGGAGCCCGTCCACGGGGTATCAGTTCTGGGGGACTCATGGGCCGCACACTCGCTCGTTCGCGCTGGCTGCGGATCGTTGCGCTGCTCGGCGCGTTGGCACTCGTCGCGGTGGCGTGCGGCAACGACAGCGGTGACGACAGCGGTGGGGGCGGCGGCCAGCCGGAGGAGATCGACTTCACGGCCGGTCTCACGGGCGAGCCGATCAAGGTGGGCCACATCGTCGAGGCGAGCAACACCGCCATCGCCAACCCCGACATCGTGCAGGGTGCGCAGGCGGCCGCGTTGTTGGTGAACCAGAACGGGGGGATTCAGGGACGCCCGGTCGAGATCGTCGCCTGCGACACCACCAACGACCCCAACACGGCGGCCGAGTGCGGCCGGCAGATGGTGGACGAAGGCGTGGTCGCGCTCACGGGCGTGCTGTCGGTGCACGCCGACCAGTTCATGCCCCTCATGGAGCAGGAGCAGATCCCCTCCATCGCCCACGTTCCGGCCGGGGTCCCGGGCTTCACCTCCCCGGCCGCCTTCCCGCTCTCGGGGGGCATCGTGGCGTCGGCACCGAGCATCGCCCAGGGCCTGGCCGAGCAGGGCGCGACCGGGATCGGCCTGGTCCGTCCGGACCTCGCCGCGGGGGCGGCGGTGAAGGGGCTCGTCGAGCCCGGCACCGCGAACGAGGGTGTGCCCATCACGAGTGACGTCCCCGTCCCGGAGTCATCGGCGGACACGGCGCCGTTCGTCGAGGCGGCGCTCGAGGGGGGCGCGGACGCCATCGAGGTGCTGCTCTCGGGTCTGGACGCGACGAACTTCATCATCGCGGCCCGCCAGTCGGACCCCGACATCCTGCTCGGGACACTGTCGAGCGACATCCAGGGGCTCCAGGACGCGCTGGGGGCCGACATCGCCGGGATCTTGACCACGGAGTCGTCGACGTGCCCCTTCGACACCCCGGCCTGTCAGCAGTACGACCAGGCCCTGGAGGACGCCGGCTTCGACCCCGAGATGGCTGCTCTCGACCGCATCACCGCGTATGCGGGGGTGATCGTGCTCGCCAAGGTCGCCCAGGACCTTCCGGAGGTGACCGCCCCGGCCGTGTGGGGGGCGCTGAACCAGCTCGACGGGCTCGACATCGGCCTCTACCCGCCGCTCCAGTTCCTCGAGCCGGCCGGTGCGCTCCCACGCATCTTCAACCTCTGCGCGGTGGCGCTGAAGTACGACGAGGAGGCGAACACCGAACCCCTCTCCGACACGCTCGTCGACCCGAACACCGACGAGCCCTGCGAATGGACGGGCGACGCCGTCGAGCTGGGCAGCGGCTCTGCGCCCGCCCCCGAAGAGTAGGTGGTGGCGGGAGGACGTGTGCCCGTTGACCGTCACCTGAACGAGCATTAAGGTCCCGATCCCCGTTCGGGGGACGGGCGCGTTACGTCTGGGGGGATCATGGGTCGTTCATCCGGTCGGTCTCGGTGGACGCAGGTGCTGGTGCTGTTCGGTGTGCTGGCGTTGTTCGGCACGGCCTGCGGCAACGACAGCGGCGACGCCGGTGGGGGCGACGACGGAGGCGGACAGTCCGCGGAGATCGACTTCACCGCCGGCCTCACGGGCGAGCCCGTCAAGGTCGGCACGATCTACGAGGGGAGCAACACCGTGCTCGCCAACCCCGAGATCCCCGACGGCGCGATGGCCGGTGCCCTGCTCGTGAACCAGAACGGCGGGATCGACGGCCGGCCCGTCGAGATCGTCGCCTGCGACACCGCCGACGATCCCAACCAGGCGGCCGAGTGCGGCCGGCAGATGGTGGACGAAGGCGTGGTCGCGCTCACGGGCGTCCTGTCGGTCCACGCGAGCGAGTTCATGCCCCTCATGGAGCAGGAGCAGATTCCCTCGATCGCGCACGTGTCAGCGGGAGTGCCTGGCTTCACCTCCCCGGCCGCCTTCCCGCTCGGGGGGGGCATCGTCTCCTCGGCGCCGAACATCGCCCAGGGTCTCGTAGAGCAGGGCGCCACGGCCATCGGCTTGGTGCGTCCCGACCTCGCGGCCGGTGCCGCCATCAAGGGTCTGATCGAGCCCGGCACCGCGAACGAGGGTGTGCCCATCGTCAACGACGTGCCCGTCCCGGAGTCATCGGCGGACATGGCACCGTTCGTCGAAGCGGCGCTCGGGAACGGTGCCGATGCGATCGAGGTGCTGCTGTCGGGCCTCGACGCGACGAACTTCATCATCGCCGCGCGTCAAGCCGACCCCAACGTGCGGCTCGGAACGCTGTCGACTGACATCCAGGGTCTGCGGGATGCGCTCGGCGGCGACCTCGAGGGGATCATCACGAGCTCGTCGACCACGTGTTCGTTCGACACCCCGGCTTGCCAACAAGCCGACGAAGCGATCGCCGACGCGGGCTTCGACCCCGAAGAGGCCGCCCTCAACCGGATCACGGCCTACGCGGGCGTGGTCGTGCTCGCCAAGGTCGCCGAGGACCTGCCCGAGCTCACCGCCCCGGCCGTGTGGGCGGCCCTGAACGAGCTCGACGGGCTCGACATCGGCACCTATCCGCCGCTCCAGTTCCTCGAGCCCGCCGGCTCGCTCCCGCGCATCTTCAGTGTCTGCGCGGTCCCGCTCGAGTACGACGCCGAGGCGAACACGTCACCGTTGTTCGACACCCTCTACAACTCGATCGACGACGTCGACTGCGAGTGGACGGGCGACGCGGTCGAGTTCGGGAGCAGTTCGACGCCGGCACCGGAGGAGTGACGGAGCGAGACGCGCCATGAGCGACCTCGACCTCGCGTACACACCTGCCGTCGAGCAGGCGGCGATGCTGCGACGACGCGAGGTGTCGTCGGCCGACCTGACCGAGCTGTACCTCGATCGGATCGAGCGGCTGAACCCGACGTTGGGTCACTACCTCACGGTCGTCGGTGAGCGGGCGCTCGACGACGCGCGGGCCGCCGACAAGCTGCTCGCCGACGCGCCCGACGACGCACGACCGTTCTGCGGGGTGCCCACGTCGATCAAGGATCTCGTCGACACCGCCGGGATCCGGACCACCAAGGGGACAGCGACGTTCGCCGACCGTGTCCCCGATCGCGACGCCGAGGTCGTCCGCCGGATCCGGGCCGCAGGATTCGTGATCCTCGGTAAGACCAACACGCCCGAGTTCGGGATGGCGACCGTGACCGAGCCTCCCGCCTACCCGCCCGCCCGGAATCCCTGGGATCCCGAGCGAACCACGGGTGGATCGTCCGGGG
>CAYRHS010000168.1:0-6590 GCA_964424125.1 uncultured Burkholderiales bacterium
GTCCGACCCGCTGGAGGAACGCCGCGAGGCTGCGGGGCGAGCCGATCTGACAAACGAGCTCCACCGGGCCGATGTCGATGCCGAGCTCGAGCGACGCAGTCGCGACGAGTGCTCGAAGATCACCGGCGCGCAGACGCGCCTCCACGCGTGCCCGGCGGTCCTTCGACAGGCTCCCATGATGTGCCGCGACCTGTTCGTCACCGAGGCGTTCTGCGAGGAGGTGGGCAATGCGCTCGGCCATGCGACGCGTGTTCACGAACACGAGCGTCGTACGGTGTCCTTCGACGTGCGCCGCGATGCGATCGAGGATCTCGCCCAGCTGCTCGGCCGCAGCCACTGCCTCCAGCTCACCCTCCGGCAGCTCGATCGCGAGGTCGAGCTCGCGCCGGTGCCCCTCGTCGACGATGGTGCACCGGGGCGAGCCGTCCCGGTGCGAGCGTTCCGGGCCGGCCCCGACGAGCAGCCGCGCGACCGTGTCGATGGGGCGCTGCGTCGCGGAGAGGCCGACGCGAGCCGGGCGCGTGGAGTTCAGGTGCTCCAGCCGCTCCAGCGTGACCGCGAGGTGCGAGCCCCGCTTGTCGCGCGCCGCGGCGTGGATCTCGTCGATCACGACGGTCTCGACCGATCGCAGCGTCGCCCGACTTCGTTCCGCGGTGACGAGGAGATAGAGCGACTCCGGCGTCGTGACGAGGATCGTGGGCGGCCGCTTCACCATCGCGGCGCGCTCCGACGAGGTCGTGTCGCCGGTGCGCACCGCCACCGTGATCGGGGTGGGCTCGAATCCCAGCTCGCGAGCCAACGCGGCGATCTCGGCCAGTGGCTCGTCGAGGTTCTGGTGGATGTCGACCGCGAGCGCTTTCAGGGGTGAGACGTAGACGATGCGCGTCCCTGCGCCGACGGGCTCACCGGCCTCGTGCGCCCGGTACAGCCGATCGATGCAGACCAGGAACGCGGCCAGCGTCTTGCCGCTCCCGGTCGGTGCGGCGATGAGCGTGTCCGTTCCCGTGGCGATGGCAGGCCACCCACGCGCCTGCGCCGGCGTCGGGCCCTCGGGGAACCGGCGCTCGAACCAGGCGCGCACCACCGGGTGCCCGATGCCGAGGGACTCGAGATCGACAGGCGTCGTTGCGACGGCAGGAGGCACGTGACTTCCGAGCAGGCGAACACGCGTTCGTGTCGAGCCTAGCGCCGATCCGCGGCGCGCGTCCCCGCGCGTCGGAGCGGGACGCGACGACCCCCCGCCGAGTCGGCGGGGGGGTCGATCGCGGGGGGATGTGCCGCGCAGCGCTCAGCAGTTGGCGTTGGGCCAGTGCCCGATCCCGCCCGAGCCCAGGAGCTGCTGGGCGCGAGCATCCTGCTCCGCGGGCGAGGCGTTGGCCGGGTTCCCGGTCCCACCCACCGCCTCCCAGGTCGACTGGGAGAACTGGTAGGCGCCGTAGTACCCGTTCCCCGTGTTGGTGGAGTAGCTGCCACCGGACTCGTGGTTCCGGATGCAGGCGAGGCGACCGCCCCCGCCTCCTCCGCCGGACGAGCTGGATCCGCTCCTGGTGGAGCTGGAGCTGGATGCACGCGAGGTGCGGGCCGCCTGCTCAGCGGCGCGCGCCGCCGCCTCGGCCTGGAGGGCCGCCTCGGCCTGGAGGTCCTCGGCGTACTTCACCGCCTTCAGGAGGCCGATGGTCTGTACAGCCTGGACGTTGACGGCCCAGCTGGCCGCGCCCGCGCCCTCGATCTGCTTGGTGAGCAAGCCATCGTGAGCAGCCGTGTCGAGTGCGGCCCCCGGCCGCTCGGTATGGGGAACGCCGTCGGCGGCGTCGTTGTCGTCGGCCAACGCCAAGCCCGCGCCCGCGGTGCCGAGCACCAGGGCGATGGCGGCGATGATGAGTGTTGCCTTGCGCATCTGCGCCTCCTTGTCTCCTCCCCCGACTACACAATCGGGGTGAAAAGGAAGAAGCAACCCTAACGGGCGGCTCCAGAGGAGACGCTAACATCAGCAAGCGGCTGCGAGAGAAAGTTAGCTTCCAGATACTGGAAATAGGTCCGAGGTTCCACGGCCCCAGAGATGCCCGTCGCGCCGCCGCTTTCTTCCCGTTTCCTGGCAAAACGGACTGAGAAACATGTGACCAAGGTCACCGGCTCGGCCGCCTCGCGACGCTGGCTAGGCTCCCCCCTACGGCCGATCCCGGGCCGAGGCCAGGCAACGTCCCGAGAGGGAGCCCTCGATGTCGCACTCCCGCCGCCTCGCTGCCCCCGCTGCGACGACGAGCTCGTGCTCGGTGCGCAGGGCGAGCTGAACCCGTGGTCGTGCCGTCACGGTCACGGCCTCGGTTTCACCGTCACCGAGGCTTACGAGCGGCTCCAGGAGGACGAGATCGACCAGCTCTGGCAGCGCGCGCGGGTGGAGTCGCGGCGCGGGGCAGCCTGCGCGTTCTGCGCGAAACCGATGGCCCTCGTGCACGTCGAAGCCGACCCCGACGAGGTGCGCGAGGGGGAGGAGGGTGACCGCGCGACCACGTACGCCGTGGAGCTCGACGTCTGCGTCGAGGACCCGTTCATCTGGTTCGACCCCGACGAGCTGGGCGGAATGCCCCAAGACCTTCCCGACCCCGAGCCGACGGCTGCGGAGCTGGCGGCGATCGAGCGGATCCGCGAGCGATTCCTCGCCGGGATGGACGCCGCGTGGGACGATCGCGACGACGCGCTGAGCGAGCGTCTCTACCGGCGGGTCGCGAGGCATCACGGCCTGCACCGGGCGATGCAGAGGATGGGCGACCCGCTGTTCTGATGGCCGAACCCGCTGTTCCGAGCAACCCGAGCGACGAGGCGAGACGGATCCGTGTCGAGCGACGGGTCGAGCTGCTCTCCGCCGTCGTGCTCGCGATCGCGACGGTGCTCACCGCCTGGTCGGCGTTCGAGGCCAGCAAGTGGGGCGGCGAGATGTCGATCAAGTTCAGCGAGGCGAACGCACGGCGCACGGAGGCCACTCAGGCCTCGACAGCCGGCGGTCAGCTCGTCCAGGTGGACGTCTCGCTGTTCACCAACTGGCTGAACGCGGTCGCCAGTGAGCAAACCAAGCTCGCCGATTTCTACGAGCTGCGGTTCCGGGACGAGTTCAAGCCCGCCTTCGACGCCTGGATCGCGAGCGACCCGCTCGCCTTGGACGAGGACGAGGACCCGAACAGCCCCTTCGCGGACGAGTACGAAGACCTGTACGTGGTCCAGGACCTCGTCGACGCGGAGAGTCTCAGCGCCCAGGCCGACGACGCCTCGACCGCGGCGCGGCAAGCCAACCAGCGTGGCGACAACTACACGCTCACCACCGTGTTGTTCGCCTCGGTGCTCTTCTTCGCGGGCATCAGCACCAAGTTCGAGTCGTTGCGGGCGAAGTACCTCACACTGGGCTTCGGCGTCGTCGTCCTGCTCTCCGGCGCGGGGATCATCGCCACCTTCCCCGTCCTCATCTAGCCGTCCCCCGTCATCAGCGGTTCCGCTTGCCGGCAACGTGCGCCGCGCGACGGACCAGCGATGACGGGAGGCCCTTCAGCGCCGCGGCCATCGTCTTGTTGACGGCCCCGGGAACCACCGCCGCCTTGCCCGCGGCGACGGCGTCGAGAGCGAACGCCGCCACCCCGTCCGCGCTCTGGATCGCGAATCCCGGATAATCGCCGAGGTCGTACCCCTGGCTTCCCGGCATCTCCGTGGCGGTGATCCCGGGACTGACGACCGTTGCGGTCAACCCCTCGTCCCGCAACTCGAGGTGCAACGCCTCCGTGAAGGTGGTGACGAACGACTTGCTGGCCGCGTACACGGCCGCGCCGGGCGTCGGGATCCGGGAGGCGATCGACGAGACGTTGAGGATCGAGCCGTGCCCACGCGGGGCCATTGCCCGCGCAGCCGCGTGCGACAGCCGCACTACGGCGACGACGTTGACCTCCAGCATCTGCTGCTCGGCGTCGAGCGACTGCTCGCGGAACGGGCCGAGCGTCCCCCCGGTCGCGGCGTTGTTCACCAGGAGGTCGACGGGTGAGGCGGGGTCGGCGACGCGGGCCTCCACCTCCGCCCGTTGGACCGAATCCCCGAGGTCGACGGGAAGCGCCTCGACGGTCGTCGGACCACCGAGCTCGTCGGCGAGTTGCACGAGACGCTCCCGCCGTCGCGCGACGAGCACGAGGTTCACACCCTCGGAGGCCAAGCGCCGCGCGAGCGCCTCCCCGATACCGCTCGATGCGCCGGTGACGAGCGCGCGAGTCCAACGCGACACGGTGGCCTCCTCTTCGCGTCGTCGCGGACCCTATCGGCGGGGACCGACGGCGCCACCCACCACGCCGGGTATCCCATCGGGACGAGCGCACTAGCGTCGGCGCGATGGGCGAGGAGCGTGAGCTGCTGGAGCGGACCGCTCGTCTCGCCCGGGCCTATCTCGACAGCCTCGGGACGCGCCCGGTCCCCCCATCGGCATCCACGGACGAGCTGCGCGCTGCGCTCGGCGGGCCGCTCCCCGAGCACCCGGCCGACCCTGCCGACGTCGTCGACGCGCTGGCGGCCGCGGCCGAGCCGGGTCTCATGGCCACCGGGAGCGGCCGGTTCTTCGGCTTCGTGATCGGCGGCGCGCTCCCCGCGGCGCTGGCTGCGGACTGGCTCACCGCGACGTGGGACCAGAACGCGGGTCTGTACGCGGTCGCGCCCGCCGCGTCGGTCGTCGAGGAGACCGCGGAGGGGTGGATCCGCGACCTCCTCGGGCTCCCCGACCGGACGTCCGTCGGGTTCGTGACCGGCTGCCAGATGGCCCACGTGACCTGCCTGGCTGCCGCGCGCCGCGAGATGCTCCTGCGGGCCGGGTGGGACGTCGACGAGCAGGGTCTGACCGGCGCCCCGCCCATTCGGGTCGTGACGGGCGCTCGCCGTCACGTGACCGTCGATCGCGCGCTCCGGCTGCTCGGGATCGGCCGCGTCGCGCTGCACACCGTCGGCGCGGACGACCAGGGGCGCCTCGACGTCGACGAGCTCGGCGCGGAGCTCGAACGGCCTGCCAGCCCGACGATCGTCGTTGCGCAGGCCGGCGAGGTGAACACCGGCGCGTTCGATTCGTTCCATCCCGTCGCCGACGTTGCGCAGGCCGCCGGAGCGTGGCTGCACGTCGACGGCGCATTCGGGCTGTGGGCCGCGGCCAGCCCGCAATTGCGGCATCTCGTCGACGGAGCCGAGCGCGCCGATTCGTGGGCGACGGACGCGCACAAGTGGCTCAACGTCCCCTACGACAGCGGCTTGGCGCTATGTGCGCACCCCGAAGCCCACCGCGCCGCGATGTCCGCCCACGCCGACTACCTGATGCAGGCGGAGCCCGGCGCGGCGCGCGATCCCCTCGACTGGACGCCGGAGTTCTCCCGCCGGGCGCGGGGCTTCACGGTCTACGCGGCGTTGCGTTCGCTCGGTCGCTCCGGTGTAGCTGCCCTCGTCGAGCAGTCCTGTGCGCAGGCTCGCTGCTTCGCCGCCGAGCTCGAGCGCCTTCGTGGTGCCGAGATCATGAACGAGGTCGTGCTCAACCAGGTGCTGCTCCGTTTCGCGGACGACGCCACGACCGCGGCGGTGTTGCGGCACGTGCAGGAGAGCGGTCGCGCGTGGATGAGCGGGACGACCTGGGACGGCCGCGACGCCATCCGGATCTCGGTCTCGAACTGGTCCACGAGCGACGACGACGTGGATCGCACCGTCCGCGCGTTCGGCGATGCTGTTACTGCCGTGGGAGCCCGGTAGCTCGCGATCAGCGATCCCGGCGGAAGCGCGCGTAGAGGAACTGCTGGGCGACGCCCCCGGGCGTGCGGTGGTCGTCGAGCCGGTGCTCCACGAGGCGGAACCCGGCTCCGAGGAGCACGGTGAGGTCCTCGGTGTCGTAGCGGACCACCGGGAGGCCACTGCACTGCTCGGGTCCGTCGGGACCGAAGGTCGCCACGATCGCGTGACCTCCCGGCGCCAGCGCGGCGCGCAGGGTCTCCACGTAGCGCTTCCGGTCCCCGGGGTCGACGAGGAAGTGCAGCACGGCCCGGTCGTGCCAGAGGTCGTAGGCACGATCCGGACGCCAGGAGCGGACGTCCGCGCTCACCCAGTCGACGAGTCGGGCACGCGCGCCCAATCGGCGCCGTGCCTGCTCGAGGCCGATGGCAGAGAGGTCGAGCACCGTGACGTCGCTGTATCCGGCGTCGAGGAGGTGATCGACGAGGGTGGAGGCTCCGCCGCCCACGTCGACGATCGCCGCGTCGTGCCCGATCCCAGTGGCGTCGACGAGCTCCAGGGATCGCGTCGGGTGGCGCTGGTACCAGCTGACCTCGTCAGCGCGCCGCTCCCGATGGACGGTGTCCCAGTGGTCCTTCGGTTGTGTCGCGCCCACGCCGTATTCTCCCGCGGAATCCGCAGCCGACGACAGGGGCCGACGAGTGGACGAGGCCGGCGATCCGAGCGGGAGCACGCCGTGGTGGCAGGACGCCGTCGTCTACCAGATCTACCCGAGGAGCTTCTGCGACACCACCGGGGACGGCGTCGGCGACCTGGAGGGCGTCCGTCGCCACCTCGACCATCTCGTCTGGCTCGGCGTGGAC
>CAYRHS010000169.1:0-6480 GCA_964424125.1 uncultured Burkholderiales bacterium
TCGAGCGCGCGCCGCGCGCCGCCCGCGGAGTCGGCCGCGACCGCGACCGCGCCGCGGGTCACCAGGTCCCGGAGGACCTCGACACCGCGTATCCCTTCGGCGATGACGTTCTCGGGTGGTACCTGGACGCCGTCGAGGCGCACCGTCGCGAGACGGCGCGTGCGATCGACGGTCTCGACTGCTTCGACGGCGACCCCCGGGTCGCCGGATTCGATCGCGGCGACGACCACGCCATCGCTGCTGTCCGCGGCGACGACGAGGAGGTCGGCGCCCACCGCGTCAGGGGCGAAGCCGGCCTCGCCGTTGAGCCGGTGCGTGTTCGCCTTGGCGGTCGCGTGCACGCCGAGCACGGCGCGCCCGACGCGGCCGTCGGCGCCGGTCAGTGCCGCGGCACCGCGCGCGCTGCCGTCCACCAGACGCTCGAGCCAGCGGTCACGAGCCCGGTCGTCCCGGGCAAGGAGCAGCGCGCGGGTCGCGAGCACCGCCGACCCGAGGAACGGGCTCGGCGTCAGGTGCCGGCCCAGCTCTTCGGCGACGAGCATCGCCTCGAGCTCCCCGGCGCCCGACCCGCCCCAGTCCTCGGGCACGGCCAGGCCCAGCCAGCCGAGCTCCGCCATCTGCTTCCAGAGCGCCGGGTCGTGGCCGAGCTCGTCGTCGAGGAGCTCGCGGACGCGCGCCGAGCTCGACTCGCGCTCCAGCAGTGCCCGAACCGTCGAACGCAGCTCGTCGAGCAGCTCCCGCCGCTCGCCGGCTGTCGGTGTCCGCGCGCTTCGGTCCGCGTTCACGACATCGCGGGCTCGCGGGGGAGCCCGAGCACACGCTCGCCGATCAGGTTGCGCTGGATCTCGTTGGTGCCGCCGGCGATGGTCCACGTCCAGGAGCCGATGTAGTCCATCAGCCAGTCACCGGAGGTCCAGGCGGCCGCGAAGGGACGGCCGCGGTCGATCTGCCCCGGGAGTCCCCCGAGCCGCTCGCCGAGCCCCGTGAGGTGGTGGAGCAGCTCGCTGTAGACGACCTTGATCGTGGACGACGCCGGCCCGGGCGTCCCCGTACGGACCATGTCGTCGACCATGTCGGAGCAGAGCCGGCCCAGCACCTCGGTACGGGCCGCGAGCTCGCCGAGCTCCTGGCGGACGTCGGCGTCGTCGATGGCCGGGCCGTTACCGAGCCCCGGTGCCCGTGCCGCGTGGTCGGCGAGGTCGTCGAGCGCGGCGCGCAAGCGCAACTGGAGGTCGACGACCGCGGGCCCGCGCTCGGCGGCCAGGGTCAGCTGCGCCATCCGCCAGCCGTCGTTCTCCTCACCGAAGCGGTGCTCGACGGGGATCTCGACGTCGGTGAGGAACATCTCGCAGAACTCCGCGTCACCCGTGATCTGGCGGATCGGCCGCAGCTCCACGCCGGGGCTGTGGAGGTCGAGCATGAAATAGGAGATGCCCCCGCGCTTGGGCGCCTCGGGGTCGGTGCGGGCGAGCAGGAGCGCCCAGTCGGCGAACTGCGCCATGCTCGACCACACCTTCTGGCCGTTCACGACGTAGACGTCGCCGCGGCGCTCGGCCCGGGTCTGGAGGGAGGCGAGATCGGAGCCGGCGTTGGGCTCCGAGAACCCCTGGCACCAGATCTCGCCGTCGAGGATCCGTTCGAGGTGCAGCTGCTGAGCCTTCGACCCGAAGTGCATGAGTGTGGCCGCGGCGTGGTTGAGGGACACCATGTGGACCCGCAGCTCGGGGGCGTCGGCGCGGGCCATTTCCTGGTTGACCACCACCTGCTCGGGGATCGAGAACCCCGGACCGCCGTGCTCCTTCGGCCAGTGCAGCGCCAGCCACCCGCCGGCACGGAGCTCGCGGACCCAATCGTCGTGAAAGGCGACGAAGTCCTCGGGTGTGGCGTCCGCGAGCCGCTCCGCCCAGTCGCGCGGGAGGTGCTCGTCGAGCCAGGCGCGAACCTCGGCGCGCAGCCGGGCCAGGTCGTCGGTCTCCTCGATCACGGGACTCCCCGTCGCAAGAGCTCGGCTGCCTATCATATGACTTGTTAAACGGATTCGACCGAGCCGGCTCCGGAGACCCGCGACGGGAGGGCCACCATGCCGTACGACCTCATCAGTGTCGACGACCACATCATCGAGCACGCCTCGGTGTGGACCGACCGCCTGCCCGCGCGCTTCCGGGAGGCAGGTCCCCACGTCGTGGAGGAGGGCGATCGGGAGTACTGGGTCTACGAAAGCGAGCGGTCCGAGACGATGGGGCTGAACGCCGTCGCCGGGCGCGAGCGCGAGGACTACAGCACCGATCCCGTCCGCTTCACCGACATGATCCCGGGCTGCTACGACCCTGCGGCGCGCGTCGAGGACATGGACCGCGACGGGGTGCGCGCCAGCCTCGGCTTCCCGAGCTTCCCCCGCTTCGCGGGAGTCAAGTTCCTGGACGGCAAGGACAAGGAGCTCTCCGATCTCTGCGTCAAGGCCTGGAACGACTTCGTCATCGACGAGTGGTGCGCGGCCGCGCCCGATCGCTTCATCCCGATGATCATCGGCCAGCTCTGGGACCCGGAGCTGATGGCGGCCGAGATCCGGCGGGGGGCGGAGAAGGGCGCCCGGGCGCTGTCGTTCTGCGAGAACACGTCGCGTCTCGGGCTGCCGTCGCTGCACTCGGAGCACTGGGACCCTGTCTGGCGCGCGTTGACGGACACGGACATGGTGGCATGCATGCACATCGGCACCGGCGGCCATCTGCCCCGCACGAGCGACGACGCACCGATGCCGGTCGGCATCGCGCTGGCGGGGACGCTCGCCCACTTCACCTGCATCGACATCATCATGAGCCGGGTGCCCCAGGAGTTCCCCGACGTCAAGTTCGTCCTCTCCGAGGGCGGGATCGGCTGGGTTCCCTACGCGCTCGAGCGGGCCGATTACACGTGGGAGCGCCACCGCCACTGGGGCGAGCTGAGCGACCTGCGGCCGTCGGAGGTGTTCGCGCGCAACGTCTGGGTGGCGTTCATCGACGACATCGTCGGGATCGAGAACCGCCACCACATCGGCATCGACAAGATCATGTGGGAGTGCGACTACCCGCACTCCGACAGCAGCTGGCCCCACAGCCAGAAGCGGGTGGCCGAGCTGCTCGAGGGCGTGCCCCGCGACGAGGCCGATCAGATGACGCACCAGAACGCGGAGCGCCTCTTCCGGTTCGGCGACCACTGAGCCGTGCCCGACGTCGTCGTCGTCGGGAGCGGCATCGCAGGCCTCGGAGCGGCCCGGGAGCTCGTCTCCCGGGGTCTCGACGTCCTCGTGCTCGAACGCGAGGGCGAGGCGGGCGGCCGGATGCGCTCGCGCCAGGTGTGGGACGGCGCCTGGATCGACCGCGGCGCCGAACAACTCACGAGCGCCGACACCGCGTTCGAGGAGATCATCGAGGCGTCCGGGCTCGGGGACCAGAAGATCGGCTACCTCTCCGAGACGGGAACGGCGTTCCCGATCCAGAAGGGCGGGCGCACCTACGAGCTCGACATCGCCCGTCCGCACGAGCTGTTGACATACGGAGCGATCTCTCCGTCGGGTCGGGCGCGGCTCGCGCTGCTCCTGCCCGCGATGATCCGCCAGACGATGCGCAATCGGGGAAACACGTTCGAGTCCTGGCGCGCGGCGCCGGTCGACGACCAGTCGGTGGAGGAGTGGCTGGGCCGCCTCGCGCCGGAGTTCCTCGAGTACGCGATGGAGCCGCTCTGGGAGGTGGTGTGCGGATGGCCTCCCGACGAGATCAGCCGCGGCTTCCTCCTCCACACCATGACCGCCTACCGCAGCGCGACCGGCTTCACGCTCTCCACCGGTGTGGGGGCGGTCACGCGTGCGCTCGCGTCCACGTTGGACGTGCAGACCGACAGCCGGGTCACCCGCGTCGATGTGACCGAGCGCTTGGTCACCTTCGACGATCCGGTGACGGGACGGCCCGTGTCGCTGCGCCCCGACGCGGTGGTCGTCGCGCTGCCCGGCCACGTCGTACGCGACGTGGTCGACGGGCTCGGTCCCGCCCGGGAGCGGTTCTTCGCGTCCGTGCGCTACCAACCCGGCGACAACTGCTTCTTCCGGCTCCGTGACGACGCCGAGCCGAGCCTGGGGGACCGCGGCTTCTGGCCGCGCAAGGAACACGGGACGCTGTCGTCGCTCGGCATCACACCGCTGCCGACCGACCCCGAGCGACGGGTGTTACGTGCGGGGCTGAAGTCAGCGCTCACGAAGCAGCTCGTCGGTTGCACCGACGACGAGCTCGAGGCCGCGATCATGGCCCGGGTGTCGGAGGTGGCGCCCGACGTCCCGGCGCTGGTCGAGGATCGCTGCTTCAATCGCTGGGAGGCGGCGCTGCCGATCTTCTACCCGGGGTACCTGCGCGCGCTCGCCGGGTTCTTCGCGCTTCCGCCGGAACCCGGGGTTGCGTTCGCGGGCGACTACCTCGCGATGCCCGCGACCGGGGCCGCCCATCACTCCGGCCTCCGAGCCGCCGAGCAGGTCGCGGCCCACCTCGGGGGGACGCGATGACCGAGCCGACGCTGCGGCGCATGCCCGACGTCCTGCGCGCCCGCGCGCGACTGGAGCCGGACCGCCTCGCGCACGACGACACGAGGCGCACGCTCACGTTCGCGCAGTGGGACCGGGAAGGCGACGAGATCGGGGGCGGGCTCGCGGCCGGAGGCGTGCGCCCGGGGGACCGCGTCCTGCTGCCCGTGACCAACACCCACGCGGTCGGGCTCGCGACCGCTTACGTCGGGGTGCACCGGGCGGGTGGCATCTGCGTCCCGCTCGGCACTCGCATCGGTACCGAGGAGGCCGCGCGGTTCGCCCGTCACGTCGAGGCCCGCTGGGCCGTCACCGACGTGCCAGAGCTGCTGTCCAGCTGCGAGCTCGCGGCGGTGTGGCCGGTCGGCGACGTGCCGCGTGACACCTCGGCACTGCCCGATCAGGACGCGCTTCCGGGCCCCGACGCCGATGCCGACATCCTGCCCACGTCGGGTACGACGGGCCGGCCCAAGGGCGTGGTCGCGTCGCACGCCGAGCTCGTGCAGAGTCTCGGGGACGGCACCGGGACCTCGCCGATCGCTCGCATCCTCCACGCCGTCCCGTTCACGGGGTATGGGGGGCTCCACGGAATCATGCTGAACCCGATCCGCACGGGCACGGCGGTGATCACCCAGCCCCGCTTCGACCCGGCCGGGTTCCTCCGCCTCGCGGCCGACCGGGAGGTGGACGCGCTCCAGGTCGTGCCCGCGATGCTGCGCCTGCTGCTCGACTGTGAAGAGCTCGGCGACCACGACCTGAGCCGGGTGCGTTGGATCCTCGTCGGCACCGCACCACTGCCACCGGACTTCGTGACCCGTGTCGAGACGACGTGGCCCGACGCCCGCGTCGTCAACCTCTACGGGTCGACCGAGGCGGGCACCGCGGGAGGAACCCAGCTGTCACCGCGCCGCTCGCGGGACAAGCCGGGGTCGGTGGGACGCCCCGCGGCGGGCACCGAGGTCGAGATCCGCGCCGACGACGGCGCCCGGCTGCCTCAGGGCGCGGAGGGTGAGATCTGGGTGCGCTCGTCGGCCCCGCCGCGTCGGTACTGGAACGATCCCGTCGCCACCGCGGCCACCTGGGAGGACGGATGGTTGCGGACGGGCGACGTCGGCGTGCTCGACGAGGACGGCGACCTCACGATCACCGGCCGCAAGAAGGAGATCGTCATCCGGGGCGGCTACAACATCTCGCCGGTGGAGATCGAGGACGTCCTGCACGCGCACGCCGACGTCGCCGACGCGGCCGTGGTCGGCGTCCCCCACGAGGTGCTCGGCGAGGACGTCGTCGCCTTCGTCACGGCGCGTGCCGGCGCCGAGCTGGACGTCGCCGAGCTGGGGGCGTGGGCCGCGCACCGGCTCGCCGACTACAAGGTGCCCCGACGCATCGAAGTGCTCGACGAGCTTCCCCGCAACGCCATGGGCAAGGTCGTGAAGGCGAAGCTGGTGGAATGACCGGCGCCGACGCCCGCTCCGAGGATCACTCGCGATGGTCGGCGGGCGGATGGGTGCTCCTCGGCGCGGGGATCGGCAGCCTCGCCTACCGGATCGTGGTCGAGTGGCTCCTCGACTCGGGCCGGGTCGACGGACGCCCCGAGCTCTCGCGAGCCGGTGCGCGTGACGCGATCCTCGACGTCGGGCCCTGGGTCGCGTTGGCCCTGGGCGTCGTGCTCGTCGCGATCGCGTGGCGCGCCGACGGGCCCCCACCCCGCGTGCTGTGGCTCGGAGGCGCACTCACGGGAGCCGGCGGCGCGTTCACGGCGTGGAGCGTCGTCGACATGCACGGCCTCGGCCTCTACGACTGGACGGGTAGCGGCTCCGACGTGGTCCCCGACGCCGTCTTCCACGGTGCCGGTGCGTTGGTGCTCGCGCTCGGCTGGGTGTTCCTCACCGAGGCGACGCGTCCCTCGAGGGCGTGAGGCGGAATCGGGGCAG
>CAYRHS010000170.1:0-6465 GCA_964424125.1 uncultured Burkholderiales bacterium
TCTCGAGCGGAGCGCCTCAGGAGGCGAGCCGCTCCCGGAGGTAGGCGAGGAGGCGGTCGATCGCGACCCGATCCTGGTCCATGGAGTCGCGGTCACGAACGGTCACGGCCCGGTCGTCAAGGGTGTCGAAGTCGATCGTGACGCACAGCGGCGTCCCGACCTCGTCCTGGCGCCGGTAGCGCCGCCCGATCGAGCCCGCCTCGTCGAGGTCCATCTGGAAGTGGGGCCGGACCAGGTCGGCGACCTCTCCGGCGGTCGGGCGCAGCCTCTCGTTCTTCGACAGCGGCAGCACCGCCACCTTGGTCGGCGCGAGGCGTGGGTCGAGACGCAGCACGGCGCGCTGCTCCCCCCGCACCTCCTCCTCGGCGTACGCGGCGAGGAGGAAGGCCAACGTCGCCCGGTCGGCACCCGCCGCCGGCTCGACGACGTGCGGCACGTAGCGCCGGTCGGCTTCCTGGTCGAAGTAGCTCAGATCCTCGCCCGAGTGCTCGGCGTGCTGGGTCAGGTCGAAGTCGGTGCGGTTGGCGATCCCCTCCAGCTCCCCCCATCCCCACGGGTACGCGAACTCCACGTCCGCGGTGCCCGCGGAGTAGTGCGACAGCTCCTCGGGATCGTGGGCGCGCAGACGCAGCTGGTCTTCGGGGATGCCCAGATCGAGGTACCAGCGGAACCGCTCCTGGCACCAGTACTCGAACCAACGCTCGCCCTCCTCGGGAGGCACGAAGAACTCCATCTCCATCTGCTCGAACTCTCGGGTGCGGAAGACGAAGTTGCCGGGCGTGATCTCGTTGCGGAACGACTTGCCGATCTGCGCGATCCCGAAGGGCGGCTTCTTGCGCGTGACGGTCTGGACGTTCTTGAAGTTGACGAAGATCCCCTGCGCGGTCTCGGGTCGAAGATACGCGGTGTGCGCTTCGTCCTCGACGGGTCCGACGAAGGTCTTGAACATCAGGTGGAACTGCCGTGCGTCGGTGAACGAATCCTTCGCTCCGCAGTTCGGGCACGCGCCCGACGCGGGGAGATCGTCTCCGCGGAATCGCTCCTTGCAGTTGCGGCAGTCGACGAGGGGATCGGTGAACGTCGCCAGGTGCCCGCTCGCCTCCCAGACCCGGGGTGCCATGAGGATCGCGGCGTCGATCCCGACCACGTCGTCGCGGAGCTGCACCATCGAGCGCCACCAGGCGTCCTTGACGTTGCGCTTCAGGAGCACGCCGAGGGGCCCGTAGTCCCAGGTGCTACGGAAGCCGCCGTAGATCTCGCTCGACGGGAACACCAAACCCCGGCGCTTGGCGAGGTTGACGATGCGGTTCATGCGATCGTCGGGCATGGCGGCGAGGGTAGTGGAGGCGGGTGCGGGGACTAGCCGGCTCGGAGCAACGGGGCACTGCGGAGGCGGCGCTCCAGATGATGTTCGAGGCTGGCAACGCCCAGACGTTCCAGCTCCGAGACCGCCGGACCCGGCGGCTCGGCGAGGGCGCCTCGCAACTCCCCACCGAGGACGCGCACCAGAAGCGTGTAGGTGTCCGCCTCGAGCCGCACTCCCGCGAGGTGACCGCACTGTTCGCAGCAGACCCCACCGGCGGCGAGGTCGAAGCGCGGGAACGGGCCGTCTCCGTCACCGCAGTACACACAGGCCTCGAGCATCGGATGGAACCCCTCGACCGAGAGCACCTTCCAGAAGAACGCGGGCGCGACGACCGGCGAGCCCGTGCCGGCCAGGGTCCGCAACGCCCCCACGAGCATCCGGTAGAGCGGGAGGTTCCGCTCGCGCTCCTGGGCGAGCTGGTCGGTCGCCTCCAGCATCGGGATCGCGTGTGTGAGCGCCACGTAGTCCTCCCGTAGCGCGCGGAACGCGTCGAGGGTCTCGACCTGGGTGACCACGTCGAGGTTGCGGCCCTCGTAGCACTGGAGGGCGACGTGGCTCATCGGCTCCAGGCGGCCTCCGAAGCGGCTCCCGGGCTTGCGGACACCCTTGGCGACGGCCCGGACCTTGCCGCGCGTCTCGGTGAGGAACGTGATGATGCGGTCGGTCTCCCCCAGCTTGTGGGTCCGGAGCACCACACCCCGGTCGCGGTAGAGCGCCACGACGACAGTGTAGTTACGGCCGTGTGATTCCGCTCGGCATCCTCGGCTTCCGCTGGCTACACCGCGCCGAAACGCCGGCGGCGGTGCTGGTAGTCGCGGATCGCCTCGAAGAGGTGGCCCCGACGGAAATCGGGCCACAGTGTGTCGGTGAACGCGAGCTCGGCGTAGGCGAGCTCCCAGAGCAAGAAGTTCGAGATCCGGAACTCCCCCGATGTGCGGACGAGGAGATCAGGATCGGGCATGTCCGGGGCGTAGAGCCGACGTGCGAGCGTCCGTTCGCTGAGCCGCTCGGGATCGAGACGCCCGTTCGCAACGTCCCGTGCGATCGCTCGCGTGGCGTCGACGATCTCGGCCCGGCCGCCGTAATTGAACGCGAAGGTCAGCGTCATCCGACGGTTCCGGGCCGTCATCGTCTCGGTCTCCTCGATCCGCCGGCGCACACGTTTGGGCACACGGCCGCCACGACGACCGATGAAGCAGACCCGCACGCCACGGGAATCGAGGTCGTCGCGGCGCTTCACGAGCAGCTGCTCGTTGAAGGCCATGAGGAACCGGACCTCGTCGAGCGGGCGGCGCCAGTTCTCGGTGGAGAACGCGTAGACGGTGAGCCACTCCAGGCCAAGATCCAGCGCGCCCTCGACCGTGTCGAAGAGCGCCTCTTCGCCCGCGGCATGGCCCTCCGTGCGCTTCAGCCCTCGTCGGCGCGCCCAGCGCCCGTTGCCGTCCATCACGATGGCCACGTGGGCAGGGAGCCGCTCACGGTCGACGTCTTGCAGCTCTGCGGGCACCTGGCCACGCTATCGGTCGCTCCGCGCCGCGACGGTACAGTCCTGCGGTGCCCGAGCCCGCTGCCCGCCCGTCCCGCTGGGTCGCGATCGCGAACCCGGTCGCGGGCCGCGGTCGCACCCGGAAGCTCCTCCCCGACCTGAGCCGAGCGTTCGAGGCGACACCTGTCCAGGTCGACCTCGTCGTCTCCGAGCACGCCGACCATCCCGCCGAGCTCGCGCGTGCCGCGCTGCGGGACGGCCGCGGCGTCATCGCCTGCGGCGGCGACGGGCTCATCGCCGAGCTCGGAGGCCTCGTGGCCGAAGCGAACGGGACGCTCGGCATCGTCCCCACGGGCTCGGGGAACGACTTCGCCCGCCACCTCGGCTTCGACCTGGACGAACCCCTCGCCGCGACCGACGTGCTCGCCACCGGAACGGTCCGGGCCGTCGACCTCGGTCGGGCCGACGGACAGTGGTTCGCCACGGTCGCGGGGTGTGGGTTCGACGCCGAGGCCAACCGCTGGGCGAACGGACGACGCCACCTCCGTGGCACGACGCTCTACGTGACGGCCGTACTCCGAACGCTCGTCACGTACCGGCCTCGCCGGTTCCGGATCACGATCGACGAGCGCGAACCCCGCGAGATCAGCGCGTGGCTCGTGGCGGTGGCGAACGGCTCGTCCTACGGCGGGGGGATGCGCATCGCCCCCGAGGCCCGGGAGGACGACGGGTTGCTCGACGTCGTCGTCGTGGGCCCGACGGGGCGCCTCGACTTCCTCCGGTCCTTTCCCCGGGTGTTCAAGGGGACCCACCTCGACCACCCGTTGGTCGAGGTGGCTCGGGGTCGCCACGTCCGGATCGAGTCGTTGGAGGAGACGATCCCACTGGAACTGTGGGCCAGCGGCGAGCGCGTCGGCGCCCTTCCCCGTGACGTCGAGGTCGTTCCCGGGGCGCTGCGCGTCGTCTGCCCCACCTGAGCCTCTACGTCGGGCGCCCTCGGCTCAGGGCTGGTTGCTCGGCTGGGCCGGGGGCTCGGTCTGGCCCGCCTGGGACTGCGGGTCGGTTTGGCCCGCGGGCGCCTGGTCGCCGCTGGGCTGGTCCGCGGAGACGCTTCCCGGCTCGGCCCCGGTCCCCGCGGACACGTCCCCGCCGACCGTCGGGACACCCTCCTCGACCGTGAAGGTGGTCTCCATCCCCGCGGCCCGATGGCCGGGGATGTCGCAGTACAGGGTGTAGGTGCCCGCCTCCAGCTGCGCCTTGCCCGAGTCCGTCGCGCCCTCACCATCGACGGTGAGCTTGGCCCAGCTCGGGTCCTCCTCGATGAGGAGCGTGTGCGTACCGGGGCCCGTGTTCAGGTAGTCGAACTCGATCACGCCGGGCGGCGCGACGTCGGCATCCAGGTTGATGAAGAAGTTCCCCGCGTCGGCGTGGATGATCGAGTCGGGTGGCACGTCGGCGAGCCCGCCGCCCGCCTCCTCGCCCTCGCTGGCTCCGAGCGCTGTGAGGCCGGCAGAGAGGACCAGGAACACGGCCGCCGCACCCAGGACCGAGACCGTGGACGAGCGGAGCCGAGCGTTCTGCGAGAGGGCCGCGAAGCCGACCATGACGGCGACCGTGAGCGCCCCCGCGATGAAAACCGCGACGGCCCCCGAGGTCGCCAGGAACAGGCGGGAGATGTTGATCGTGACGAACGCGATCAACAGCACCACCGCCACCGGCACCAGCACCGGGTACACGAGACGTTCGCGGACGTTGGCTCTCACCGGCTCGGGAGCCTATTCGGGCGGGCGGGGGGAGTCGGATCGGGAGCCCTCGGGGTTCGCGGCGCGAGCCGTCGCTCGTGGGCGCTCGCCGCCTCCTCTTCCGAGTACCAGCGGAAGAACAGCACCGCGATGAACGCCCAGAGCAGGAAGCCCGCACCGATCTTCATCACGAGGCCCGCGATGCGTTGGTCCTCGACCGTCGACAGGCCGAAGAGGTGTCCCACGCCCTCGTAGTAGTGGTAGAGGGGCTGATCCCCGAAGGTCAGGAACGAGGCCGGCACGGTCGGCACGATCGACTCGAGGAAGAGGAAGAGCATCCGCATCGGCGGTGCCAGGCGCGGGATCTCCGGCAAGGGACTGAGCACGGGCATCCAGACCACCAGCGCGGACACGAAGAGGACCACGTGGGCCACGAAGTGCGCGAAGCCGTTGTGCAGCGTCAGGTCGACGACCGCCGGCCAGTGCGAGACGACCAGGACGAGGTTGTAGACGATGAGCGCGGGCAGGAAGCGCGACAGGAAGCGCACGACGCGCAGCACCGCCTTCGGACGCAGGAGGGCCCGCAACATCCACGCGGGCGTCCCCATCAGGAGGAGCGGCGTCGCCACGAGCGTGAACGTCAGGTGCTGGACCATGTGCACCGAGTAGAGGGAGTCCTCGGCGATCTCGTGGATCGGCCAGTCGGCGGCGAGCCACGTCGCGACGATGCCCAACGCGAAGCTCACGAGCTGCGCGCGCGTCACCGGCCGATCGGGGTCGGGAGCCAGGCGCGGTCCAAGCCGGACGATCGCGATCGCGTAGGCGGCCGCGAGCAACGCGACCACCAACCAGACGTCCGGCTGAGCTTCCCAAGCAGGGAACTCGACGCCGATCGCGTGCGTCACCGCAGCACCGGATTCAGAAGATCAGCTCGAAGGTGGCGAGCACGATGGCGTAGAGCGTGAGCGCCGCGAGCAGACCGAGGATGAAGAGCCGACGGAAGATCGGCTTGTCCTCGCGCAGGTGCATGTAGAAGCTCACCACGAGCAGGAACTTGCAGAGCCCGAGGACGAGCAGGAGCCCTGTGATGGCACCGTCGGGGATGGTGCCTTCGAGGTAGAAGAGCCACACCTCGAGGCTCGTCAGGACGAAGAGCACGATCGCGACCAGCGAATACTGGACGGGCTTGGGGTAGCCGCGGACCTCGCCGATGTCCTCGTCCGGGGTGACCGGTACGGGGACGTCGCTGGGTGCAGGCTCGAGCTCGACGCCGGCAGCGCTCGCGGGCGCAGGCGGGGCGGCGGACGGGTCGGTGGAGGTCGTGTCAGGCACGGGCGTCTCTCGCTACTGCGGGATCAGGTAGACGACGACGAAGATCACGATCCACACGATATCGACGAAGTGCCAGTAGAGGCCGACGACCTCGACGGTCTCGGAGTGGTCGTGGCTGAGCCGGTTCCCCAACGCGAAGGCGAACAGGATCAGCAACATGATGATGCCGACGACCACGTGGATCCCGTGGATCGACGTCAACAAGAAAAACGACGACGACGGCGCATTCGTCGACAGCGAGACGCCCTGCCGGACGAACTCGGTGAACTCGAAGATCTGGCCCGAGACGAAGAGCATCCCGAACGCGGCCGTCGCCAGCAACCACAGTCGGGTCCGGCGCATGTCGCCCCGCTCGATCGCGGCCAGCGCGAGCACCATCGTGAGGCTGCTCATCAGCAGGATGAACGAGGTCACCGAGGTGAAGGGGATGTCGTAGACGTCGTGGGGCGTGGAGCCGACGACGTCGCGGCCGCGGTAGAGCAGATACGTCGAGATGAATGCGCCGAAGAAGAGGCACTCGCTCGACAGGAAGACCCAGA
>CAYRHS010000171.1:0-6422 GCA_964424125.1 uncultured Burkholderiales bacterium
CGCGGAACCGGAGCTCGCGGACCTCGACGCCGACGTCATCGGCATCAGTCCCGACCAGCCGGACGCGCAGCTCCGCTTCGACGAGCAGCACCACCTCGGCTTCCCGCTCCTCTCCGATCCGAAGCACACCGTGGCGGAGCGCTACGGGGTCTGGGGTCCGAAGAAGCTCTACGGTCGGGAGTTCCTCGGGATCATCCGGTCGGCCTTCGTCGTCGACGAGAAGGGCAAGCTGGCGGGCGTCTTCTACAAGGTCAGCCCGAAACAGACCGTCCCCAAGGTCGAGGCGACCCTCGAGGACCTCTGAGATCTGGATGCGTTCATGACGCGCGCTCAGCGCGCGTCATGAACGCATCCACCTAGGCGCCGACGGCATGGAAGCCGCCGTCGACGTGGACCATCTCGCCCGTCGTGGCCGGGAAGAGGTCGGAGAGCAGGGCGACGACCGCACTCGCGACGGGCTCGGGATCGCGCAGGTCCCAGCCGAGCGGCGCCCGCTCGGTCCAGACCTCCTCGAAGCGGTCGAAGCCCGGGATGCTGCGCGCCGCGATCGTCTTCAGGGGCCCGGCCGCCACGAGGTTGACGCGGATCCGATCGGGGCCGAGCTCGCGGGCCAGGTAGCGGGCGGTCGACTCGAGCGCCGCCTTGGCGACGCCCATCCAGTCGTAGACGGGCCAGGCGTGGCGGCTGTTGTCGAAGTCGAGCCCGACGAGCGCGCCGCCTTCCTCGCTCATCAGCGGGCGCAACGCGTGGGCAAGAGCGGCCAGCGAGTGGGCGGAGACCCTCATCGCCACCGCCACGTCGTCCCAGGGCGCGTCGAGGAACCCGCCGCCGAGGCAGCTCTCGGGAGCGAACGCGATCGCGTGCAGGGCGCCGTCCACGCGGCCCCACCGCTCCCGGAGCTCGGTCGTGAGCGCCTGGAGGTCCGTGGGGGCGGTGACGTCGAGCTCCAGGACGTCGGGTGGGTCGGGCAGGCGGCGAGCCGCTCGTTCCGTGAGGCGGCGGGCCCGGCCGAAGGAGGTGAGCACGATCTCGGCACCGGCTTCCTGAGCCCGGCGCGCCGCGGCGAACGCGAGCGAGGAGTCGTTGAGCACGCCCGTCACGACGACGCGCTTGCCCGCGAGGAGGTCGGTCACGCCGGCGGTGCGAGGATCAGGGTCGCGTTGTGGCCACCGAACCCGAACGAGTTGGACAGTGCCGGGGCCGGGGAGACGGGGCGGGCTCCATCGGCGACGACGTCGAGCGCGATGTCGTCGCCGAGCTGCTCGTGGTTGGCGGTGGGCGGGACCACACCGCGGTTGATCGCCAGGATCGTGGCCAGGGCCTCGGTCGCCCCTGCGGCGCCGATCAAGTGGCCGACCACTCCTTTGGTCGACGTGACGGGTGGCGAGTCGTCGCCGAACACCTTGCCGATCGCCAGCGACTCGGCCGCGTCGTTGAGCTCGGTGGAGGTCCCGTGGGCGTTGATGTGGCCGATCGCGCTCGGCGCCAACCCGGCGTCATCGAGCGCCTGTTGCATGCACGCCGCCGCACCCTCGCCCCCGGGCGAGGGTGCCGTGATGTGGTAGGCGTCGGCGGTGCGCCCGTAGCCCACGATCTCGGCGTGGACGGTCGCGCCGCGAGTTTCGGCTCGGTCCAGGCGCTCGATGACGAGCGCGGACGCGCCTTCGCCCATGACGAAACCGTCACGATCGGCGTCGAATGGACGGGACGCCTTCTCGGGTTCGTCGTTCCGCGAGCTGAGCGCACCCATGCGCGAGAACGCCGAGATCGCGGTCGGGGTCATGCAGGACTCGGCTCCGACGGCGAGCACGACCTCGGCCGATCCGTCCTGCACGAGCCGAGCGGCGTCGCCGATGGCGTTCGTCGAGGCCGCGCACGCGGTGGCGACCACGAAGTTCGGTCCCGTCCACCCGAGCTGCATCGCGATCTCGCCCGCGGTGGCGTTGATCATCATCATCGGGACGAGGAACGGGCTGACCCGCGCCGGTCCCTTCTCGACGAAGACGCGAACCTGCTGCTCCAGCGTGATGAGCCCGCCGACGCCGGTGCCGACCACGACGCCGGCGCGGCCGGGATCGGCCCCGACGTCGCCCGCGTGTTCGAGGGCATCGGCGGCTGCGGCCCAGCCCAGCTGGGTGACGCGATCGAGGCGCCGAGCCTCTTTCGGTCCGAGGTAGCCGGAGGCGTCGAAGCCGGTCGTCTCGCAGCCGATCCGAACGGGGAGCGGATCGGGGTCGACGAGGGTGAGGCGGGCGCCGCAGGAGGCACCGGCCTCGATCGTCGACCAGAACTCGTTCCGGTCGCACCCGGCCGGGCTCTTGGTTCCGAGCCCGGTGACCGCGACCCGAGAACGGCCGCGGTGATCGAGAGCCGGAGTCATGTCCGGGCGGCGACCTTCGCCAGCACGAGATCGACCGCCTTGCCGACGGTGTCGACGCCCTCGAGGTCCTCCTCGGGTACGGAGATGTCGAAACGCTCCTCGAGTCCCATCACCAGCTCGACCAGGTCGAGGCTGTCCGCTTCGAGATCCTCCTTGAATCGGGCCGACTCGGTGACCTGGTCGGCATCGACACTCAGGATCTCGACGGCGACGTCTCGAATGGCGACGACCGCTTCGTCCCGCTGCATGGTTTCTCGCTTTCCGATTGGGGGCACATGATCGCGTGCGTCCTGCGCGCGATGTCGCACCGATTCAATGACCCATCCCGAGCCCGCCGTCGACGGGGAGCAGCGCACCGGTCACGTATCCGGCGGCGTCGGAGCACAAGTAGTCGACCGCGGCGCCCACCTCCTGCGCCGAGCCGAACCGTCCCACCGGCACGGCCTGGACGGTGCGCTCGCGCCACTCGTCGGGCAAGTCCTTGGTCATGTCCGTGTCGATCGGCCCGGGGGCGACAACGTTACAAGTGATCCCGCGGCTCGCCAGCTCCCGTGCCACGGAACGACTCAGGCCCAAGAGCCCGGCCTTGGCCGCCGAGTAGTTGGCCTGTCCGGGTCCACCGATGTGCCCGCCCACCGAGGACACGCAGATGATTCGTCCGAAGCGCGCCTTCATCATCGGTCGCACCGCGCGTCGGATCGTGTGGAAGGCACCGGTGAGGTTGGTGTCGAGCACGGTGGCCCACTGCTCGTCGGTCATCCGCGCGATCAACCCGTCGGAGGTGATGCCCGCGCTGTTCACGAGCAACTCGACGGCTCCGAACTTGGCCTCGACCTCGCCGAACGCGTCGTCGACCGCGTCTGTGTCGCGGACGTCCGCGCGGATCGGCAGGGCCTCGCTTCCGATCGAAATGACCGCGTCCGCGACCTCGGCCGCGGCATCGCTGTCGCGTCCGTACACCACCGCTACCCGGTGGCCACGTGCCGCCAGTGCGAGGCATGTGGCGCGACCGATGCCGCGCGAGCCGCCCGTGACGAGCGCGACGCGGCTCACGGGCGTCCCCACCGCAGGAGCACGCTCGCCCAAGTCATTCCCGCGCCGAAGCCCGAGCAGAGCACGAGATCGTCCGGGGCGAACCGCTCGGCCTCGGCGCCCTCGTGCAGCGCGACCGCGATCGACGCCGCACCCGTGTTGCCGAAGCGTTCGATGTTGATCACGGTGCGTTCCTCGGGGATGCCGAGCCGACCGGCCGCGGCTTCGATGATCCGGGCGTTCGCCTGGTGGGGGACGAAGCAGGCGAGGTCCGAGGATTCCACGCTGGCGCGCTCGAGGGTGAGCCGGGCCGAGGCGACGACGGCCCGCACCGCCCGGCGGAACACCTCTTGGCCCTCCATCTGGAGGTAGTGGGCACGCTCGGCCACGGTCTCCGAGGTCGTCGGCCGCCGGCTTCCACCGGCCGGGATCCCCAGGAGTCCTGCCGCGGAGCCGTCGCAGCCCAGGTCCCAGGCGAGCAGCCCGGGACCGTCGGCAGGTGAGCGGGCGAGGACGGCTGCGCCCGCGGCGTCGCCGAAGAGCACGCAGGTGGCGCGGTCGTCCGGGTCGATGATCCGGGTGAGGGTCTCGGCGCCGACGACGAGAACGTGCCGGAGGCCACCCGCGCCGAGCATCGACGCGCCGGCCACGAGCGCCGTCACGAAGCCCGCGCAACCGGCCGCGAGGTCGAAGGACCCGCAGTGGAGCCCGACCTCGTGGCCGACGAAGGCACCCGTGTGGGGGACGGGTTGCTCGGGTGTGGCCGTGGCGACAATGAGCAGGTCGATGTCGTCCGGCACCAACCCGGCGTCCTTGATCGCTGCCCGGCCGGCCTCCGTCGCGAGCGTGGCCGTGCTCTCGTCGGGTGCGGCGACCCGTCGTTCGAGGATCCCGGTGCGGGTCACGATCCACTCTTCGCTCGTGTCGACCCGTTTCTCGAGCTCGGCGTTGGTCAGCCGCCCCGCCGGGAGGGCGGCGCCGGTTCCCGCGATCGTGGCCCGAGGCGACGAGGGTGGATTCACCGGACCTCGCTCGGGACGAGCGCATCCGGACCGTCGACGTTGTGAACCGGGAGGCCGGGCGCGCCCCGCTTGGCGAGACCGGCCAGCATCCGGCCGTGACCGACCTCGAGCAGCTCGTCGGCCCCGAGCTCCACGAGGGTGTCGGTGACCGCCTGCCAGCGCACCGGGCGGACGACGTGGTTCGCCAGCCGCGTCCGCCACCCCGCACCATCGGCGTAGGCGACACCGTCCTCGTTCGAGACGACCGGCGCATTCGGTTCGGCGAACGACATCTCTGCCAGTACCGGGACGAGCGCCACCCGCGCGTCCTGCATGAGCGGGGTGTGGAACGCCCCGCCGACGTCGAGGGGGAGTACCCGGCGGACGCCGAGCTCGCGGGCGCGTTCGGCGGCCGCGTCCACGCCCGCCGGTGTCCCGGCCACGACGACCTGACCGCGAGCGTTCAGGTTCGCGAGCCAGCACTCGTCGGGGCTCGCTGCGCAGGCGTCGCGTGCCTGTTCCGTGTCGGCACCGACCAGCGCGACCATGCGGCCGGGCCGCCGGTCAGCGGCTTGCTGGGTCAGCTCTGCGCGCCGGGCGGCGAAACGCACGCCTTCATCGAGTGTGAGCACGCCCCCGGCGATCAGCGCCGTCACCTGCCCGAGGCTGTGGCCCGCGAAAGCGATCGGCGTCAGGCTCGGGCGGGCGGCTGTCCAGGCGACGAGCGAGGTCAGGAGCACCGCGAGCTGCGCGTCGCGCGTCCTCGTGAGGTCGGCAGTGGGGTCGAGGACGAGCGGTGCGAGCGGCTCACCCAGGGCGGCTTCGGCGCGCTCCACGACGCTCCAGGCGGTGTGGTCGCGCCAGGGCGAGCCCATCCCCGGTTCCTGCGTTCCCTGTCCAGGGAACACGACTGCCGTGCCCACCCGCGCACCCTCCTTCGCGTCACAGCAAGGTGTTCCGTTCGACCGCGTGGCGTGGCACAGCGTTACACGCCGGTCGGGACGCCCGAGGGAGAGCGGAAGACCACCCGGAGTCGAGCCGGGATCGGGGAACGGCTCGCGACTACTTGTCGAGATTCGGGGAGTCGGGCTCGTCGAGCGAGCGGAGCGCCCGGAGCGCG
Organism: uncultured Burkholderiales bacterium; assembly: GCA_964424125.1. GTDB lineage: Bacteria > Actinomycetota > Acidimicrobiia > IMCC26256 > JAOSJL01 > CAYRHS01. Next base: position 5,534 of record CAYRHS010000171.1, read on the forward strand.
CCAGTGTCCCAGTCCTCATGCAAGTCGGCGGGTTCCGCGGGCTCGTTCTGCCCGTCGAGGTCGCGTGCGATCTGCTCGGGGTCGTCGCCGAGCAGGATCCGCGTCTCGGTGGTCTCGTCGAGCGGCCGCGCGGCGCGCACCTGTTTCCACGGTGCCCACACGATCACGACCACGGCCGCGAGCGAGAGCCCGACCACCAGCCCCACCACGAACTGCGTCATCGCGACCCGTCCGAGGGATCGCGGAGCGGGTGGCGAGCAAGCGCCCGTTGGCGCCAGGCGAAGGCGGCGCCGATCGTGCCGAGCCCGGCGAGGAGGAGGAACACGCCCCGTGCGCCCATACTCCATTGAGCATACCGGTACGATCGGCCGGCCCGGCCCGGGTGGCGGAACGGCAGACGCGGCGGACTCAAAATCCGCTGCTCGCAAGAGCATGTGGGTTCGATTCCCACCCCGGGCACCGCGACTGTGCAGGTCAGGGCACCGCGAGGTGCGTGCGCCAGGCCCGCTGGTCACGAATGTGCTGCGTTTTCTCTTCGCGGCGTGGTGGCGGCGGCTGAACTGGCACGCACGTGTCCGCCTTCGGGAGATGCTCGACGGGCTCGCTGGTGACGACCGGCGCCTCACTGACGTCGTGGAAGCGATCGACGCCGCTTTCTCGCAGGGTGTGGGCGGGGAAGGCTGAGAGCTCTGGCCCCCCACCTTGGAGCTTCATCTCGTGGAGCTCGAGCGCCTCATTGAGGACCTGGTGGAGCGGATCGCCCGGGTGAGGGCCGTCGACGCCATTGCCGCCGCGGCTTCCGGGACGTATGATCAGCCAACCAGTTGGTCGGCTTGGGGGCGCTGCCGTGCGCTTGCTCAGAGCTGACGCCGCTTTCCGGCGTCGAGTT
>CAYRHS010000172.1:0-6410 GCA_964424125.1 uncultured Burkholderiales bacterium
CCAGGGCGTGGTGAAGTTCCCGGTGCGGATCAAGTGCGCCGCGCTGGCCTGGAACACGCTCCAGCAGGGCCTGGACGAATCGGTAGGAGCCGCTTCGTAGGAAATCTGCCCCGGCACACGGGCGTCCCTCAGCGCGACAGCTCGACCAACTCGTCCGTGAGCACCTCGAGGTCGGAGCGGGCGCTGTAGGCATGCGGCGACACCCGCAGCCGCGGCCCGTCGAGGTCGCCGGGAGCCCACTCCGCCGGGATGAACGACACCGCGATCCCCCGCTCGGCCAGCCTCGCCTTCGTCCCGGCGGGGTCCGCGTGCTCGTGAGCGAGGGTGACGAGCGCGGAGTCCTCGTCGAGCGGCTCGACCACCCGCCAGCCGGCGACACCGTCGAGGCGCTCGCGGAACGCCCGACCGAGCGCGGCGATCCGCTCGAAGACCCGGGCCGGCCTGGCGTCGAGCAGTTCGCCGAGCGCGACGTCGAGGCCGACGACCGCCGCGTAGGAACGTTCGTAGTCCTCGAAGCGCGCCGCGCCGGCACGCGGGACAGGCCCCGATGGCTCCCAGGTGGCGGACGCAATCGTGAGGAACTCCGGATCGAGCCGGCCCAGCACGTCGGGACGCCCCGCGAGGAAGCCGAGCCCGCGGGGCCCGCGCAGCCACTTGCGCGAGGTGCCGACCCACGCGTCCGCGCTCACGCCGTCGAGCGCGACCTGACCGGCTGCCTGGGCGACGTCGAGCACGATCGGGACGCCCGCGGCCCGACAACGTTCGACCGCCGGGCGTGCGGGCTGGACGATCCCCCGTTGGCTCGCCACCACGGGGAACGTGACGAGGTCGAGTCCCGTCCCGAGCATCCGCTCGAGACCCTCCGGCTCGAGCCGACCGTCGGGGTCGACGGGCAGCACGACCTGGTCCCAGTCCCGCCGAGCGCCGAGCATCGTCAGCGCCATCCGGTTGCTCGTGTACTCGCTCGGAAGCACACCCACCTTCGAGCCTGCTCGCAGCGGCCAGCCGGCGAGCAGCATCTGGAACGCCACGGTCGCGTTCGGCACGATCGCGACGCTGCCGCCGTCGAGCCCGAGCAGGGCACCGAGACGCGCGTGGGCCCGATCCACTGCGGGCTGCGCCTCGGCCGCAGCCGCGTACCCGCCGATCTCGGCCTCCCGGCGAAGATGGTGAACCTGGGCGTCGAGCACGGCTCGTGACGGCGCGGCGGCACCCGCCGCATCCAGGTGGACGACGGCGTCCGAGGCCAGGACGGTGCGCCACGACCGCCCAAGATCGTCGTGCGGCAGGACCTCGGTCACGCAGGGACCGCGAGGGATAGTGCGAAGTCACCCGCGTCGTCCGTCCACCACGAGTGGAGGCGGAGCCCGGCGACCGCGAGCTCGGTCTCGAGGCGGTGGGCGCGGAACTTGGCACTGATCTCCGTGCGCACGGCCTCGCCGGCGGCGAAGTCCACGTCGAGATCGAGCTCCTCGACGCGCACGTGCTGGACCTGCTCGCTCCGGAGCCACATCTCGATCCACTCGTTGTCCGCGTCCCAGCGTGCGACGTGCCGGAATGCCTCGGGCTCGAAGTCCGCTTTCAGCTCCCGGTTCAGGACGTGGAGGACGTTGCGGTTGAACGCTGCTGTGACCCCTGCAGCATCGTCGTAGGCGGCGACGAGACGGGCCGGATCCTTCACGAGATCGGTGCCGAGCAGGAATGCGTCGCCCGCGCGCATGCCCGACGCGATCGTGGCCAGGAACCTGACGCGCGCCTTGGGGAGGAAGTTGCCGATCGTGCCGCCGAGGAAGGCGATCAGCCGCCGCCCGTCGACGGGGACGCGGTCCAGGTGGCGTTCGAAATCGCCGACGACCGCGTGCACCTCGATCCCCGGGTACTCGTCGGCCACGGCGGCGGCCGCGTCGCGCAGCGTCGCCTCGCTCACGTCGAACGGCACGAAACGCTCCAGGTGACTGCTGCGTTCGAGTGCGTCGAGCAACAGCCGGGTCTTGGCCGACGTACCGGAGCCGAGCTCAACGAGCGTGTCCGCGCCCGACGCGGCGGCAACCTCCCCGGCGCGCTGCTCGAGGATCGATCGCTCGGCCCGCGTCGGGTAATACTCGGGGAGCGTCGTGATCCGATCGAAGAGCTCGGAGCCGCGGTCGTCGTAGAACCACTTCGGCGGGAGCTCTTTCGGAAAGGCGGTGAGCCCCGCCAGCGCGTCGAGCCGGAGCTCTCGAGCGGCCTCTCCAGGGTCGACGTGCACGTCGACCCTTGTCGGCTCAGGCATCGCGCGCACAACGGAAGCCGGCGAAGATCTGCCGCCGGATCGGGTAGTCCCAGTTCCGGAAGCTTCCCCGGACGGCAACGGGGTGCGTGGCCCACGAACCGCCCCTGAGCACCTTGTACTCCGAGCCGAAGAAGACCTCCGAGTACTCGCGGTACGGGAACGAGCGAAAGCCGGGGTACCCGCCGAAGTCGCTCGCCGTCCACTCCCAGACGTCGCCGAGCATCTGATGGCAGCCGGTCCCGCTGATGCCTTCCGGGAAGGATCCGACCGGTGCGGGACCGAAGCGCCGCTGGCCGAGGTTGGCGTGTTCGTCGCCCGGCGCGGCGTCGCCCCAGGGATACCGGCGCGAACTGGTTCCGTCCCATCGCGCCGCCTTCTCCCACTCCGCTTCGGTGGGAAGCCGTTTCCCGCGGAACCGCGCGTACGCGTCGGCCTCGTACCAGCAGACGTGCTGGACGGGTTCGGCAGGATCGAGCGCGATCGTGCGCCCGAAACGGCGGACGGTCCACGACCCGTCCGGCGCCCGGTGCCAGAACTGTGGTGCGGTGAGTCCGACTTCCTGTCGCCACTTCCATCCGGCGGGGCTCCACCAACGCGGGTCGTCGTAGCCACCTTCCTCGACGAACGCCAGGTACGCGCCGTTAATGACCGGCGTGGCGTCGATCCAGAACGCCGCGACGTCGACGTCGTGGGCGGGTCGCTCGTTGTCGTATGCCCAGGCTGCGGCGCTCTCCCCCAGCGAGAACGTCCCGGCGGGCACGAGCACCTCGGAGTCGCCCGGCGGCTTCCGGGCAGCCGGCTCCGGGGTCGGAACGGGATAGGGCCGATCGCGGAGCTGGAGCGTGGCGAGCATCGTCTCGTCGTGCTGGTGCTCGTGCTGGGCAACCATCCCGTAGACGAAGCCGTCGTGCAGCAGCGGGCCGTCGTCGAGATCGGCGCGGTCCAGGACGTCGAGCGCCCGCCCACGGACGTCGGCGGCGAAGGATCGCGCCTCGTCGGGACCGAGGAGCTCGAGCGCGAGGCGCTCGGCCCGGGGATGGCGGAACGCGTCGTAGACGTCGTCGAACCGCGGGTCCGTGGGAGGTGCCGCGGTGAGCTCCCGCACGAGCCAGAGCTCCTCGTAGTGCGCGATGTGGGCCAGGTCCCAGACGAGCGGCGACATCAGCGTCGAGTGCTGACGGATCCAGTCCTGCTGCGGCACCGCCTCCAGCAGGCCGAGCGTCCGGCGCCGGGCCGTCTCGAGCTCCCCGTGGATGCGTTCGGTCAGGTCCACGCCGGCTCTGGGACACCGTCGGGCTGCGGATACAGCTGGCCGGTCGTTCGCCAGGCGTCACGCTGGTCGTCCGCAAGAGTGCGCCCGGCGCGGACGTAGCGGTCCCGGAAGGCCGCCACCAGCTCGGCGATCGAGTCGTCTCCGCCGACACGCTCGAGCCCGTCGAGCGCGGCGTCGAAGCACGAGAGGGCGGCGTCGCGCAGCGCCGGCTCGGCGAGCCCGCGCTGCGACGCGTCACGCCAGCGACCGGCAACGGGACGCGCCGCTGCCGCGGCCCGGCGGCGAGTCGAGGGGTCGTCGAGGAGCACCGTCCCCAAGGCGACGACGACGCGCCACCACGGATCGGGGACCGCGTCGAACATCCGGAGCTCGAGCCAGCCGCGAGGGCGAATCGGCGGGAAGAGGGTGGAGAGGTGGTACTCGAGGTCGTCGAGCGTCGGGTAGCCGAGCTCGTGGCCGTTCGCGATCCAGTCGTCGAAGCGAACCGGCACGAGCAGCGGCGCGTAGTCGTCGGGCCCTCGGCGTACGAGCATGACCCGAGCCGACAGCGCGTACCTCGCCCAGGCTTCCCAAACCGATCCTCCGTCGAGTGGGACCGGCGCGGTGCGGCTCGGGTCGAGATCCCACCACGTACGCAGCCGAGCGGAGGCCCACCCGGAATCGTGGCCGTCGAGAATCGGCGAGTTGGCGAACGCGGCGCAGAGGACGGGGCCCACCAGGTGCGCCACCCGCCAGCGCTCCGAGCGTTCGTGCGGTCGCCCCACGTCGAGGTTGAGCTGGAGCGACGCCGTGCCTTGCATCATCCGCCGACCCCCGACCGCGGTGGCGTCGAAGTAGGCCTCCATGGCGTCGTAGCGCGGGCCGCGGACGAGACGGCGGAGCGGCCGTGCCGGTTCCAGTCCGAGCCCGACGAGGCCGATCCCCGCGAGGTGCAGCGCTTCCTGGAGCACCTGGGCATCGGTGGCGATCGCCGCGCACGCGGCGCTCACGCCGACGGTCGGCACGGAGGCGATCTCGAGCTGGCCACCCGGTTCCATGGTCAGCGCACCACCGCGCGGGAGCGGCGGGACGGTCGCGAGAGCCTCGCGGAGCACGCGCTCGTCGACGTGGGTCGTCGGATCGTCGAGTGGCACCGCAAGCCACTCGATCTCGAGGCCGATCCGGCCGTTCCCGGACGCGAAGCAGCGATCGCGCGCGTGGCGGCGGACGTCGTCAGCGGTCAGCCAACGCTCGGATGAGGGCACGGCCCTACCGGTGCCCGAAGTGGGCGGCGACCCAGTCGAGATTCCGAACCGGTGCGGTCCACTGATACCAGCTGCCCATGGCGCCCTCCGTCCCGTCACACCTCGTCCGCGGGTGCTCACCCGGGTGTCGACAACGATCAGAACCGATCCACGGCCGATCACATTCCATTCACCATGATGCTTACATACCCAGGGATGGACCGGAGGGTCACCCGCCCCGAGGACACCTGACGCCCGTGACCCCGGCGCCGAGAGAAACGCGTCACCGGAACACCACCCTCGCCGACTACGTTGGAGTCGGGCAGATCCCCGGGCGAGAGGACCCCTCATGGACCGGCCGACCGACCTGATCGAGCTCATCGACGCCGCGCTCGAGCGCTTCGCCGCCCGCGACCTCGTTCAAGGGTCCGAAGTCGTCGACGTCCTCCTCGACCTGCGAAGCGCGGCGATCGACGGCGACGAGCTCACCCAGCTCCTCGCAGAGGAATCAGCTCCCCAGCCCGGCTGAGCCCTCGCGCTCGGTACCGCCGGCAACGAAGTCCCGCACGAGCGCTGCGAGCTCGGGACCCCGTTCGAACGGCAACCAGTGCGCGGCGCCCTCGACTCGCTCGAGACGCGCGCTGGGCAGCTCTGCGGCCAGTACCTCGGAATGCGCAGGCGGGATGAGGCCGTCCTGCACGCCGCACACCACGAGCGCGGGGACGTCGGCGCGACGGAGCCGACCGCGCAGCTTCGGATTGTGGAAGTAGGGGTCCCACGCGAGCTTCGCGGTCGCGCCGAGTGCCTGCCAGTACGGGAGCACCACTTCGAGGGGCACGTCCACGAGCTTGCCGACGTCGCCGGTGAAGTCCCCCATCTCGTGCATGGCCGCCGCGAGCGGCTGCTCCTGGTCCACGAAGAGCATCTCGGCCAGCTCGTTCGGGCTCCGGCCGAAGAGCTCGGCCATCGGAGCCTCGGGCAGATGGAGACCCGCCGAGTTGACGAGCACCATCGCAGCCAGCCGTTCGGGATGCCGGGTGGCGAGCTCCAGGGTCAGCCAGCCACCGAGCGAGAGCCCCATCACGACGGGCGACGCGAGGCCGAGTGCGTCCCAGAGGTCGAGGAGGACGAACACCGCGTCCTCGATCGAGTCGACGTGCTCGAGCCCATTCGACTCGCCGAACCCGGGGAGCATGGGGACGACGACGTCGAAGTCGGTTGCGAGCTCCTCGAGCGCCGGGGTGAGGCTCTCCCCGCCCGACGAGTGCAACGCCACGAGCGTCGACCCCGTGCCGGAGCGGAAGTCCTGGAGCTCGCCCGTGGGCAGCGCGACCCGTTCGTCTCGGAAGGCCACCGTCGCGCTCACGCCACCCGTTCGCCCGGGTCGGGCCGGTACACGGGTGCCCCCTCGGGGAACTCGGCCCGCAGTCGCGGGAGCACCTGCTCGGCGAACAGCGACAGGCTCTTGCATGTCAGGTCCGCCGGGAGCGAGCCGAGCTGGAACAGCCCGAGGAGGTTGCCGGTGCCGAGCTGTCGGATGCCGTCGATGAGCATGTCGGCGACCGTTGCGGCCGAGCCCACGATCGCGTAGCGACCTTCGACGATCTGCTCCCAGGTCTCGACGTTGAGCATGAACGTGCCG
>CAYRHS010000173.1:0-6389 GCA_964424125.1 uncultured Burkholderiales bacterium
CTCATGCTCACGATGGCCACCTTCCAGATGGGCGGGACCAACGTCTTCACGCCCCGGGTCGACGCCGAGGAGCTCTGCCGGCTCGTTGACGCGGAGCGTTGCACCGGGGCGTTCCTGCGGCCCCCGACCGTCGCCCAAATGGTCGAGGTCAACGCGGACCGCCGCTACGACCTGTCGAGCCTGCGCACCAACCCGGGGCCCGACGCGTGGAACGAGATGGTGACGCTCGACGACAGCCCCCGGGCTCGTAATCGCGGGGGCTACGGCCAGACCGAGGTGATGGGACTGGCGACCTTCTCGGCGCTCGGACCGGGGGCGGGCAACGCCGGTCGCCCGTCTCCCCTGCTGCAGGTGCGGGTCGTCGATCCGGACGACCGCGAGGTCGCGCCGGGCGAGGTCGGCGAGATCGTGGTGCGCGGACCCACAGTGATGAACGGCTACGACCACCGACCGGAGGAGAACGAACGTCGGTCGCGGGGCGGCTGGCACCACACCCATGACCTCGGTCGGCGCGAGCCGGACGGTTCGATCAGCTTCGTCGGGCCGGCCACCCGCCTGGTGAAGTCGGCAGCCGAGAACATCTACCCGGCCGAGGTCGAGGCGTGCCTGGTGAAGCACCCGGCCGTCGTGGAGGCCGCCATCATCGGCGTCCCCGACCCGAAGTGGGACCAGAGCGTGAAGGCGATCGTCGTGCTCGCGGACGGGGCGACCGCCTCGGCCGAGGAGCTCATCGAGCACTGCCGCGCCAACATCGCGTCCTACAAGAAGCCGCGGACGGTCGAGTTCGTCGGCGTGCTCCCCCGCCGTGGCCACGCCGTCGACTACGACGCGCTCGACGAGCAGTTCGGCGGCGGCGGGTACCCCGGCGAACGCTGACGGCCACCCCGCGGGGTCACCTCGGCTTGCGCGGCGAAGACCTCTTCCCGTCGGTGGCGCCGACGTCCCCTGGGTCAGTCCGCGTCGGCGACGACTCGAACGATGCCGTGGTCGCCGTCGACCTCGACCTGCTCGCCCTCGTGCAAGCGAGCGGTCGCGTCACCTGTCCCGACCACGCACGGGATGCCGTGCTCCCGAGCGACCACCGCCGGGTGGGACATGAGACCGCCGACGTCGGTCACGACCGCGGCCGCGAACGCGAAGAACGGGGTCCAACCGGTATCGGTCACGCGGGTGACGAGCACGTCGCCGGGCTCGAGGTCGACACCGGAGGTGACCAGGCGGGCGGGACCGCGAGCGACTCCGGGCGCGGCACCGATTCCCTTGATCTCGGACCCCTCACCGGTCTCCACGGCGGGCGCGGCCGCCGCCTCGTCCCACCTGCCCGTGAACATCGGCGGCACCGTCATGCCCGCGAGGCGTGCCCGCTCGGCCCGGCGGCGCTCGACGAGCTCACGGCTGTCGCCCGGAGGAGCGGACAGCTCGTCGTAGGCCAGGAAGAACACGTCGTCCGGTTGCGCGAGCACCCCGGCGTCGGCGAGCCGGCGGCCGAGCTCGCGGGCCGCGAGCCGGAACTGGTGCGTCACCCGCACGGTCGTGTCCCGGATCCGTTCGCGGGTCGACAGGGTCGCGGCAGCGATCCGCGCGAGCGGACCGGACGACTCGGCGAGCTCCGCGTCCCGCCTCTCGGGTCGTTCGCCGTGCTCGACGGTCTTGGCCACCACCTCGAGCAGCATGGCGGGCTCGTCGGCAAAGACGTCGTTCGCCAGCTCCAGCTCTCCGGGGCCCCGGTGGCCAACGTCGGCGAGGAGGTCGTCGAACGCGCGCGCGAAGCCCGGTGAGGTCTTCGCGAGCGCGCCGAGCGCGTCGTGTGCCTCCGACGAACGCAAGAGCTCGGCGACGGCCGGCTCCTGACGGGCGCGACGGGCGAGGTGCTCGACACCAGCAACGGCGGCCCCGCTGGCGAGGCCGCGTTCGCCCGCTCGCAGCGCAGCAACCGCTTCCTGCCCGCGTGAGCGTTCGAGCGCGGACACCGCACCGCCGGCCGCGATGTTGACCACGATCACCGCGGCCCAGCACTGGGCGAGCTCGTCGTGGAGCAGCGCCAGGCGCGCCGCGAGCTGCGCGTCGTCGAGCGCGACGAGGCGGTCGGGTTCGAGCGCGAGTGCGGCGGCGCGCTCGGACAGCCGGTCCGCCTCCTTCCCCAGTCCGGCGAGGGGCGGTCCGATGCGGCCGGTCAGCCGCAGCGCCTCGAACACCTCGCCCGCTCCCATCGAGGCCCGCTTCCCCTCGGGCAGGGGAATCCCGAGGTACTGGTGGTCCACGTCCTCCGGGGTCGTGCCCGGCATCCCCTTCGCCGACTCACGAGCGAGCGAGACGTTGAGGTAGATGCCGTGCGCGAACACGCCGATCATGCGCACTCGGGACTCGTGCGCGACCTCTCCCTCCATCCCGAGGAAATCGACCATGAACGACTGCCCCGCCCGCAGCGCGTCCACCGAAACGGTCACCGTCAGGGGCGTGAGTGGCCCCGGGAACGCCTCCGAGAGGTTCGTGGCCGTGTAGGTGGCGTAATCGGGGTGCACGCGGTCGTCGAACTCGCCTGCGTGCTCCGGCGCGGCGGCCGGCTCCAGCGGGCCGCCGTCGATGCGGGGCCAGTCCCGGGGGGGTGCCTCCACCCACGGCAGGCGCCACGGCTTCCCCATGCCCGAACGGCCGACGTAGACCACACGGCCGAGGGAGCGCGCCGCGTCGCGCGCTGTGTCCGCGCTCGACCACGCGCACCGGAAGCCCCACTCTTCGCGCAGCACGTGCGTGTCCGCGACCGGCATGTACCGCAGCCCGTCGAACGCAGCGGGATCCAGATCGCTTGCGCCCATCCGGAAGAGCGCGGTGACGAGGCCCCGCACGACCGGGAGCGGCAGGCGGACGCAACGGCGCTCCAGGAGGTACGCGAGCTCCTCGGGTGTGAGCACGTCGTCGGCGCCGAGGTTGACCGTGCCGGTCCGGGACCCGAGGCCCGCCTCCACCAAGAAGCGGCCCACGTCCTCCTGGTGGACGAACTGCCAGACGTTCGTGTCTCCTCGCACGCCGAGGATGACCGGGCCCGCGAACTGCTGCGCCACCGCGTTCTCGACGCCGCGACCGAGGGTCGTGGCCGCGCGTACGACAACGGCCTCGACGTCGGCCGCGGCGATCAGCTCCTCGACCTCCTGCTTGTGGACGGCGTAGTAGAACGCGGGGTCGGGGCGCAGCGGCTCGTCCTCCCTGAACCTCGCCGGATGGTTCATCGCCGACCCGTACGCGGTCACGGACGACGCGAAGACGAGGCGTCGCGCGCCTTCGCGCTCCATGGCGTGGAGGACGTTGCTGGCTCCGCCCACGTTCACCCGATGGATCTCCTCGAGCGACCGGGCCCCACTCATCGTCCACGCCAGGTGCACGACAATGTCGCATCCGCGCACCGCGGGGAGCACGCTGTCGGGATCGCTCACGTCGCCGGCGACGAAGCCGACACCTCGCGGGAGCGTGGCGGGTTCGTGCCGCGCCATCGCCCGCACCTCCACGCCACGGCGCGCCAGCTGGGCCGCGACCGAAGACCCGAACGCGCCGGTCCCGCCGGTGACAAGCACTCTCATCGTCTCCCCGCCCCCTCCCCGATCGCGAGCCGGGCCGCGCGATCACGGCCGCCCCGCCGTCTGCGCCTGCGCTGTGCAACCCGGATCGCGTCACGGAACATGCCGCCGAGGTGGTCCCGCAGCTCCTCGAAGCGATCGGCACGGGCGTGGGCTGCGGTCCCGAAGACACGGCGCAGCGCCGATTCTTCGTCGCTGGTCCCGACGCTCAGGCAGATGCACCCGACGCCGTCGCGACGTGCTTCGGCGAGCGCGCGCCGGGCGTCCGCCTCCGCGTACGTCCCCTCGTAGCCGTCGTCGTACGCGAAGCCGTCCGACACCACCACCAACAACCGCTGCTCGGTGCCCGCGTCCGTGCCGAGCACCGCGGTCCCGTGGCGGATCGCCGCGCCCAGGCGCGTGTACGCGCTCGGCTCGAGCGCCGCGAGCCGGCGGAGCGTGTCGGCACCGTAGCGATCGTCGAAGGACTTGACCCGCACGACGTGGACCGCTGCACGACCGCGTGAGTGGAACGCGTAGAGCGCCACCCGGTCACCGAGGCGCGCGAGCGCGTCCACGAGCTTCGCCGCGACGACGCGCTGCTGCTCGTACACCGACGACCCGCGCGTCGCGGCCTCGGCGCCAGAGCCCGACACGTCGAGGAGGACCAGCACCGCCAGGTCCCGGCGGCTGCGCACGCTCTCCACGTACACGTCCTCGTCGACCTCCTGGGCGACCGGCCCCGTGGCGGTGAGCCGCTCCACGGCCGCGTCCACCAGCGCGTCGAGGTCGAGATCCTCGCCTTGCGGGCGTCGTCGCTGGCGTTCCACGCCGATGCCGAGGCGGGCCAGGACTCGACGCACGCGGGTGTCGGCCGGTGGCGGCAGCGGCTGCGCCCTGGCAACCGGAGGCTCCACCTCGTGGACGGTGCACCACTCCGGGCGGTACCGATTGCGGTGCGTGTTCCACTCCGGGTACGTGGCCCGACCGGGGACGACTTCGGGGTGCTCCGGGTCCGCGTCGAAGGTGAGGGAGCTGACGACCGCATGTCGACCGCGCGAGGTCGTGATGCGGCCCCGTCCCGTGGGAAGTTCGGCTCCGGCGGCGCCCGTTCCCTCCTGGCGACCGAGGCCGAGCACGCGACGCAGCATCCGCGCCAGCGGTCCCTGACCACCGACCGGGGAGCTGAACTTCTCCGCCAGCCGACCCAGATCCTGGTGCTCCTCTTCCTCGTCGAGCTCGGGAAGCCCGTCGTCACGAGGCCCCCGACGGAGATCCTGGGGCGTCGGTGCACCGCCCTCGGCGGCATCGGCGCCGCGGGCGAGCAGGCGACGCGGGCGGATCGCCCCCAGCCCCACCGGAGGCTCGGGCAGCGGCTCACGGCCCAGGGCCCGCTCGAGCGAGTGCTCGGATCCTCCGCTCGGGAGGACCTCGGCCGGGACGTCGATCCGATAGCCGGGCGGGAAGCGACCGGCGTCCGCCAACCGCACCGCTTCGAGGACCAGGTAGCGGCGGGCAACGGCCGGGCGCCCCGTCAGCCTCCGGACCACACCGGGAGCCAGGGAGCCCGCGCCGAGCAACGCCGCCTGCACCGCGACGGCCGGCCCGATGCGACCGGAGACGGGCACGTGGACCACGTCCCCGTCGGTCCACGCTCGTTCCTCGGGGCCCGCAGGCGCGATCATGACGTCCCGACGCGCCAGGGACGAGGCGACCAAGCGGTAGCGACGCAGATCTTCGGAGGTTGCCCGGCTCGGGACGATGCTTGGCTCCACGGACCGGATACCGTACATTCAGTGAGAGGATTCTCCTGGGCGTGACCATGACACCACTGCTCGAAACCCGGGACCTCTCGGTGAGCTTCGGCGGCTTGCTCGCGCTCGACAACGTCTCGCTGTCGGTCGCCCGAGGATCCTTCGTGGGCCTGATCGGACCCAACGGCGCCGGGAAGACCACCTTCGTCGACTCGATCACGGGATTCGTCCCGTCGAACGGGTTCGTGGGCTTCGACGACCAGGACCTGTCTCGTGCGCGGCCGCACCGCCGCGCACGCGCCGGGCTCGTCCGGACCTTCCAGTCGCTCGAGCTCTTCGACGACCTCACGGTGCGGGAGAACCTGCTCGTGGGATACGAACGCGAGCGCTGGTGGTCGGCGCTCGCCGACGCCGTACGGCCGGACGTCCGTACGAACCGCGAGGAGATCGAGTGGGCACTCGACCTCCTCGACCTCAACGACGACGCGGACCGACTCCCCTCCGAGCTCCCGCACGGACGGCGCAAGCTGGTCGGTGTGGGCCGGGCGCTGGCGAGCAGGCCCCGACTCGTGTTGCTCGACGAGCCCGCGGCCGGGCTCGACACGCAGGAGAGTCGCGAGCTCGGTCAGCGGTTGCGGCTCCTGCCCGAACACGGGATCAGCGTCCTGCTGGTCGACCACGACATGAGCCTCGTGCTCCGCGTGTGCGACTCGATCTACGTGCTCGACTTCGGCCGCGTCATCGCCCAAGGGACCCCCGGTGAGATCCAGCGCGACCCGGCCGTGGTCGCGGCCTATCTCGGTGAGCAACGCGAGTCGGTCGTCCCGTCCGGAGACGGCGAGGTTCCCTCCACGGACGGGGCGTCCACGTGAGCTCGGCACCGAGCACCGCGCCCGAGCGGTTGCTCGACGTCGAGGGCCTCACCGCGGGCTACGACGGCGTTCCCGTCGTGCGCAACGTCGACCTGCACGTCGACGCCGGTGAGGTCGTCGCGATGCTCGGACCGAACGGCGCCGGCAAGACCACCACACTGCTCGCCATCTCCGGCATCGTCCCGCTGCTGGCGGGAACCATCCGCGCCATC
>CAYRHS010000174.1:0-6242 GCA_964424125.1 uncultured Burkholderiales bacterium
GCCGATGTCTACGACGTCGACGCGACCATTCGCGGCGGCGGTGTGAGCGGTCAGGCGGACGCGCTGCGGCTCGGGATCGCGCGGGCACTCGCCTCGCTGGACGGAGACACGCGTCCCGTGCTCAAGAAGGCCGGCATGCTGACCCGCGACGCCCGCGAGAAGGAGCGTCGCAAGTACGGGCTCAAGAAGGCCCGTAAGGCCCCGCAGTACAGCAAGCGCTGATCCGCACGCGCGGACGAGCCGGTCTCGATGCTGCGGTTCGGAACCGACGGTGTTCGTGGCGTCGCCAACCGCGACCTGACTCCCGAGCTGGTGCTGGCGCTCGGGCGCGCCACGGCTCGCGCGTTCGGGTCCGACCGACCCCTGCTCATCGCACGGGACACGCGCCGTTCGGGTCCGATGCTCGAGGCCGCACTTGCTGCGGGCGTCTGCGCCGAAGGCGCCGGGGTTCGCTCGTGCGGCGTGCTGCCCACGCCGGGCGTCGCGCACTTGAGCAACCTGCTCGAGGTTCCGGCGGCGATGATCTCCGCCAGCCACAACCCCTTCCCCGACAACGGCATCAAGCTGTTCGCAGCCGGCGGTCGGAAGCTGAGTTCCGACGTCGAGGCGCGCATCGAGAGCGAGCTCGTCACCGTGCTCGGGCGAGCGGTGCCTGCCGACGACCCGACCGGGGAGGCCGTGGGGCCACTCACGCAGGTCGCGACGGCGGTGGACCGGTACGTGGACCATCTCGTCGACGCGATCGGGGGCCGGTCGTTCGGTGGCCGCCGCGTGGTGCTCGACTGCGCGAACGGCGCCGCCGCCGAGTCCGCGCCGAAGGCGTTCGAGCGTCTGGGCGCGGACGTCGTTGCGGTCGGTGTCGAGCCCGACGGTACGAACATCAACGAAGGCTGCGGATCGACGCATCCGGCGGCGCTGCAAGCGGCCGTCGAGCAGTACGGAGCGGACATCGGCTTCGCGTTCGACGGTGACGCCGATCGGTGTCTCGCGGTCGACGAGACCGGCGCGATCGTCGACGGAGACCACGTGCTCGCGGTCATGGCGCTGGACCGCCGACGCGCCGGTCGGCTCCCCGGCGACGCCGTAGTCACCACGGTCATGGCCAACCTCGGACTCCGCCAACTGCTCGCCGAGCACGGCATCACCGCGATCGAGACCCCCGTCGGCGACCGGCACGTGCTCGAGGCCATGGAAGAGTGGGGGCTCGCGCTCGGTGGGGAGCAGTCGGGGCACGTGATCTTCGCCGACCACGCGACCACCGGGGACGGAACACTCACCGCGATCCTCCTCCTCGACGCCGCGTGCCGTTCCGGTGAACGTCTGCACGATCTCGCGTCCGTCCTCGAGAAGCTGCCGCAGGTGTTGCGCAACGTCCCGATGGAGTCGCCCGAAGCGCTCGAGGGGCGGAGGGAGTTCTGGGAGGCGGTCCGCGACGCGGAGGCCGAGTTGGGCGCCGAGGGCCGCGTGCTCGTCCGGCCTTCCGGTACCGAGCCCCTCGTGCGGATCATGGTCGAGGCTGCCAGCGAGCTGCAGGCCACCGCACTGGCAGAGCGCCTGGTGGAGGTGACGCACCGGCTCGGGGCCGGCCAGTGAGGCGCGCACCGTAGACTGGAGCGTGTGTGCGGGATCGTCGGGTACACAGGCGGTCGCCCGGCGTTGCCCATCCTCCTCGACGGCCTCGCCGGCCTCGAGTACCGCGGCTACGACTCGGCCGGCATCGCGCTCCAGGTGCCGGGCGACGGCCTCTGGGTCCGCCGGCGAGCGGGGAAGCTGGCCGAGCTGGCCGCGGCCGTCGGCGACGCCCCCGCCGACGCCACCACCGGGATCGGCCACACGCGCTGGGCCACCCACGGCCGCCCGTCGGAGCAGAACGCCCATCCCCAGCTCGACGGCTCGAACGAGGTGGCGATCGTCCACAACGGCATCGTCGAGAACTACCTGGAGCTGCGCGATCAGCTCGCGGGTGAGGGCCACGAGTTCCGCTCCGAGACCGACACCGAGGTGCTCGCGCATCTCGTCGCCTCCCGTCTCGCGGAGGGCGCGCCGCTGGCCGACGCGGTGAGATCGCTGCTGGGCGAGGTCGAAGGGAGCTTCGCCGTGGCCGTCGTCCACGCGGACGACCCCGGCCTCGTCGTCGCCGCGCGCCGGGTCTCGCCGCTCGTCGCGGGGGTCACGAGAGGGGACGACCCGGCGGCGTTCCTCGCCTCCGACATCCCCGCGCTCCTCCCGCATACTCGTTCGATGTTCGTCGTGGAGGACGATCAGCTCGTCGAGCTCCGCCCCGGCGAAGTCCGGGTCACCGACCTCGAGGGTCGGGAGGTCGATCCCGAACCGCGGACGATCACCTGGGACGTCGAGCGGGCCGAGAAGGGTGGCTACGACGACTTCATGCGCAAGGAGATCCACGAGCAGCCTGCCGCCGTACGCGACACGCTGCGCGGGCGGACGTCTCCCGAGGGGCGCCTCATGCTCGACGAGCTTCGCCTCTCCGAGGACGAGCTCCGAGTCGTCGACAAGGTGTTCCTCGTGGGCTGCGGTACCAGCTTCCACGCCGCGATGGTCGCCAAGTACGCCATCGAGCACTGGACCCGGCTGCCGTGCGAGATCGACATCGCGTCGGAGTTCCGCTACCGGGACCCGGTCGTCGACGCCCACACGCTCGTGATCGCCGTCAGCCAGTCCGGTGAGACGGCCGACACGATCGAGGCGATGAAGTACGCCAAACGCTGGGGCGCGCGGGTCATCGCGATCAGCAACGTGGTCGACTCGAGCATGGCGAGGCTGGCCGACGCCGTGCTTTACACGCACGCCGGTCCCGAGATCGGCGTTGCCGCGACCAAGACGCACCTGGCCCAGGTGGTGGCATTGGAGCTGCTCGCGCTCTACCTCGCCGGGATCCGGGGTACCCGCTACCTGAGCGAGGCGCGGGAGCTCCTCGACGAGCTCGCGCGGATACCGGACCGGATCGAGGTCGTGCTCGAGCGGGACGACGACATCCGGCCCGTGGCCGAGGAGCTGGCGGAGATCCGGGACTTCTTCTTCCTGGGTCGCGGCGTCGGCTATCCGGTTGCGCTCGAGGGCGCGCTGAAGTTGAAGGAGATCAGCTACGCGCGCGCCGAGGGATACCCGGGCGGCGAGATGAAGCACGGCCCGATCGCGCTCATCGAGCCCGGAACCGTCGTCGTCGGCGTCGCGACGCACTCCGACGTGTACACGAAGCTTCTCTCGAACATCCAGGAGATGCGCGCTCGCGGCGCCACGGTCGTGCTCGTGGCGAACGACGGCGACGAGACCGCGGCGGGGCTCGCCGACCGGGTGCTCTGGGTCCCGAGGACCATGGAGCTGTTCTCGCCCGCGGTCGACGTCGTGGCACTCCAGCTCTTCGCCTACTGGCTCGCCAAGGCGCGAGGCCGCGACGTGGACAAGCCCCGCAACCTCGCGAAGACCGTGACGGTGGAGTGAGCTCCGTGCCGCCGAGCCTGTCCGCTGGGTCCGAGGTTCTCGCCGAGCAGGTGGCGAGGGACGTGCGCACCGCGCTCGCGGGCGTGCCGATCGTCGGCGTCGGCGTGGACGCGGTCGACCTCGAACGGATGCGGCGCGTACTCGCGCGCCGGCCACGTCTGGAGGAGCGCTGCTTCAGCCCCGCCGAGCGTGCGCATGCTCATCGGGGGCCCGATCCGGCTCCCAGCCTCGCGGCGCGATTCGCGGCCAAGGAGGCGGTGATGAAGGCGCTGGGCGTCGGATTGTGGCGTTTCGGGCTGCGCGACGTCGAGGTGGTCCGCCACTCGAGCGGCGCGCCGGCGTTGGCGATCTCGGGCCGCGCGGCCGCCCTCGCCGCCGAACGGGACGTCTCGGCGTGGCGGTGCTCGCTCACCCACTCGGACGCCACGGCCGTCGCCGTGGCGCTCGCGCTCGCCTAGGAGGCGTCGTGCTCCCGGTCGTGACCCCCCGAGAGATGGGCGCCGCCGACCGCGCCACCATCGAGGCCGGCACCCCCCAGGCGGTGCTCATGGAGCGGGCGGGCCGCGCGGTCGCGCGCAGTGCGCGTCGAGCTTTGGGGGGGACATACGGCCGGCGGATCCTCGTCGTGTGTGGCAAGGGAAACAATGGCCGGGACGGCCTCGTCGCAGCCGCGGCGCTCCGCCACTGGGGGGTGGGTGTCACGGTCGTCGAGCTCGGCGACGGCTTCGACCGCCGCGAGCTCGTGCAGGCGTGTGCGCGGGCCGACCTCGTGATCGACGCCATGTTCGGCACCGGCTTCCGGGGCGCGCTCGAGGGCGACGCCGCGTTCGTCGTCGAGTGCCTCGGCGACAGCCCGCCGGTGGTGGCGGTCGACATCCCGTCCGGGGTCGACGGAACGACCGGAGCCGTCGGCGGGCCTGCCGTCGTCGCGCAGACCACGGTCGCGTTCGCGGCTCGCAAGCCCGGTCTGCTCCTCGAGCCCGGTGCCTCGCATGCAGGCGCGGTCGAGGTGGTCGACATCGGCGTCGACGTCGGCCGGCCCGAGATGGGCATGACCGAGATGGCCGACGTCACCGAGTGGATGCCCGCTCCGGCTCCTGACACCAACAAGTGGCAGAGCGGCCTCTACGTGGTGGCCGGTTCGGGCGGCATGACCGGGGCCCCCACGTTCGTCAGCCATGCCGCCATGCGTGCGGGCGCAGGGATGATCTGGTTGGGCGTGCCCGGGCAGGACGCAGCCCGGCGCGCCTCGGGCAGCGAGGTCATCACGAAGGGGCTTCCGGCCACCGGCGCGGGCGGGCTGGCCGAGGAAGCGGCCGCCGAGGTGCTCGGGTCGCTGGACCGCTTCCGGGCGCTCGCGCTCGGGCCGGGGCTGGGTCGGGAGGACCCGACCGCGGCTGCCATCCGCCGGCTCGTCGACGAGGCGCCCGTGCCCCTGGTCCTCGACGCCGACGGTCTCAACGCCCTCGCGGGTGACGCCGGGCGCCTTGGCTCCCGTGCCGCTCCCACCGTCGTCACGCCGCACGACGGCGAATACGCCCGCCTGACCGGGCGACCGGTCGGCGACGATCGCGTCGCCGCCGTCCGGGCGCTGGCGGAGGAGACCGGCGCTGTCGCCCTGCTCAAGGGACCGGCGACGCTCGTCGCCGATCCGGGCGGCCGGGTGGCGGTGAACCCGACCGGTGGGCCGTGGCTCGCGACCGCCGGGACGGGCGATGTCCTCACCGGGATCATCGGCGGGTTCCTCGCCCGGGGCATGGAACCGTTCCACGCCGCGGCCGCCGGCGCCTTCGTCCACGGGTGCACCGCCGACGTTGCGGGTCACACGGGATTGGTCGCGGGTGACCTCGTCGAGGCGCTGCCGCATACGCTGGCCGAGATCCCCGGCTGGGAGGCATGACGAGGATGGCCGATTCGACCCGAGTGCGCGACGTGATGACGGCCGACGTGATCACGCTGCGGCCCGACCAGACCGTCGCCGAGGCCGCCGACGTGCTCAGCGACCACGCGATCGGCGCGGCGCCAGTCGTCGATGGCGAGCGCGTCGTCGGGCTGTTGAACGACGACGACCTGATCGTCTCCGAGGCTCGTCTCCACCTCCCGACGACGTTCAACCTCCTCGGGGCCCAGATCGTCCTTCCGGGCTCGCAGCACCGGTTCGAGGAGGAGCTCGAGAAGGCGGTGGGCGCCACCGTGGCCGACGTCATGGACGACGAGTTCGCCCCCGTGGGTCCCGATGACGCGCTCGAGCGCGTCGCCACGCTCATGCACGACCGAAACGTCACGCACGTTCCGGTCCTCGACGGGGACCGGCTCGTGGGCATCGTTGCCCGCGGCGATCTGGTCCGTCATCTGTCGCGCACGACATGACCGACCGCCGCCCCACCTGGGCGGAGATCGATCTGGGCGCCATCGGGCACAACGTCGCGACCTTGCGCACCCTCGCCGGGCCCGCAGCACTGATGGCGGTGGTGAAGGCGAACGGGTACGGCCACGGCGCGGTGCCCGTCGCCGAAGCCGCGCTCGCGTCGGGGGCGACGTGGCTCGGCGTCGCTCGGGCGGAGGAAGGCGTCGAGCTACGAGCCGCGGGGATCGAGGCACCGGTGATGCTGCTCTCGGACCCGCCGGCGGCCGCGGCCGACGAGGTCGTGGCGGCCGGGCTCACCCCGCTCGTCGGCGAGGCGTCGTCGCTCGAGCCCCTCGCCGCCGCGGCGGGCCGCGCCGGGACCACGTATCCCGTCCACCGCAAGGTCGACACGGGAATGCCCCGGGTCGGCTGC
>CAYRHS010000175.1:0-6218 GCA_964424125.1 uncultured Burkholderiales bacterium
CGGGCATGCGGGAGGGCATCAGCGGCGTCGTCAACGAGCTGCTCGTGCAGCTCCAGTCGTTCGACCAGCCCACCGCGAGCGAGCGGGCGCGCGGCGTGGTCGTGGACGCGCTCAACCGCTGGCTTCCCGAGGCACACCAGATCCGCAAGCGCCCGCCGGCGAGCTCCAACATCCTGGTCATCGGGGCCACGAACCGCGCCGACAACCTCGACCCGGCCCTGTTGCGTCCCGGTCGCTTCGACCGTTCGATCCACTTCGACCTGCCGGGACGGTCCGGTCGCCGGGAGATCGTCGACTACTACCTCGAGCGCAAGGCGCACGTGCCCGAGCTCGACAAGGAGGAGCGTCGCGATCAGCTCGCGGCGATGACCTTCGGCTACTCCCCGGTGATGATCGAGCACCTCCTCGACGAAGGCCTGGTGTGGTCGTTGCGCGACGGTCGCGACGCGATGGACTGGGGTGATCTCCAACAGGCGAAGTTCACCGAGGAGATCGGGCTCAAGCAGCCCGTCGAGTACACGGACGAGGAGCGTCGCGCGATCGCCACGCACGAGGCCGGCCACGCCGTCGTCGCCCACCTGGTCGGCAAGGACCGCAAGCTCGAGGTGCTGTCGATCATCAAGCGACGCGAGGCCCTGGGCCTCCTCGCCCACTCCGACCTCGAGGAACGTTTCACCAAGACCCGCAGCGAGCTCATGGCGCACATCGAGATCGCCCTCGGCGGCATGACGGCCGAGGAGCTCTTCCTCGGCGAGTCGGGCACCGGACCGGGTGGCGATCTCGCGGGCTCGACGCGCACCGCGGCCGTGATGGTCGGCGCGCTCGGGATGGCGGGTTCGCTGGTGTCGTTCGAGGCGACCGACCCCGGTCCCGTCGACCAGGGCCTGGTGGCGCGCGTCCTGGCCGACAAGGACGCGCGCGCCTCGGTGGAACGGCTCCTCGACCATGCCAAGACCACGGTGAAGTCGCTCCTGGACGAGCACCGGTTCCTCGTCGCCGCGCTGCGCGACGAGCTCCTCGTGCGAGAGGAGCTCGTGGGCGACGAGATCCTCGACGTGCTCCGTGAGGCGCAGGCCGCCCGGGACGTCGAGCACGACGACGGGGGATCCGCCCGGCCGTAGGATCGGGTCGTGGCCGACGAACGCCGACGAGAGCCCCGGTTGCGCGGCTGCGTCGCGGTCGTCGTCGGAGTCGGGACGAGCGCGGGCCGAGCCGCGGCCCGCCGGTTCGCCGCGGAGGGTGCGGACGTCGTCGCGGTCGACCGAGACGCCGACGCGGCCGGCGCGACGGTGGCCGAGGACCGCGTCACGGCTGCCGGTGCTCCAGGGGCGCGGGCGGCCGCGTTCGTCGGTGATCCCGATCGGCCCGAGGACGCCGAGGCGCTGATCGAGCTCGTCGACGAGTTGTTCGCGCGCCGAGCGGAGTCGAGCGCGTCGGCCTGACGACTAGCGCGGCGCGCTCCCGATCACGAGCCCGCGACCGATGAGGCCCTCGGGGTCGATGCGGACCCGGACGAGCCCGGCCGCCTCGAACGCCGCCCGGTACTCGTCCCAGAGGAACAGCCCGAGCTCGTGGTGTTCGTGGCGGTACGACTCGTCGCCGTCGGCGCCCACGAGGTAGTGGATGTCGAGGTGGGAGACGTCGCCGTCGCGTCCGCTGGCGAACATCCGCACGAGCGACCGCCGGCCTCCGTCGATCGGCCGCTCGGCCGCGACCCGGCCGGCCTCCCAGTCCTCGGGTTGGAACCACGGTTCGACGATCAGCGCGCCACCTTCCGCGAGGTGACGCGCCAGGTTCGCGACCGTCGCGTGCAGCCCTTCGACCGTGCGCGCGTACCCGATCGCGCGGAACAGGCACGAGACGACGTCGAAGCGGCGGTCGAGCGTGAACGAGCGCATGTCGCCGACCGCGAGCTCCACCCTGGGGCAGCGCGCCCTCGCCGTCGCCACCAGCGTGGGGTCGAGGTCCACACCCGCGCAGTCGAAGTGCTCCGCCAGCAGCTCGAGGTGGCGTCCTGTCCCGCACGCGACGTCGAGCCAGCTCCGGGCCCCGGGCGCGCGGTCCCGCACGATCGTCAGGAGCCGCTCCACCTCGCCCGCGTACTCCTTGTGCCCGTAGAAGTCGTCGTAGAACTCGGCCGACTGCGTGAACACCACGAGGAGCCACCTCCCGGGAGATCGTCGCCCATCCGGTCGTTGCTGTCACACCCGTTTGCCAAGCTGCTACCACCGGTGTCCGGTGGCGGTGTGCAAACATCGACCGACGAGGGAGGGGTGGAGCGTCCCATGGCGGCACGACGCAGGCCGAAGCTGGAGGTGGTCGACGGGCCACCGAAGCGGCGCCGGCCCACCGCGACCTCCAACTTCGGAGCCGGGCGGCGCGAGAACCACGATGCCTCGGCGTTCTACGAGCGATTCCCCGCCCCCACGTTCAGCGGGGACGACGACCTCGGCACCTGCGCCGTGCCGGACGAGATCTTCGTCGGCGACTCACGCGACATGTCCCAGCTCGACGACGGGTGTGTCGCGCTCATGGTGACCTCCCCCCCGTACTTCGCGGGCAAGCAGTACGAGGAGGCGCTCGGCGAGGGTCACATCCCCGGCACCTACGTCGAGTTCCTCGCGATGCTCCGCGACGTCCTCGCCGAGACCTACCGCGTGCTCGAGCCGGGCGGGCGCATCGCGGTCAACGTCGCCAACCTCGGCCGCCGCCCCTTCCGCTCGTTGGCTGCCGACGTCATGCGGATCGTGCAGGACGATCTCGGCTACCTCCCGCGGGGGGAGATCGTCTGGCAGAAGGCCGACGGCGCGGCCGGGAGCTGCGCGTGGGGGTCCTTCCAGTCCGCGTCCAACCCCGTGCTGCGCGACGTCACCGAGCGCGTGATCGTCGCCTCGAAGGGTCGACTCGACCGGGCCGTGCCCCGGCCGAAGCGCAAGCGCCTGGGGCTGCCGCACCGGAACACCATCTCCAAGGACGAGTTCATGGCGGCCACGCTCGACGTGTGGCGCATCCAACCCGAGCGCGCCACCCGCGTCGGCCATCCGGCGCCGTTCCCGATCGAGCTGCCCCGCCGCCTGATCGAGCTCTACTCGTACGTCGACGACGTCGTGCTCGACCCGTTCATGGGGTCGGGATCAACCGCGGTCGCGGCCGCGCGGACGGGCCGCCGCTTCGTCGGCTACGACACCGATCCCACGTACGTGTCGCTCGCGCGCGAACGGCTCGCCCAGGAGGGTGGGCGCGACGTCGAGGCGGGCGAGGGCGACGGGGATCGCGCCCGAACCCAGACGTCCTGATCGACGGAGAGGTTTCGGCCCACTCGTGCCCTCACCTCGGACCGAGGTCACCGAGATCGTCACCGGTCTGGGCATGCTCCCCGCGGACTCCGTCGGCGAGGCGCTGGCCGAACACCAGGGCGAGCTCGCGAACGTCGACACCGAGACCTGGGACCGGTTGCGGGAGCTGCACCGGGACGGTGACCTCCGGGCCGAGTTCGCGGCCGCGTGGGCCAACGGCCGCGCCTTCCTCCAGGCATCCGACGGTCTTCGGGGCCGCCGGCCCCTCGTGATCGAGTGGAAGGGCAACCAGCGGGTCCCGGGCCAGGATCCCGTCCCAGCCGACCTGCGCGTCGACCACGTGTACCTGGTCAGCTGCAAGTACCTCTCGCGCATCCTGGTCAACGCCGCGCCCGCGGCATTGTTCGACCGCGGCCTCGGACCCGGTGAGGAGCCGATTCGCGACTGGTTCCTCGAGGTCGCGCCGGACGCCTACCAGGACCTCTACGGAGCCGTGCGCGCCGAGCTCCCCGGCGATCTCGCGCTGCCGCCGTTCGCGGCTGACCTGACGAAGGCGCACCGGGCGACGCTTCGTCATCACCTACGCGGCCGCTGGTCGCGCGCCGTCGCCCCGGTCGCGCGTGTGTTCGCGGCCGAGGTCGGCCGGGTATCCGCGCAACGGTGGCGGAGTCGGCTCGGGACCAAACGAGAACGCGAGCGGATGCTCTGGCGGCTCCTCCGCATCGCCAACGCGCCGTACTTCGTGCTCGGCGTCTCGGGCGGCGAGACGTTGCGGCTGCGGATCGCGACGCCGTGGGACTGGCGCCAGCGCTTCGATCTGCGCTCCTTCGACGTGTGGGGGGACGACGCGGGCCAGCCGCAGGTGCGTTGGCAGGCCACCGTGCGCGACGGGGAGCGGGGCCAGGACCTCGCGGTGGACGGCCACGTCGAGGTCCGCTGGGCGCACGGGCGCTTCGCGCAGGCGCCCGAGGCGAAGGTCTACCTGGACACCCCGCACCACCGCGTGCCCGGCTACTTCCCGCTGGTCTGAAGGCGCCGTCGCGGCACCCGGCGCTACCGTCCACCTCCATGGCGACGAGCCGACGGAGCGCCCGGTCCGCAACGGCCGTGACCCGTCGTGCCTTCCTGGGTGGGGTGGCCGCTGCGGGCCTGGCTGCCTGTTCGGGCGGGTCGCAGGAGTCCTCGCCGTCGTCGACGACGGAACCGCTCCCCGCCACCCCGCGCCTCTCCGGGGACCCGTTCACGTTGGGCGTGGCGTCCGGTGACCCGCTCCCCGACGGCGTGACCCTGTGGACCCGCCTCGCCCCGGACCCGCTCGACGCGGCGTCGATGCCCGAGACCGACGTCCCGGTCGCATGGGAGGTGGCGGCCGACGAGGACTTCGACGACGTCGTGCAGTCGGGGACTCTCGTGACCGGCCCGGCGCTGGCGCACTCGGTTCATGTCGATGTGCGTGACCTCGAGCCCGCGCAGCCGTACTGGTACCGCTTCACCGTCGGCCAGTACGACAGCCCGGTCGGGAGAACGCTCACCGCGCCGGCCGCCGACTCGTCCCCGGAGCGACTCCGCTTCGCGATCGCGAACTGCCAGGCCTACCAGAGCGGCTACTACACGCCCTACCCGCACCTCGCGGACGAGGACGTCGAGTTCGTCGTGTTCCTGGGCGACTACATCTACGAGCTCGAGGCGTCGATCGCCGCCCGCCCGCACGGGCTCCCGCCGCCCCAGGACCTCGACCAGTTCCGGACGCTGTACGGGCGCAACAAGACCGACACCGACCTCCAGGCCGCGCACGCCGCGCACCCGTGGATCGTCACCTGGGACGACCACGAGGTGGAGGACAACTACGCCGACCTCGTCCCCGGCGCCGTCGGCCAGGCCGCGAACCCGAACGCGAAGGCCGAGTTCCCCGACAAGCGCGCCGCGGCCTACCGGGCCTTCTGGGAGCACATGCCGATCCGGGCCGAGCCACCGTCGGGACCCGACCTGCAGATCTACCGCGCCTTTCGCTTCGGCGACCTCGTGTCGATGCCCGTGCTCGATGCTCGCCAGTACCGCACGCCTCCACCCGCTGACGCCGGCGCCGCTGCGCTACCGCGCTCGGCAGGCGGCGGAGCGCAGCTCCCGGAGTCGTTCGACGAGGACCGGACCCTGCTCGGCAAGGAGCAGGAGGCGTGGCTCGAAGAGAAGCTGCGCAGCTCGGATGCCCGCTGGAACGTGCTCGCGCAGCAGTCGATCATGGCGGAGTGCGACCGCGCGCCCGACGACCCGAACGCGGGGTTCAGCATCGACTCGTGGGACGGTTTCGTCGCGGCGCGCAATCGTCTGCTCGGGTTCATCGACGACCAGGAGATCGACAACGTCGTCTCCGTCGGTGGCGACATCCACACGAGCGCGGTCACCGACTTGCACACCGACTTCCAGGAGCCGGGCTCGCCGATCGTCGCCGCCGAGCTAATCGGGCCGTCGGTCAGCGCGCTCGAGAACCTCCCCGACGGCTACCCGCAGGGCGCGTTGTCGAGCCCGCACATCCATCTCTATGACATCGAACGACACGGCTACCTGCGCTGCGAGGTCGACCAGGAC
Organism: uncultured Burkholderiales bacterium; assembly: GCA_964424125.1. Taxonomy (GTDB): domain Bacteria; phylum Actinomycetota; class Acidimicrobiia; order IMCC26256; family JAOSJL01; genus CAYRHS01. Next base: position 5,883 of record CAYRHS010000175.1, read on the forward strand.
GCCTTCCGCGCTGACTACCGCTGGGTCGCGACGACGCTCGAGCCCGAGTCCGGGATCGAGACGGGCAGCTCGTGGGTCGTCGAGTCGGGACGTCCCGGCGCGCAGGAGGTCTGAGCGACGCAGCCGCGCCGGGTTCGGTGGGCAGGCGCGATCAGCCGGACTCGACGGGGCCGATGTCGGGTCCGGCCCCCGTCGCGCGAGGACTGCCGTCGAGGTCGAGGTCGAGGCCCTCGACCGCCAGTCCGGCGTCGCGGGCCGGGCTGTCGGCGCTGGTGGAGTAGTCGCCGGCCCCGGTGAAGCCGGGGTCGGCGACGATCACGTCGCTGCCGTAACCGG
>CAYRHS010000176.1:0-6196 GCA_964424125.1 uncultured Burkholderiales bacterium
GATGCAATCGTCGATCGCCTCGGCGTCGAGGCTGTAGACCTTGGCGACCGCGGCGTCCATGACGACCTTCGCCGCGGGCCAGATGTCGACGCCCGTGCCGTCGCCCCGGATGAACGGGATGATCGGCTCGTCGGGAACGCACAGCTCCCCGTCCGCGAGCGTGATCTTCTCGGGCATCGGCTCCTCCGGCGTCCGGTCCGGAGCCTCATGCTAGGTGGGGAAGCGGCGCGGCCACCCATCGCACCGGGCCGCGGCACGAGCGGTCACCGCCCGGCGTCAGCGTGCGACGGCGACGACGGCGAGCGTCGCGAGATAGACGGCGACGAGCGCGAAGACGAGGCCCCAGGTGGTCATCCGCCGGAAGGGGCTAGGGGCGTCGAGACCGAAGCCGAGGTGCATGCGGCAGGCCGAGCAGCGCTCCGCCCCGGGCACCACCGACACACCGCAGAGCGGGCACGTAGCGAGCGCACCCTCCGGCGCGCCCGAGTCCTGGGGCTGGAACTCGGCGGTCATCGTGTCGCCCGCCGCTCGGCCCGTGCGACCGTGTTGCGGAGCAGCATCGCGATGGTCATCGGGCCCACGCCCCCGGGCACCGGTGCGAGCCAGCCCGCGACCTCCGCGACCTCCGGATCCACGTCACCCTGGATCCCTTCGTCGGTACGGCTGATGCCGACGTCGACCACCGCCGCGCCCGGCTTCACCATGTCGGGGGTGATCATGCCCGGCTTCCCTGCAGCGGCGACGAGGATGTCCGCGTGACGGGTGTGCTCGGGCAGGAACTGCGTTCGCGTGTGGCACTGCGTGACGGTGGCGTTGCCGTTCGGTTCCTTGAGCGAGAGGAGGATCGCCAGCGGCCGGCCCGCTGTCGGTCCCCGGCCGACGATCACGACGTGACGACCTTCGATGGGAACGTTGTTGCGCACGAGCAGCTCGACGATCCCCTGGGGCGTGCAGGGCCGAGGGAGGTCACGCGCGCCGAGCACCAGGTGCCCGAGGTTCATCGGGTGCAGCCCGTCGGCGTCCTTCTCGGGATCGACCGCCAGGATCAGCTGCGTGTAGTCGAGCTGTTCGGGAACCGGATACTGAATGAGGTAGGCGTCCACCTCCGGGTCGCGGTTGAGCCCGTCGATCACGCGCATCACCGTCTGCGCCGAGACGTCGGCCGGGTGATCCTCCCGGATGCTGTGGATCCCGACCTCTGCGCACGCCTTGTGCTTGAGGCGCACGTAGACGTGGCTCCCCTGGTCGTCGCCGATCAGGACCGTGGCGAGGCCGGGCCTCACACCCTGCTCGGCGAGCTTCGCGACGCGGGCTCGTAGCTCGTCCTTGATCTCGTCCGCCGCCTGCTTCCCGTCCAGGACCTTCGCCGCCAACCCGTCTCCTGTCCCCCGCTGCTCCCCGCTCAGTGCCGGAAGTGGCGCTGCCCGGTGAAGACCATCGCGATGCCGTGCTCGTCGGCCGCGGCAACGACCTCCTCGTCGCGCACGGAGCCACCGGGTTGGATCACCGCCCGGACTCCCGCCTCGACCGCGGCGTCGACGCCGTCACGGAAGGGGAAGAACGCGTCGCTGGCGCACACGCCCCCTTCGGCGCGGCCGTCGGCCTTGCGGGCCGCGATCTCGGCCGCATGGACCCGGCTCTGCTGCCCCGATCCGATCCCCACCGCCTGAAGGTCCTTGGCGAGCACGATCGAGTTCGACGAGGTCGCCGCGCACACCCGCCAGGCGAGCATGAGGTCCCGCCACTGCTCCTCGGTCGGAGCAGCCTTCGTCACCACTGACCATTCGTCCCGGTCGATGGCCACGTCATCGGGCTCCTGGACCAGGAACCCGCTCTCGAGCGGACGGAGCTGGAGGCCGGGATCACCCGGAGCGGGCGCCTCGAGCACGCGCAGGTTCTTCTTGGTCGCCAGGACCTCCCGGGCCGCGCCCTCGTAGCCGGGGGCGATCACGACCTCGGTGAAGACACCGGCGATCGCCTCCGCCGCTTCGCCCGACAGCTCCCGGTTCACCGCCACGACCCCACCGAAGGCCGACAACGCGTCGCACGCGAAAGCGCGCCGGTACGCGTCGGCCACGTCGACACCGAGCGCGACCCCGCACGGGTTGGCGTGCTTGACGACCACGCACGCGGGCTCGTCGAAACGATGGACCAGCGTCCACGACGCCTCGGCGTCGAGCTCGTTGATGTAGGAGAGCTCCTTGCCGCCGTGCTGGACCATCCGCTCCGGCCAGCCGGGGGGAGCGTTGCGCTCCCGATACCGGGCTGCCCGCTGGTGCGGGTTCTCGCCGTAGCGCAGGGTCTCCGCGCGCTCCAACGGCACGACGAGATGGCGCGGCAAGTCGTCGCCTGCCTGGAGCCATCCGACGATCGCCGCGTCGTATGCCGCGGTGAGCGCGAACGCCTCGAGCGCGAGCGCGCGTCTCGTCTCGTCGCCCAGCGCGCCGTCGTTGGCGCGGAGCTCGTCGAGGAGTGCGCCGTACTGGTCGGGGTCGGTCACGATCGCGACCGAGCCGTGGTTCTTGGCGGCCGCGCGCACCATCGTCGGCCCACCCACGTCGATCATCTCGATGCCGGGGCGCTCCACGAACGGGTAGAGGTTCACGACCACCAGATCGATCGGCTCGATCCCCTGATCGGCGAGCGCAACCATGTGCTCGCCATTGTCGCGGTCGGCGAGGATGCCGGCGTGGATTGCCGGGTGCAGCGTCTTCACCCGCCCGTCCAGCATCTCGGGCGCCCCGGTCACGGCATCGACGGGTGTCACGGTGATCCCGGCGTCGGTGAGCGCGCGCGCTGTTCCGCCTGACGACACCAGCTCGACCCCGAGATCCGTGAGCCCCCGCCCCAGGTCGACCAGACCGGTCTTGTCCGACACCGACAGCAACGCCCTTCGGACGGCACGCGTGCTCACCGCGAATCGGTCCCGAACTCGTCGGCCAGCCTGCGCAAGACCTCGGGATAGAGCACGCGCTCCACCTCCTTGATGCGTTCGTGGAGGGTCTCGGCCGTGTCCTCGTCGCGAATCTCGACGGCTTGCTGGGCGAGGATCGGCCCGGAGTCGACCTCGGGGATCGCGAGGTGGATCGTGCAGCCCGTGACCTTGACCCCTGCGTCGAGCGCGTCCTGGACCGCGTGCGCGCCTCGGAACGCGGGGAGCAGGCTCGGGTGCGTGTTCGTGACCCGGTTCTCGTACTCGTCGAAGATCGGCTTCTCCAGGATCGTCATGAATCCGGCCATGGCCACCAGGTCCACGTCGTGCGCGCGCAAGGCGTCGACGACCGCATCGGTGAACGCGACCCGGTCGGGAAGGTACGCCTTGCGGTCGACGATCTCCGTCGCGACAGCGGCCTGCTCCGCCCGTTCGAGTGCCCCGGTCCCGGGCCGGTCGGCGAGGACCAGCACCACCGGGAGGCCTGCGTCGAGGATCGCCTGGAGGTTCGTGCCCGAGCCCGACGCCAGCACCCCGATCCGCACGAAGCAAACCTAGCCCAGGCCACTCCATTAGTGTCCGAAGCAACAACAGGCCGATGTGGGCCGGAATCCTTGCAACCGAGCCGCCGACGTGCTCGGATGCGGGACACGACGGCCCAGGAGGCCACACGACGACGAGGGAGGCCTCGTGGACAAGATCAGAGACCTCGAGCTCGGGGAACAGGTCATCGGCGTCGCCGGGATCCTGTTGTTCATCGACTCGTTCTTGAACTGGTTCAGCCGGGACTTCGGCGGTTTCGGGATCTCTGCCACCGTGACCCAGAACGGCTGGGACAACATCTTCAGCCTGCTGGCGGTCCTCATCGGCATCGCCATGGTCGTCGTGCTCGTGATCCAGAACTTCACCGGCGTGGGTCTGCCCGACAGGCTCGGCACGCTGTCGTGGGCCCAGGGCTACCTCATCGCCGGCGTCGTGGCGCTGGCGCTCGTCGTGCTCCAGCTGATCATCGGCTCGGACGCGGGCACGTTCGGCGTCTCGGCGAACCTCAACCGCACCTACGGTCTGTGGCTCGGCCTCATCTTCAGCGCCGGTCTGGCCGGCGGTGGGTTCCTGATGGTCCAGGGGGCCGAGGAGGGCGAGGCGCCGGGTGGGCCGGCCGCGCCACCTCCTCCCCCGCAGAGCTGAGCGCCCGCCGGACATCGGGCGAGTCGAAATGAACGAGAGCATCGGGGGCCCGGGTTCCGGGCCCCCGGGCGCGCCCGGGCCCGTCGTCCTCGACGCGGCCCGGCGCTGGCTCGGGTGGCGCACGCGGATCCGCCCGTTCCCCGCGCTCACCGGGGCGCTGGGCGCCGCCGGAGGGCTCCTCGTGGTCGTCGGGGTGATCGCGCTCGGCGCCGACCAGGCCACCGACGACGGCAGCGGGACCGCAGGGGCCGCGTTCTGCGCGGTGACGATCCTGGTCGCGCTGGTGGCGATGATCGTCGGGACCGAGCCCGTCCGGGCCGGGGCGGTGGCAGCAACCGTCGTCGCCGTCCCCGCGTTCTGGGTCTTCCTGCTCGCCGTCGACGCCAGCGGCGACCCGAGCTCGGCCATCGAGGTCCTCACCCTGATCAGCTGGGTTGTGCTCTTCTTCGCGCCCCCCGCGAAAGGCCGCGCGGTCTTCCTAGCGGGAAGCGTCGCGCTGCTCTGGCTCTTCGTCGTCGACCAGGTCGCCGAGGCCGACCCCTTCGACGGCTTCCAGAGCTCCAGCGGCAGCGTCACCTTCGAGAGCGAGCCGGGGCCGGTCTTCCCCGAGGACGCACCCTTCTCCGACGAGGACTTCCCACCGCCGCCCCAGCTCGACCAGGAGTTCGACAGCTTCGACGGTGACGCGATCATCCAGGAGGAGCAGCCCTTCGACAGCGACCATCCCGACCGCCCACCGGGGATCGTCTCGATGGTGTTCGGGCTCGTCTACCTGGCCGTCGCCTGGGCCCTCGACCGTCGCGGTCTCGCCGGCGCGGGGACGCCGTTCATCCTCGTGGGCGCGATCGCGCTCGCGGCGGGCTCGATCGGCGCTACCCCCGACGTGCCGTGGCTGGCAGGGGTCCTCGTCCTCGCCACCGGCGCGCTCACCGTGCTGATCGCCGCGCAGGCGCGGCGGCGGGGCTCCGCGTGGCTGGGGCTGCTCCTGGTCGTCGGCGGCGCGATCGCCTTCGCGGGCGACCTCTTCCAGGATTCCGTGACCGGCTTCGGCCTGCTGACGCTCGGGGTGGGCGTGCTCATCGTGGTGGGGTCGGCGTTCCTCGCCGCCCGTCCGGTCCTCCGCCTCGGCCCGGAGCCGCTCACCGACGACGAGGTGCTCGAGTTCACCGACACGGGGAAGGTCGAGCGCAGCGCACCCGAACCGCCACCGTCGCCGCCGACGCCTCCGGGCGCGACCTGAACCGCGTTCACCGCGCGCCGGCGGTGGCGTGCCGCCCCGTGTGATCAGCGCAGGCTGGCGACGACCTCGGCCATGCGCTCTGCCATCTCGGTGGGGTTCTCGGCCACGTGGGCCCCGGCGGCACGCAGGGCGTCCATCTTGGCCGCGGCGGTGCCCTTGGAGCCGGAGATGATGGCGCCGGCATGGCCCATCTTCTTGCCGGGCGGTGCGGTCACCCCGGCGATATAAGCGACGACCGGCTTGCTCATCGCGGTGGCGATGAACTCGGCCGCTTCCTCCTCGGCCGACCCGCCGATCTCGCCGATGAGGATGACCGCTTCGGTGTCGGGGTCGGCCTCAAAGCCTTCGAGGCAGTCGATGAAGCTCACGCCGGGCACCGGGTCCCCACCGATGCCGACACAGGTCGTCTGGCCGATCCCCCGGGCCGTCATCTCGTGCAGCGCCTGGTAGGTGAGCGTCCCCGAACGCGAGACGATTCCCACGGGGCCGCCCGGGAGCGTGATCTCCCCGGGCGTGATGCCGATGTTGCACTTGCCGGGGCTGATGAGGCCCGGACAGTTGGGGCCGAGCACCTTCGCGTCCGGGTGGTCACGCCGCAGGAGGTTGTAGAAGCGCGCCTCGTCGTGGGCAGGCACCCCTTCGGTAATGACGACGATGAGCTCGATCCCGGCTTCCGCCGCCTCCTCGACCGCGCCCGCGACCCCGGGTGCTGGGATGAAGATGCACGCGGCGTTGGCGCCCGTCGCCTCGCGAGCTGCGACGACACTGCCGAAGATGGGGACGCCGTCCACGTCGGTTCCGGCCTTCTTCGGGTTCGTGCCCGCGACGACCTTCGT
>CAYRHS010000177.1:0-5996 GCA_964424125.1 uncultured Burkholderiales bacterium
CGTCACCGCCCCGAGCCTTCCCGGGAACCATCGCGGCGTGAACCGTCGTTCTCGATGATGTCGGACGGAGTGCCGACGTGGGAGGAGGTCGCCCGCGACCATGGGCGCTTCCTCTACAACGTCGCCTACCGCCTGGCTGGGAACGATGCGGACGCCCAGGACGTGGTCCAAGAGGCCCTGGTGCGAATCCGCCGGGGTCTGGAGAGCTACGTCCCGGGGTCACTGGAAGGCTGGTTGGCACGGATCGTGACGAACACGTTCCTCGACGAGGTCCGACGTCGGAAACGGCGTCCCGCCGATGCGCTACCCGACGACCCGGACCTCGTCGTTCCGCCGACGCCCGCGGCCGACGAGGTGACGACCGCCCTCTCGGACGAAGTCCAGACCGCCCTGGGCGACCTGCCCGAGGAGTTCCGCACCGCCGTGGTGCTCTGTGACGTCGTCGGGCTGTCCTACGAGGAGATCGCGGACGTGACCGGTGTCCCGGTCGGAACGGTCCGCTCGCGCATCCATCGGGGACGCCGGCTCCTTCGGCCCCGACTCACCGGACTCGCACCGACATGAGCGACGACCCCCGCAACCGCGCACCCGGTCCTTCCGAGGGCGAGCTGTCCGAGGACCTGATCTCTGCCTACCTCGACGACGAGCTCGACCCGTCCGCGCGGCGCGCGGTGGAGGAGCGCCTGGCCGAGTGGGAGCCGTGGCGCGTGGTGCTCGACGAGGTTCGCGCGGCACGTGAGGCGGTGCGGTCCCTGCCCGTCCGGGAGCCACCGGCGGGCTTCTGGGAGCGCCTCCGAGCCGATCTCGGCGCGGAGGAGGAGCCCCGCCTGGCCGCGGTCGCGGACGTGACGCCCCTGCGTCGGGAGCCGACGGCGGCGTCGCCGGTGACGCCGGCGCGAGCCGGCCGCCGCCGCCCGCGGGTCCTCCGCTGGGCGGCCGCAGCGGCCGCGGTGGCGGCGGCTGCTGCGCTCTTCGTCGTCCCGAACGGCAACAAACGAAGCGACGTCCAGCCGTCGGTGTCCGAGCTGGCCGACACCGCGTCCGCGACCCAGTCCACGGCGGGTGACCCGATCAGCGCGCTCGTGCCCGTGGGCATGGAAGTGGGGCCGGGACGGTGAGGACGGTGCTCCGGAGCACCGGGTCGTTGCTGCTCGTGGGGGGCCTCGTGCTCGTCGGACTGCCCGTGGCGAGGGGCGCCGGTGTCGAGAGTGACGAGGGAGAGGCGGTCCTCGCCGAGGCGTACGAAGCGGCGCGCCACCACGACTTCCGGGGCGTCGTCGAGGTCGAATGGTCCGACGGGAACCGCTATCACGCGGAGCAGGTTCCCGTACGCGCCGTCGACGGAGTGATCGAGATCGACGGCGCACGGACCGTCGTGGCCACCGCGCGCGGCCACTTCGTGCGCGAGCACGATCGTTGGATCGGGCTATGGGGCGGTGACGACCTCACGAAGCGGCCCGAGCCCGGCAACAAGTACGAGTTCGTCGTCGGCACGGGCCGGCAGGTGGCGGGTCGGCCCACGACCACGGTCGAGATCCGCCACGACGGCGAGCTGCGTGAGCGCGCCTACATCGACGACGAGACGGGGATCATTCTCCGGCGGGAGCAGTACGACCACGCGGGCGAGCCGCAACGCGTCCTCACGTTTCGGGACGTCGAGCTCGTCACGGACGGCGACGTTCCTGCGGTTCCCTCGCTCCCGGAGGGTCCGGAACCCGCCGACGAGGGCGCCGCCGGCAACCTCCCGGCGCCCGCCGTCGTGGGTGAAGGGTGGGCGCTCCAGGCGAGCTACACGCTCTCCGACGGCACGGTACAGCGCTACTACACCGACGGCGTGTTCGGGCTGTCGCTCTTCGAGCAGGAGGGCGAGCTCGACTGGAACGCCCTGCCCGCCGGTGACCAGATGGAGCTGGACGGCCACACCGCACGACGCTTCGTGGGGCCGAGTGGCGCGGTCGTCGTCTGGGAGATGGACGGTGTCGTGTACACGTCGGTCTCCGAAGTTCCCGTCGACGAGGTCGCGGCGATCGCCGACGACCTCGGCGGCGGCGACAGCTTCTTCGCGCGGGCGTTGCGCTTCGTGCTCTCGCCGTTCAGCCTGTTCTAGCCGCCGTCCGGCCCCGCCACCTCAGGAGATCGGGACCGAAGCCTTGCGGCGGCGGAGGATGCGTCGCCGCTCCCGTTCCGAGGCACCGCCCCAGACGCCGTGCTCGATGCGGTAGCGGAGCGCGTACTCGAGACACTCGGTCTGCACGGGGCACTCGCCGCACACGCGGCGAGCGCGCTCGACGCCGACGCCATCGGAGGGGAAGAAGAGGGACGGATTCTGTCCGCGACAGAGCCCTTCGCTCATCCAGGGCTGCTCGCGGTCGACGAGCTCGGGGAGTTCGGATCGGGTCTCCATGGTCTCGATGGGTTCAACGACGGAGCGGGGGTAGGAGTTCCCGTAGCCTGGGTATGCGGGTGAAGAACCTGAAAGAAGTCTGAGAGGGTTTTTCGGAACGATCTCGCCCCACCCGCCGTTTCCGCATTGACGCCCCCCTACCCTCGCTGGAGGACTGATGGAGCAGGACCCGACCCGCCCCGCTGGCGCGGGTTTCGACGACGACACCACGCCCAGCGCATCGCCACCGTTCTCCGAGGAGCCGGCCGCGCCGGAGCCCCCCGAGCCATCGGCGTCCGGGTACGAACAGCCCTGGGCGGCATGGAGCAGCTCCGGGGGCTACGGGACCGGACCGGCCACCGAGCCCGCCTCGGCGGAGACCGGTGGGGGCGACGAGGGCGCGACCTGGCACGCCGCCCCCGAAGAGGGGGGCGGGTCCCGGCGGGGCCCGGGCGGGCTGCGGATGTTCGTGGCCGGTGCGCTCGTGGGCGCGCTCGTCGGCGCGCTGACGGCCGGTGGTCTCGTCTTCCTGAACAACGACGACAACGCCGCCACCACCACGGCGGCGTCCCAGGCAACTCCTCCGGCCGAGAACACCGTGTTCGACGAGAGCGAGCCGATGGACATCCAGGGCATCCTCGCCGTCGTGCAGCCCGCGGTCGTGAGCGTGCGCACCGAGGTGGCAGGCTTCGGTGGGCAGCAGGGTGAAGGCGCGGGATCGGGCTTCATCATCAGCGCCGACGGCACCATCGTCACGAACGCACACGTCGTCGCGGGTGCCGAGTCGATCGAGGTCGACCTGAACGACGGCACGACGCTCGAAGCGAGCGTCGTGGGTACCGACGTGGCCAACGACATCGCGGTGCTCGACGTCGACGCCGATGGGCTGCCCGTCGTGAAGCTGGGCGATTCCACGCAGCTCGCGGTGGGTGACGAGGTCCTGGCGATCGGGAACGCGCTCGGCCTCGAAGGTGGACCGAGCGTCACGTCCGGCATCGTCTCCGCCGTCGATCGCTCGATCGAGACGGACCCGAGTCAGGGCGTGAGCACGACGCTCGAGCACACCATCCAGACGGACGCCGCGATCAACCGCGGGAACTCGGGTGGGCCGCTCGTGAACGCCCGGGGGGAGGTCGTCGGCATCAACACCGCGATCGCCGACCCGAGCTTCGCTCAGAACGTGGGCTTCGCCATTGCCGTCAGTGAGGCGTCGCCTGTCATCCAGAACCTCGAACAGGGGACGTTCCTCGGCGTGCAGATGCTCGGGGTCGAGGACGCGGCGGCGAGCGGCCAGGACGTCTCCGTCGACCAGGGTGCGGTCGTCGAAGGCGTCGAGGACGGCTCGCCGGCGGCCGACGCGGGGATCGAGGAGGGCGACGTCATCGTCGAGATCGACGGGAACGAGATCGCCGACACTTCCGACGTCAGCCAGGCCGTGCTCGAGAAGGAGCCCGGCGATCAGGTCACGATCGTCGTCGACCGCAACGGCGATCGTGTCGAGCTGGAGGCCACCCTCGGGAGCCGCAACGGATAGCCTGCGTGCTCCGCACCACAGGAGCCGCAGGATCGTGATGGCCGACCACGTCGAGGATCTCGAGGAGGAGGAGCTCCCACCGCAGGGCCACGTGAAGGTCGTGTACCTGGGCCCCGTGGCTCCGCACTGGGAGATCCATGGGGTCCTCGGCGAACGCAGCGTCATCGACGCGTTCCGGACCCGGGCCATGGCGCGGCTCCAGCTCCTCCCACCCCACGATCCGCAGTTCCGGCGTAACCAGGCTCGGGTCGATCGTGACGCGGAACGGGAGCGTCTCGTCATCGAGTGGGACCTCGGCTTCGAGGAGGAGCCCGCCTCACCGAGGGCGCCCTCCGGTTCCCGCCGCGAAGCCTGAGGCGCCACCAAGCCTGGAGCCAGCCCGACCGGCCGGACGAGCCCGCCGGCTACTGGGACTTGATGGAGAAGCGGGCGGCCACGAGGCGCGACAGCACGGTGAAGATGAAGACCAGCGCGACGAGCGTCAGCGCGGCCGCCCACGCGCGCTGCTGCGAGGCCGGGGCCGCCAAGGTGGCCTTGTCGAAGATCTGCGCGGCGAGGGTGGTGTTCTGCCCTTCGAAGATGTCCCAGTTGGTGGAAAGCGTCGTGCCGGTCACCAGGATGATCGGCGCGGTCTCGCCTGCGGCACGGGCGACGGCGAGCAAGGCGCCGCTGGTGAGTCCGGGGAGCGCGGCCGGGAGGACGACGCGCGTGATGGTCGTCCAACGCCGGGCGCCGAGCGCGGAGCTCGCCTGCCGCAGCTCGTCCGGCACGAGGCGCAGCATCTCTTCGCTGGACCGGACGACGATGGGCAGCATCAGGCAGGCGAGGGCCAGGGATCCGGCGAAGCCGGTGAGCTCGTTGAACCTGATCACCCAAACGATGTAGATGAACAGGCCCATCACGATCGACGGCACGCCGGTCATCACGTCGGTCATGAACCGGATGACGCTGGCCAGACGATTGTCCTTGCCGTACTCGTTCAGGTAGACGGCCGCCGCGATCCCGAGGGGGATGGCGAGCAGAGCGGCACACCCTGTGATCACGAGGGTGCCCGCCACGGCGGGACCCATCCCCGGTCCTTCCACGAACTGGACGTTCGGGATGTCCTCGGTGAGGAAGGACCAGCTGATGAGGGGCGCACCCCGGGCCACGACGTAGCCGACGATGATGATCAGGGGGATCGCGGCGACGAAGAACGTCAAGATCATCGCCACGGTGGCGACCTTGTTCACGAGACGCCGGCGCAAGCTGCGCGCGCCCCCGCCGCCGAGTGCGGCCAGCGTGAGCGTGTCGGGTGCGGCCACGCTACGCCCCCTTCATCCGAGCTTCGGCACGGTTGACGATCGCCCGTGCGGCCATGTTGACGATGATGGTGATCACGAAGAGCACGACCCCGATGCCGATGAGCGCATCGCGGTGGAGACCGCTCGATTCGGACCACTGGTTGGCGATCACGGCGGGCATCGCGTAGCCGCTCGAGAACAGGTCGGCCGTGATCCGCGCCGACGACCCGATCAGCAGAGCGAGCGCGATGGTCTCTCCCATCGCGCGACCCAGACCGAGCATGACGCCGCCGACGAGCCCGCCGAAGCTGTGGGGGAAAACGGCACCGCGGATCATCTCCCACCGGGTCGCGCCCAGCGCGAGGGCCGCATCCTTCTCTCCCTTGGGGACGGTGGCGAACACCTCGCGGCTGATGCTCGTGATGATCGGCGTGATCATGAGCCCCACGATGATGGCGCCCGTCATGAAGCTGCGGCCGGAGTCACCGGCGAAGAGACGGTTCAACACCGGGACCGACGACACCGCGCTCGAGATCGATCCGTACCAGTTGCTGATGACCGGCACGAGGACCAGAACACCCCAGAGCCCGTAGACGACCGACGGCACCACCGCGAGAAGATCGATCACCGACGTGATCCACGGTCGGAGGCGACGGGGGGCGAGCTCGGTGGTGGTGAGCGCGATGCCGATGCTCTCCGGCACGGCGAGGAGCACGGCGACCAGTGAGGTGACCGCCGTCCCGTAGATGAAGGAAAGGGTGCCGAACACGCCTGCGCTGGGTGCCCAGCGCTCGCC
>CAYRHS010000178.1:0-5857 GCA_964424125.1 uncultured Burkholderiales bacterium
GTCCCCGAGCCACTCCAGGCTCTCCATCCAGGCGACGGGGCGGAGCTCGTGGTTCTCGAGCGTGTAGCGCTCCTCGTCGAACGTCTCGCAGAGGTGCGTGTGCAGCCTCACTCCGTGTTGACGTGCGAGCTTGGCCGAGTCGCGCAGGAGCTCGGCCGACACGGAGAACGGCGAGCACGGCCCGAGCACGACGCGGGTCATGGCTCCGGGATTGGCGTCGTGGTACTGGCCAATGACGCGCTCGCTGTCCTCGAGGATGGCGTCCTCGTCCTCGACCGCACTGTCGGGCGGGAGGCCACCGCGCGACTCGCCAAGCGACATCGAGCCCCGGCACGCGTGGAAGCGCACACCGATCTCGGCCGCGGCCGCGATCTGGTCGTCGAGTCGGCATCCGTTCTTGAACACGTACGAGTGGTCGAACACGGTCGTGCACCCCGAGGCCGCGAGCTCGGCGAGCCCGACGAGCGTCGAGAGGCGCGTCGCCTCGGGCGTGCGCTGCGCCCAGATGAGGTAGTGGGCTCGCAGCCACGGGAACAGGTTGATGTTCTGGGCCTGGGGGAGGTTCCGGGTGAGGGTCTGGTCCAGGTGGTGATGGGTGTTCACCATGCCCGGCAGCACGATCTGCCCGTTGAGGTCGAGGACGGTTTCGGCGTCCTTCGGGAGCTCGGCCGTCGACCCGACGGCGGTGATCCGGCCGTCCTCGGCCAAGAGCCCGCCGTCGGGGATCTCCCTCCGCTCGTCGTCCATCGTGACGAGCATCTCGGCGTTCCGGGCGAGCAGGGTTCCCATTCGGCCGACTCCTCTCTCGTCGCGTCGGCTGATCCCGCGCGTCACGTCCGACCGACAGTAGGCCGGTCCCAACGCCCGTTCGGACGGTCCCCGGCCCGGGTTGAGGCTTCCACGGCCACGGACCCGCATTTCCGGGCCCACGACACGGCTGATCAAGATCGGCCGCCTAGCATCGAGGCTTTCGTGGGAGCGGGGAACCAGTGGATGCGGCGATGAACCGGAAGCTCGGCGACATCGCGGCCGCGGCCGGGATCCGGCGGATCCACGTCCTGTCCTGGCGTGACCTCGACGACGTCGAGGCGGGCGGCTCGGAGCGCCACCTCGCCCGGGTCGCCGAACTCTGGGCCGCGGCCGGACTCGACGTGCGCATCCGCACCTCCCTCGCCCAGGGGCACCCGGCGCTCGTTGAGCGGAACGGGTACGCGGCGGACCGGCGCGGCGGCCGGTACCTGATCTTCCCCCGAGCGGCGCTGAGCGAGCTCGTGGGCCGCGCCGGACACCACGATGCGGTGGTCGAGGTCTGGAACGGCATGCCGTTCTTCACGCCCCTGTGGGCCGGCCACCCTCGGCTGGCGATCGTCCACCACTCCTATGCCGACGTGTGGCGCTTGGCGCTGCCACCCCGGCTGGCGACGCTCGGCGAGACGATCGAGCTGCGCGTCGCGCCCCCCCTGTACCGGAGCACCCCGGTCGTCACCGACTCCGAGTCGGCGCGGGACGAGCTCGTCGAGCGTCTCGGGTTGCGGGCGGAGCGCGTCTCGGTGGTCCCACCCGGCGTCGACGACCGCTTCCGGCCCGGCGGGACGCGCTCGCCGACGCCGCTCGTGTGCGCCGTCGGCCGCCTGATCCCGGTGAAACGACACCATCGGCTCGTCCGTGCGCTCGCGGCTGTCAAGCGCGACGTTCCCGAGCTCGAGGCCGTGATCGCGGGCGACGGCTTCGAGCGTGGCCATCTCCGCGAGGTCGTCCGCGACCTCGAGGCCGAGGACTGGATCCACCTTCCCGGGCGCCTGGACGACGACGAGGTCGTCGCCCTCTTCCAACGGGCATGGGTGCATGCAAGCGCGTCGGCGTGCGAGGGCTGGGGGATGACGATCACCGAGTCGGCCGCGTGCGAGACGCCCTCGGTCGTCACCCGCGCGACCGGGCACGTCGACGCGGTCGTCGACGGTGAGACCGGGATCGTCGCCGACGGTGCGAGCGGGCTCACCGAGGGGCTCCGCCGGGTCCTCACCGACGACGGGCTCCGCGCCCGGCTCGGCAGTCAGGCGGCCGCGCGAGCACGTCGCTTCACGTGGGAGCAGACGGCGCGCGGGATCCTGGGCGCGCTCGCCGACGACGCGGAGCGGCGACGACGCCGGTGACGGCGACGACCGCCGCGGCCCGCCGAACGGTCGCGGCGCCACCGAGACACAGCGAACGCAGTCGCCTCTTGCTGGCGTCGCTCGCGCTGGCGGTCGCGACCTACCTCCCGCTCCTGCTCACGAAGACCGGACGCGTCATCGCCGACACGCGCCAGATGCTCTTCGTGGACCCGAGCCGCTTCCTCGAGCGCGCCCCCTACCTCTGGGACCCCAACATCGGCACGGGGACCGTCACCCACCAGAACGTCGGCCTGCTGTTCCCGATGGGCCCGTTCTTCTGGGTCAGCGACAAGATCGGGCTCCCCACATGGGTCGCGCAGCGGCTCTGGCTCGCCACGATCCTCTTCGCCGCCGGCGTCGGCGTGCTCTTCTGCGCCCGGACCCTCGGCCTCCGCGCCTGGCCCGCCACCGCGGCCGCCTTCACCTACGCGTTGAGCCCCTATGTCATCAGCTACGCGACCCATCTGTCGGTGATCCTGCTGCCGTTCGCCGGTCTGCCGTGGATGCTCGCCTTCACCGTCCGGGCGCTGCGGCGAGGCGGATGGCGTGACCCCGCCCTCTTCGCGGTCGTCGTCGCCCTCGTCGGGAGTGTCAACGCGACCGCGTTGCTCTACGTGGGGCTGGCCCCCGTCCTGTGGCTCGTCTTCGCGGTCTTCGTCAACCGCGAGGCCACGTGGCGTGCCGGGGTGGCGACGGCCCTGCGGATCGGCGCCCTCACGGCCTTCGTCTCCGCGTGGTGGGCCGTCGCGCTCATCGTCCAGGGCCGGTACGGCTTGCCGGTCCTCGACTTCACCGAGACCTTCGACACCGTCGCGCTCGGCTCGTCGGCACCCGAAGTGCTGCGCGGGCTCGGGTACTGGTTCCTGTACGGACGCGACCGACTCGAGCCGTTCCTGCAGGCGGGCACGATCATCGTCGAGAACCCGGCCGTCGTCGCGCTCACGTTCGTGCTGCCCGGCCTGGCGATCCTTGCGGCGACGGTCACCCGCTGGCGGCACCGCGCGTTCTTCGTCGCCCTCGTCGTCATCGGCGCGGTCGTCGCGGTCGGGGCCCATCCCTTCGACGATCCGTCCCCCCTCGGCGCCGTGTTCGAGGACGCGGCCGGCGGCTCCACGGCGGGCCTCGCGCTCCGCAGCACCACGCGCATCGTGCCGATCATGGTGCTCGGGTTCGCCTTCCTGCTCGCCGCCGCGATCTCCGGGCTCGGACGCGTGCGGCCCCGATGGGCGCACGGCGCGGTCCTGCTCGTTGCCGTCCTCGCCTTCACCGCGCTCGCGCCGCTCTGGCGGGGCGAGCTCCTCTCGGCGTCCCGCGACCGACCCGAGGAGATCCCCGAGTACTGGCAGGACGCCGTTTCGTACCTCGACGAACAGGGATCGGACACCAGGGTCCTCGAGATCCCCGGCATCGACTTCGGCTCCTACCGCTGGGGCGACACGATCGACATCGTGAGCCCGGGGCTCATGGACCGACCGGTCGTGGCCCGCGAGCTCGTCCCCTACGGGACCCCTGCGTCCTTCGACCTCCTCGTGGCGCTCGATCGGGGTTTGCAGGAGGGCGGGGCCGACATCGACGCGCTCGGTCCCGTGGCGGGGCTGATGTCGGCCGGCGACGTGCTCCTGCGTTCCGATCTCCAGTACGAGCGCTACCGCGTTCCTCGCCCCCGGCTGCTGTGGGACGAGCTCAACCCGCCGCCGACGGGTCTGGAGGACCCGGTCGAGTTCGGGACGCCGGAACCGACCGTCCCCGATCCGCGCCTCCCGCTCCTCGACGAGGTCGAGCTCGGCGCGCCCGCGCCCACGCCTGATCCGCCGCCGCTGGCCGCGTTCCCGGTCGAGGACGCTCGCCCGATCCTGCGGACCGAGCCGGCGCAAGGCGTCCTGCTCGTCGCGGGAGACGGCGAGGGGCTCGTGGACGCCGCCCAGGCCGGGCTGCTGCCCGCGGATCGGGCGATCCTCTACTCGGCGACGTTGGCGAAGCGCCCCGACGTCGTGGCCCGGACCCTCGACGACGGCGGCGAGCTCCTCGTGACGGACACCAACCGGCGGCGGGGCCGGCGGTGGCGCACCGTGCGCGAGAACAGCGGGTACACCGAGGAGGCCGGGGAGCAGCCGCTCGAGGACGACCCGAGCGACGCGCGCCTCGACGTGTTCCCCGACGCGGGGGACGATGCCCGCACCGTCACCGTCGAACGCGGCGTCAGCGCCCGGGCGTCCGCCTACGGCAACCCGGTGACACTGACTCCCGACGACCGACCCGCGTATGCGGTCGACGGCGACCTGGCGACCGCATGGCGTGTCGGCGCGTTCTCGCCGGTGATCGGCGAACGGCTGGAGCTCGACGTCGACGCGCCCGTCACGACCGATCGCCTCACCCTCGTGCAGGCCCCCGACCAGAACCGGCACATCACCGCCGTACGGCTCCGCTTCGACGGCGGCGACGCCGGGACGGCCGACGTGAACCTCGACGAGTCGTCCTACGAAGCGCCCGGTCAGGTGATCACGTTCCCCGAACGCGAGTTCACGACGGTCGAGATCGAGATCACCGCGACCGACGACGGCTCGCCCGCGAGCTACCTCGGGCTCAGCAGTGTCGGCTTCGCCGAGGTCATGGTGCCCGGCGTGGTCGGGGACGAGCTCGTCCGCCTCCCCGTCGATCTCCTCGATGCCGCGGGGGACCACGCCCTCGACCACCCGCTCACCTTCCTGGTGACGCGCCTGCGCTTCGACCCCGCGGAGGTCGTGCGCGACGACGAGGAGCCGGCGATGATCCGGCTCTTCGAGCTCCCCGACGGGCGTTCGTTCGCCGTCGGCGGTACGGCGCGCCTCTCTCCCCGCGCACCCGAGTCGACCACCGCCGCGGTCTTCGGGATCGACGAGCCCGGCGCCGCGGGCGTGACCGCTGTGTCCTCCGACGTGCTGAGCGGTGACCTCGCCTCCCAGGCCCGATTCGCCGTGGACGGTGATCCCACCACCCACTGGAGCCCGGGCTTCGGCGATCAGGTGGGGCGCTGGATCGAATTGACCGCCCCCGAGCCGGTGACCGTCGACCATCTCGATCTGGACGTCGTGGCCGACGGGCGTCATTCCGTTCCGACCGAGCTGACCATCGAGACCGACACGGGATCCCGCCGCGTCCCGCTCCCGACGATCGAGGACCAGGCCGAGCCGAACGGGACGGTCTCGGTGCCCGTCGACTTCGAGCCCGTTACCGGGGAGCGGATCCGGGTCACGGTCAGCGCCGTTCGCCCACGTGAGACGACCGACTTCTTCACCTCGGAGCCGCTCACCACTCCGGTCGCGATCGCGGAGCTCGGCATCGACGACCTCACGGCCGTCCCGCTTCCCGACACCGTTCCCGACGACTGTCGCGACGACCTGGTCACGCTGGACGGCGAGCCCCTACCGGTGCGGATCGTCGGCACCACCACGGACGCGTATTCCGACCGACCGCTCGCGGTCGAAGTCTGCGGTGGTGCCGCCGACGGCGTCGCGCTCGACGCGGGCCAGCACGAGCTGCGCGCGGTTCCCGGTCGCACGAGCGGGATCGATATCGACCAGCTCGCGCTGTCGTCCGCGGCCGGCGGTGGAGCCGCGGTTCCGTCGGAATCCGCGACGCCGAGGGGTCCGGCGCCCGAGGTCGAGGTCGTCGACGAGGGCCGCGCCTCGGCGACGGTGCGGGTCTTGAACGCCGAAGGTCCGTTC
>CAYRHS010000179.1:0-5798 GCA_964424125.1 uncultured Burkholderiales bacterium
CGCCCTTCGAACGCAACCTGCCCGTGCTCCTCGGGCTCATCGGCATCTGGTACAACAACTTCTTCGGCGCCCAGACCGTGTCGATCCTCCCCTACGACCAGTACCTGTGGCGCCTCACGTCGTACTTCCAGCAGCTCGACATGGAGAGCGACGGCAAATCGGTCGATCGCGAGGGCGACCCCGTCGATCTCCAGACGGGGCCGATCGTCTGGGGCCAGCCCGGCACCAACGGCCAGCACGCCTACTACCAGCTCATCCACCAGGGCACGAAGCTGATCCCCTGCGACTTCATCGGCTTCTGCAAGTCCGCGCACGACGTGGGCAACCACCACGACCTCCTCATGGCGAACTTCTTCGCGCAACCGGAGGCGTTGGCGTTCGGCAAGACCCGCGAAGAGGTCCAAGCCGAGGGCGTGCCCGACCACCAGGTGCCCCACCGGGTGTTCCGCGGGAACCACCCCACGAACTCCATCCT
The DNA here is from genome assembly GCA_964424125.1 of uncultured Burkholderiales bacterium. Classification (GTDB taxonomy): domain Bacteria; phylum Actinomycetota; class Acidimicrobiia; order IMCC26256; family JAOSJL01; genus CAYRHS01. The sequence goes on from CAYRHS010000179.1 coordinate 476, forward strand.
GGTCTCGGAGCTGACCCCGCACACGCTCGGCCAGCTCATCGCGCTCTACGAGCACAAGGTGTTCACCCAGGGCTGGATCTGGAACATCAACTCGTTCGACCAGTGGGGTGTCGAGCTCGGAAAGGTGCTCGCCAACCGGATCATCCCCGAGCTCGCGGTCGAGGGAGCGCCGCAGCCGAGCCACGACAGCTCCACGAACGCCTTGATCAGCCGCTACCGCCGGCTGCGCTAGCCGTCATCGGGAGCGGTAGCGGGCGTCCTCGTCGAGGCGCGCGTCGACGCCGATGACCTCGGCGAACTCGCCGAAGGACGTCATCGCGGCCCGGAGCCGATCCGTGCTCCCGGCGGAACGGATCTCGGCGTAGGTCTCCTGCAATGCGCGCGTGGCGGTGAAGAGGCCCGACAGCACGAACCCAATGCCTAGAAGCCCAGCGCCGCGAGCTGCTCCACCGAGGACCAGGGCGTCACGCCGCCCTCGTTGAGGTTCACGGCCAGCGGCCGGGGAGCTCGGCGGTGATGACCAGCCCACGACCGTCCCGTGCGTCGACCGCCGCTTCGATCTTGGTCGCGTGCTCTTCGGGATCGATCACCTCCTTCCCGCGTAGATGCCCGCAGCGCTTGGGCCACCGCTGGTCCTCGAGGATCACCCCCAGAGCGCCCATCGCCACCAGCTCGCGCACCAGCCGCTGGACGTTCAACGGCCCGCCGTAACCGGTGTCGCCGTCGACGATCACGTCGACACCGGTCGCGCCGATGACGCGGCGCGCCACGTCGAGGATCTCCGCCTGCGTCAGCAGACCCACGTCGGGCTCGCCCAGGTAGGAGGCGGCGACGCCGTAGCCCGACAACACGACCGCGGGGAAGCCGGCCTGCTCGGCGAGCTTCGCCGACAGCGCGTCGTACACGCCCGGCACGACCGCGACTCGGCCCCGTTCGATCAGTGGGTGCGCCAGTACCCCGGTCATCCCGTTTCGGCCTCGGCTCCGTCGCCGAGACGGGCGGCGCCCTCGGACGTCGTCGACTTCGGTGGGACCCGGAACCGCACGCGAAGAGCCTCGACCTGCTCGGCGGCGAGGGCGAAGTGATCGAAAGCATCGAGCAGGTCGATCCCACAGCGTGTGCCGCGTCCGAGCGCGTCCGTCAGCCGTTCCGACCCGCCCGGGACGTCGAGGACGTCGGGATCGGACACGACGAGGGCCACGAGCAGGAGCGCGAACCCCAGATCGTCTCCCTTGCCCGCCGCGATGAACCCTGCGACCTCGACCTCGCCGAGCGGAGTGGCGTCGTAGTCGGCGAGCACGTGCACGAAATCGTGCCGGGCGGTCGAGGCCGGTACACCGTGACGCTCGCCCGGTAGGTCCCACCCGTGGACGCAGTAGAACTCCCACACCCAACGCCCCAGGCTCCCGGGGGGAAGGTGCTCGAGCCTGCGCCAGCGCGCCGCGAGCCGCTGGTCGTCGGTCTCCGACGACCGTGACACCGGGCGCTCGAGGTGACGGTCGAGCCGTGCGCGGTCGAGCAGCATGCGACGGCGCTGCTCCGAGATCCGGTCCCGGACGACACGCAGCCTCGCCCCGGAGACGTCGAGCGCCGCCGCGTACCGATCCACGCGGGTTTGCTGGTCGCCCGTGGGCGGGTCGCGGAGGAGCTCGAGGACGACCATGGCGTGCGCGAGTTGACGCCGGAGCTTGGGGTCGGTGATCGAGGCCGCGAGCTCGGCCGGCTCCGAGGGCGGCAGCGCGGCCACGTCGACGGCTGTTCCGAACACGTCTGCCGCGATCGTGTCGAGGAGCGTGCGCTGCGGCGCCGTGAGCTCATCGCCGCCGATCGCGCCGAGGAGCCCTCCGAGGCATACGTCGACGAGCTCCGGAGGTGGGACGACGAACACGCCCGAGAAGGCTATCCGGGGCCTCCTAGCCCCCGGCCTCCGGTCGAAGCGGTGCCGGGAGTGGGTCCGCATGGACGACGCTCAGCGTTCGCGTGGGCCGCGTGAGTACGACGTACAAGAGGCGCAACCCACTCGGGTCCTCGGAGGGCTCGAGGAACTCACGGGGCTCGACCACGACGACGTGATCGAACTCCAGACCCTTGACGTCACGCGGCGAGAGCACCGCCACGGGCGCGTCGAGCGCGTCGGGCGACCCGACCCCGGTCGCGCGGTCGCCGACGAGTGCCGCAAGACCCGCGTGCCGTGATCGGTCGGCGACGAGCGCCACCGTGCCCCCACGCTCCGAGGCATCCCGTGCTCGGCGGGCAGCCGCGACCTCGAGCTCGGCCGGCGGAACCCGCTCGAAGCTCGGCACCTCACCCGTCGTACGCACCGACTCGGGTGGCCGGAGCCCGGGTGCGGCCTCCGCGAGGAGCCTGCTCCCGACCGCCATCACCTCGGCCGGCGTCCGGTAGTTCAAGCGGAGCACGACCACCGTTCGCTCGGAGGATTCCAGGAGGTCGAGCACCTGCTCCCAGCTGCGCGGCGTCCCCGTCGCCGTCGCCTGCCCGAAGTCGCCGACGATGGTCATGGAGCCCGACGGACAACGACGGCCGACCATCCGCCACTGCATCGGCGTGAGGTCCTGGGCTTCGTCGACCACGACGTGTCCGTAGCGGGGAATGGACTCCTCCCCTACCTCGCCGTCTCCCCGGTCGTCGCGGCCGTAACGCTCCGCGACGGTGCGCGCGTCGACCATCCCGCCCAGGCCCAGCTCGGCGACCACTCGTCCGGCCGCCTCGAGCTCCTCGTCCTCCCGCGGTGGCCGGCGGCGGGGACGGGCCGCCTCCACGGGGCCGAGGAGCGCATCGGCCTCGTCGACGAGCGCGACGTCCCCCTCGGTCCAGCTGCGGTCGGCGACGGAGTCTCCCCGCTCGCGGATCAACAGACGCTGCTCCCCACGCGTCAACACACCCCGGGCTGCGGAGCGGACGAGCGCCTCGAACCCGCAGAGATCGCGCACGAGCTCGAGGCCACTCAGCGCGGGCCACATGCGCTCGAGCGCCTCCCGAACGTCGGGGTGACGACGGATCCGGACGCGAACCTCGTCGGTCCAGTCCCCCTCCGGCTCTTCGCCCCTCACCAGCGCCGCTACCGCGGCGCGGTCGGCACGGGAGAGCTCGACGGGATGGCGCCGCCCTTCGACTTCAGCCTGGAACGCGCGCTCGATCGCTTGGCGGTAGTCCCGCACGAGGTGGTCGACGACCTGCCGCGCCACCCGGGGACGACGCTCGTTGTGCGTACCGCGGCGCTTCCGCGCCCGGTCGACGATCCGCGCCGAGGCTCGCTTCGTGAGCCGCACGCGGTGGCCCGCGAGCCGGAGCTCGAGGTCGCGTGGTAAAGCCCGCTGCCGGTCACCGAGCGCACGCGCGAGCACGGTGACCATGCGTTCGTCCCCCTTGAGCGCGGCGGCCTCCGCGCTGTCGGCGGCATCGACGGGGACTCCGGGACGGAGGCCTCGGATCGTCGTCAGGCGCGCCTCGTGTTCGCCGAGGGACGGCAGCACCTCCTCGACGTAGCGGAGGAACGTGGCGTTGGGCCCGAGAAAGAGCACGCCTCGGCCGGCGAGCCGCTCCCGGTGGGTGTAGAGGAGATACGCGGCCCGGTGCAACGCCACTGCCGTCTTGCCGGTCCCCGGCCCACCCGTCACGACGACCGCGCCGTCGAGCGGAGCCCGGATCGCCGCGTCCTGGTCGGCCTGGATCGTGGCCACGATGTCGCCCATTCGGCCCCGGCGGCGGCGGTCGAGTGCCCGGAGGAGCGCACCCTCGCCGACGAGCGCGAGTCCAGCCGCGCGCCCGGCCGCGTCGTCGAACACCTCGTCGTCGAGGCCCAGGAGCTTGTGACCCTGGCTCAGGAAATGCCTCCGGCGGACCACTCCGAGGGGTGCCCGCCCCGTGGCCCGGTAGAAGGGCGCGGCAGCCGGCGCCCGCCAGTCGACCACGAGCGGGTCGCGACGTTCGTCGTCCACGCCCACTCGCCCGACGTACCGGCGGCTGCGGTCCTCGAGGTCGAGTCGGCCGAACACGAGCGGGCGGTCCCCGATGTCCAGGGCTGCCAGACGCCGCCGGGTCAGCTCCACGGCCGCGTCCCGTTCGAGCCGGGCCTGATGGGTCCCTCCCCGACCGACGTCGGCGTACCCGGCCTCGACCCGGAGCGCGGCCTCCCGCATGGCCTCGAGGCGCAGGTACGCACGGTCGACGTAGCGCTGCTCGGCCTCGAGCTCGGCCTGCTCCTCGGTGAGCCGGGCGGCTCGCGTCGGGGCTGCGATCGTCAGACCTCCGGAAGACGGGGAACCGTCCAGGTTACTCCTGCCTGCATCTCCGTCTCGCCTGCGGGATGATGCACCTCAGAGCAGGAGAGGCCGATGGACGTTGCCGAGCTGGTCGCGCTCGAACGCATCAAGCGTGTGAAGTACCGGTACATGCGCTGCCTCGACCAGAAACGCTGGTCCGAGCTCGAGACGTGCCTGACCGAGGACGCGGTCGCCGAGTACTCGGGCGGCAAGTACACCTTCCACGGCCGCGACGCGATCCTCGACTTCCTGCGGCGCTCGATGGGCCGGGAGTCTTTCCACTCCAGCCACCGTGTCCATCACCCCGAGATCGACCTGACCGGTCCGACGACCGCGGTCGGCGTGTGGGCGCTCGAGGACACGGTCGTCGAGACCGCGCTGGAGATCACCATTCGTGGCTCGGCGTTCTACGAGGACGAGTACGTCCGACGAGACGGTGAGTGGCTCATCGCGCGGACCGGGTACCGCCGGATCTTCGAGGAGCTCCAGCCCCGTTCCTCCGTACCCGGGCTGGAGCTCACCGCGAGCTGGTGGACGACCGGCGGCCGCAGCACCCTCGACGCGGGCTGACCCCGGGGGGGTCACGTCTCCCGGGGGCCAACGGGACTCGGTGGCGGAGCCGTGGCTCGTTCGGGCGCGGGTCCCGCGTCGACCAGCGCCGCCTCGCGCTTCCCGGAACCCATCCGTCGGTTGGGCGCCGCACCCCGCACCCGTGGCAACGTGATCCGCGCCGCGCCGCCCGCGGTCGGGTCGAGCTGGATGGTCCCCCGGCAGGCCTCGACCAATCGCCGAACGGTCTCCACGTCCCGCTCGCTCGGTCGGTCCCGACGGCCCGGCGCCGGCCGAAGGACCACGACCGCGTAGCGCGCGTCCCGTTCGATCGAGAGCTGGGGCGCCGACCCGTCCCCGGGGTCCGCGGCGTCGATCAGCAGCGCCAGCACACGCCGGACCACGGCCCGGTTGGCCCACACGGGGCACGGGTGCTCCTCGGTGGCGTGCACGGCCCGCCCCCGTCCGACCGCTTCGACCGCGGCCGTCGC
>CAYRHS010000180.1:0-5753 GCA_964424125.1 uncultured Burkholderiales bacterium
TTGTCGAACTGGTGGACCCGGAAGATCCCCCGGGTGTCCTTCCCGTAGGTCCCCGCCTCCCGCCGGAAGCAGGTCGACACTCCCGCGTAGCGCAGCGGGAGCTGTGCCGCGTCGACGATCTCGTCGCGATGGAGCGCGGAGAGTGGAACTTCGCTCGTGCCCACGAGGAACAGGTCGTCCTCCCCGCCGAGCTCGTAGACCTGGTTGCGGTCGGTGGGGAAGAACCCGGCCTCCTCCATCGTCCGCTCGCGCACGAGCACCGGCGGGACCACCGGGACGAAGCCCGCCGCCTGGACACGCCGCAGCACCCACTGGACGAGCGCGACCTCGAGGAGCGCGGCCTCGCCGCGGAGGTACACGAAGCGCGAGCCGCTGGCCTCGGCCGCGCGGGCGGCGTCGACCCAGCCCATGCGCTCGCCGTAGTCGGCGTGGTCCAGCGCCGGCGCGTCACCGGGCTCCCCCACCACCCGCACGACCTCGGCGTCGTCCTCGCCCCCGTCCGGAACCGAGGCGTCGGCGGGGTTGGGGATGGCCGACGCGAGCAAGCGCACACGCTCCTCGAGCGCCGACAACGCGGGTTCCCGCTCCCCGAGCTCCCGCTTCAGCGCGCCGGCCTCCTCGATGCGTGCGGGCCGCTCGTCGGGATCGGCCCGACCGATGGCGCGCGACGCCGCGTTCTGCCGTGCGCGCAGCTCCTCGACCTCGCCGCGAAGACGGCGACGCTCGTCGTCGGCCGCGAGCACATCGTCGATCGTGGCCGGGCTCGTCTGCTTGCGCTCGACGCCCCGGCGGTACGCGGGGTCGTCGCGCAGGCGCCGGAGATCGATCACGTCGAGCCCACGACCCCGGTCCCGATGCGTGCTCGGAGCCCCCGGACCCAGGCGTCGGCCTCGCGCCACGCCTTTCCTGCCGCGCGTCGGCGGGCAACGGCCCCACTCACGCCCCCGACGGGATAGGAGCCGAGGAACTTCACCTCGGCCTGCTTGGCCGCCAGGTTCCGCAACGCGTCGGCGACGAGCTCGTCGGCGATGTGACCGTCGAGGTCCATGAAGAAGCAGTACTCGCCCAAGCCCTGCTTGGTCGGACGCGACTCGAGCTTCGTGAGATCGATCGCACGCGCCGCGAACTCCTGGAGGATCGCGAGCAGCGATCCCGGACGATTCTGGCGCTGGAAGCAGACGATGCTCGTGCGATCGTGCCCCGTCGGCTCCGGGATCCCCCGCCCCACGAGCACGAACCGGGTCTGGTTGCCCTGATGATCCTCGATCCCGCGGGCGAGCTGGCGGAGCCCGTAGTGCTCGGCCGCGAGGGGGTTGGCGACCGCGGCGAGTGAGCCCCGCTTCGAACGCGCCACGCGCCGGGCGGCATCGGCCGTGCTGTTCGCCGCCTCAGTCGACGCCGCGGGAAGGTGCTCCGCGAGCCAGTCTCGACACTGCCCGAACGCCTGGGGATGCGACAACACGGTCCGCACGTCGCGCTTCCGGGTCCCTGGTCGGATGCAGAGGCTGAGCGAGATCGGCAGGTCGATCTCGCGCTGGATCAACAGATCCGACTTGAACGCGAGCGTGTCGAGCGTCACCGTGACGGAACCCTCGATCGAGTTCTCGATCGGGACCAGACCGGCGGTTGTCCGCCCTTCCTCGACCTCCGCGATCACGTCGGGAACCGACCGCGTCGGTGACGGCTCGGCGGCGGCCAGATCCTCTTGGGTCAGGAGCGCTTCCTCGGTGAACGTCCCCGCGGGCCCCAGGTAGCCGATGCGCACGGCGGTGAAGCGTAGTGGGGACGGCGGTCGCACCCGCCGGACTTCCGCACTCGCGTTTCAGCCGAGGAAGTCGAGCAGCGAGGGCTGCACGGCGCGCGCCGCGCCGAACGCGGCTTCATGCGCCACCCGTTGGAGCTGGAGCTGCACGACCGTGTCGGGCACCTCGGCGACTTCGTCTTCGTCGTCCCCGTCGAAACGGGACCGGGAGTCGAGGTGCGCCTCGCCCGCGACCAGGAGGTCGTGGTCGGCATCCGCGACGCCTTCGATCTCGGTCACCAGCGCGGTGAGCGCGGCCCGGTGGCGGGCGAGCAGCGCCGGCCACGGTTCGGGCACGACCTCGGCCAGCTCCTCGAGCCTCGGTCCGCCGCCCAGGCCGAACGCGGCCGCGGCCTCCTCCACCGCGACTCCCCGTTCGAGCTCGACGTGATGGATCTCCTCGAGCACGGTCTCGAGCTCCCGGGTCGCGAGCGGCAGCCAGCGCGTGCGACCGGCTCCGAGGAGCAGCTGCTCCTCTTCCAGCTTGAACAGGAGGAGCTCGAGGAGCCGCCGTTCCCGCCACAACAGATCCGAGACCCGCTCGATCGTCACCCGAAGCCCTTCGAAGCGGCCGCACCCTCCCATCGACCACCACCCGTGACGATCAAGGGGATCGAGGGCGTGATTGCGACCCGCAGAGGGTGATCTGCACCATCCGGGCGGACGGTTATGCGGTAAATGCCAAATCCTGTCTCCACCTTCGGGATGAGAGCGCGCCGCGGTGAATCATCCTCTCGGCCCATCTAGCACCGCGCGTGTCCCCGCCGATGCCCTGAGTGAACCCACGACCGGGGGGAGGGATCGATGGGAACGACCGCAACCGTCACGCACGCGCAGCGCCTCGAAGAGGAACGCCTCGTCCGGTCGCACCTGCCGCTGGTGCAGTACGCCGTGAACGAGATCGCGCACCGCGTCCCGCGCCAGGTCCACCGCAACGACCTGACCTCCGCAGCGATGCTCGGGTTGGCCCAGGCCGCGCGGAGCTTCGACCCCGACCGCGGGATCCCGTTCGACCGCTTCGCATCCCAGCGCATCAAGGGTGCGCTGCTCGACGAGCTCCGCGACCGCGACTGGGCGAGCCGATCCGTGCGGGCGAAGGCGCGCGCGGTTCGCTCGGCCTCCGATGACCTGACCGCGCGGCTCGGCCGTGCCCCGTCGGAGGGGGAGCTCGGTGCGGCGCTCGAGGTGGAGCCGGAGTCGGTCAAGAAGCTGCACGAAGACGTGCACCGCGCGACGGTGCTGAACTATGAATCGCTCGCGTTCGAAGGCCCGGCGGAGTCGTTCCTCGCCTCCAGTGGGGAGACGCCGGAAGAGGCGATCGTGGCTCGCGAGCGCCGTGCGTACCTCACCGATGCCATCGCCGCGCTCCCCGAGCGACTCCGCAAGGTCGTGGTCGAGTACTTCTTCGACCAGCGTCCGATGCAACAGATCGCGAACGAGCTCGGCGTCAGCGAGTCCCGGGTCAGCCAGCTCCGAGCGGAGGCGCTGGAGCTGCTCAAGGACGGCATGAACGCCCAGCTCGACCCCGACCAGGTTCGGACCGAGCGTCGGCCCAACGGTCGGGTGGCTCGCCGCAAGCGCGCCTACTACGAGCGCGTCGCTCGCCAGTCCGAGCCCACGGAGCGGGTCAGCGAGGCGGGCCGCAGCGTCTACGAGAAGGTCGCGGCCGCCGTCTGAGGCCCTCCCGCCGGCAGCGGGGCGAGATACTGGTCCCGTGACGCCGACGACCATGCGCGCGATGGTCCTGGATCGTCCGGGGACGCCCCTGGTCGAGCGCGAGCTCCCCGTCCCCGAGCCCGCCGAGCACCAGGTGCTCGTGCGCGTCCGGGCCTGCGGCGTGTGCCGGACGGACCTCCACGTCGTCGACGGCGAGCTGACGGAACCGAAGCTCCCGCTCGTGCTGGGTCACGAGATCGTGGGGGAGGTCGTCACGGTGGGTTCCGCGGTACGACGCCACTCGGTCGGTGAGCGGGTGGGCGTGCCGTGGCTGGGCTGGACGGACGGGACGTGCCGGTTCTGCCGCCGGGGCCGGGAGAACCTCTGCGACCACCCCCAGTTCACCGGGTACACCCTCGACGGTGGCTACGCGGAGTACGCGGTCGCCGATGAGCGCTACACGTTCCCGATCCCCGAGGGTGAGGTCGACGACGTCCATGCCGCGCCGCTGCTCTGCGCCGGGCTGATCGGCTACCGCACCTATCGCCTCGCCGGCGAGGGCATCGAGCGCCTCGGCATCTACGGGTTCGGCGCCGCCGCGCACATCGTCGCCCAGATCGCCCGCCACGAGGGGAAGGCGATCTACGCGTTCACGTCACCCGGCGACACGGCCGCCCAGGACTTCGCCCGCTCCCTCGGCGCGCGCTGGGCCGGAGGATCCGACACGTCGGCGCCCGAGCTCCTGGACGCGGCGCTGATCTTCGCCCCGGTAGGACCACTCGTCACGGCCGCGCTGCGGGCCGTGGACAAAGGGGGGGTCGTCGTCTCGGGCGGAATCCACATGAGCGACATCCCCTCGTTCCCCTACGCCGATCTGTGGGAGGAACGAGTCATCATGTCGGTCGCGAACCTCACCCGCCGGGACGGCGAGGAGCTGCTCGCGCTCGCGCCGCAGATCCCGGTGCGCACCGAGGTGCAGCCGTTCCCGCTCTCGGAGGCGAACGCCGCCCAGGCCGCGCTCCGGGCCGGTGAGGTCCACGGCGCCGCGGTCCTCGTGCCCTAGCCCGTATCCATAGCCCACCCGCCGGCTGCATCACACCATGAGCACGACGATCCCGAGGTAGATCGCGAGGGAGAGGAGGTCCTGGACGACCGTCGCCAGCGGTCCGCTCCCGAAGGCCGGGTCGACCCCGAAGCGGTGGAGCGTCGCGGGCAGCACGAGCGCGACGACGGTGGCGATGGAACACGCGGCGAGTATGGCGAGCGCCACGGCGCCGACGACGTCGGCCTCCCCCCAGATCAGCAAGGCAGCAGGGAAGAACGCGGCCGCGAGCACCAGACCGACGAGGACCCCGGTCAGTGACTCCCGGCCCAGCACCTCCCGGATCGGCACACCGACGGAGAGGCCCCGGATCACCACCGTCTCGGTCTGGGTCCCCACCGCGTCCGCCAGGTACACGATCCCGGGCACGAACACCGCGACGAGAACGGTCTCCTCGAGCCGGTGCTCGAACCCGTGCAGCAGGAGCGCCGTGGCGAGCGCGCCGACGAGGCCGACGAGCAACCACGGAAGCCGATGGACGAATCTCCGGCGTACCGGTTCCCGACCCGCACGCCGAGCTTCCTCGCTGGAGTGCAGGTAACCGCCGAGCCGCGCCAGATCCTCTTCGTGTTCGTCGAGGAGCACCCCGAGCAGGCGCGCGGGAGGCACGACGCCGACGAAGCGACCCGTCTCGTCGACGGTCACCAGACTCGTCTCGCCGTGCTGCACCGCGCGGCGGGCCGCGACCTCCTGGTCGGTGTCAGGGGCGACGACCGGTGGCGCGAAGTCCACGATCGACTGGATGGGAGCGGGGTCGGGGGCGGCGAGGAGATCCTCGATGCGCACGACACCGATCAGGCGGCCCTCGTCGCAGACGACGACATCGCGCACGCTCTCGTAGCGCCGTGAGCGGAGCTGTCGGACGACCTCGCCAACGGAGGCGTCCAGAGCGACGCGGGGGACCGCGCTCGTCGCGTGCCACGACGCCGTTTCCGCGAGCGCGAGCGGTGCAATCGGATCGGTGGATTCCATCGGCTACTCCGGCGGGTCTGCGAGGCGCTTCTCGAACCAGTGGTGAGCGCAGGGCTCGTCGTTGAAGGGGTCGACCTGCCGGGAAGCCGCCCGTCGCGGCTCGGCGCAGTCGATCACCGCATGGAGGTCCCTGGTGGGCGAGGGGGGACTCGAACCCCCACGTCCTTGCGGACACAGGCACCTGAAGCCTGCGCGTCTGCCAATTCCGCCACTCGCCCGGGC